>JAIRYT010000068.1 GCA_031267675.1 Treponema sp. | reverse complement strand
TGAAGGAAAAAAAATGCTGGTAGTGAGCGCCCATGCGGCGGATTATGTATGGCGTGCCGGCGGTACTATAGCTAAGTATATAAAAAACGGTGCGGAGGTAAAAGTTATTGTTTTAAGCTATGGCATTCGTGGTGAAAGCAATGATCTGTGGAAAGCCGAAGGCGCAACTGCCGAAAGTGTAAAATCTGTCCGTGCGGGGGAGACAAACGCCGCGGCAAAGATACTCGGGATTACCGGCATGGAATTTTGGGATATGGAAGACTATCCAATAGTGTTTACCAGGGAACATGATGAACGTATGGTCCGGGCGATACGTGCTGTCCAGCCCGATATCATCATAACTCACGATTCTTTTGATGTACTGAATCCGGATCACAATCAAACCCATGATTTTGTGTATCGGTGCAGCATTATGAGTAATTCTGCCGGGGTACGCCTGGAAGGTACAAAAACGACCAAACAGATGCGCCTTTTTGGATTTGAACCGCACCAGACAGAATTGAGCCGGTATGTTCCTGGTTCGTTTATCGACATTACCGAAAGCTATGAGCAAAAAGTAGATGCGATGAAGTGCTTTAAGGCCCAGAGCCACCTGATCGAATACTACACCCAGCGGGCGTTTTTACGGGGTAACCATGCGCGGCGTATTTCGGGAAATAACACATATAAATACGCGGAAAGCTTTGCCAATTTTTTTCCTGTCGTAGGCGGGGAATTATATTAATGTTGCCGAAAAATAGTGGAGGAGGAATCAAACGATGCTAAAAAGAATAACGGTACTGGTGATCATGGCTGTACTGGTTTTTTCCGGGTGTTCAAAATCAGAAAACGCCTCTAATCAGGCAGATTCCGGCGGGGCAAAGGCCCCAGTATCAATTACCCTTGGAACAGCGGGAACCGCCGGGACCTATTACATAGTAGCGGCGGCTATGGCCCAGACAGTTAACAAATTCTCTGATTTTCTGGACGTGACTGCCCAATCCACCAAGGGTTCAGTCGAAAATATCAACCTCTGTAACACCGGAGACATCGAAATGGGCATGTCAAATTCTGACGGCGTGTACTGGGCAACCACGGGGACCGGAACCTTCGAAGGGAACCCGCAGAATGTTTCCATGGTGATGGCACTTTATCTCTCCTGCGGGCAGATGGCAGCCTTAAAAAGCAGTAATATCACATCCTACGCTGATATGCGCGGCAAGAAAGTGTGCCTGGGGCCCCCGAGTACCACCATTGTAGAAATGTCAAAGGCAATTCTTCGGGAACACGGCATTGATCCCGAAAAGGATATTACGCCCTACTATCTGGCATTTGATGAAGGGCTTTCCGAACTTCAGGACCGTACCATTGACGCTACGTTCTTTGTTGCCGCCTCTCCCACCGCCGCTATGGTAAATGCATGTGCCAGCGGAAATATCAGGATGATTGATGTTTCCGAAGACATCATCAACAAGATAGCCTCGGAGAATCCTTACTTTTCTCCCTATGTTATCCCTAAAGATACCTATGGCGGCATGGATGGGGATGTTCATACGCTCAAAATCGTAACCGAGATATTTGCCAATAACGATGTGAGCGACGATGCGATTTACGAATTTGTAAAGCAATCCCTTGAACATACTGATGATTTTGTTGAATCCCATGTATCTGCCAGAGAAATAAATCTGCAAGATGCGGCAGCGTCAAATTCAAAATACCACCCCGGAGCGGTAAGATATTACCGGGAAAAAGGTGTAATGAATTAAGATTCGGTAAAAGCGGCGGTTTCTTCCTTAAATAAAAACTGCCGTTTTTTGCTTTTGATATAAGAGCCGATTTTTCGGATTTGGAGGAACTGGAATGGCCGAAAACCAAATGGAAACAGGCGGAGAAAAAACACTTGGGCAGAAAGTAGCTGATATAGTTGTGGCGGTAATCGCCATAGGTATGGCGCTGTTTCATTTATATGCGGCATCATTGGGCGCATTTACTCCGTATTTTCAAACATCAATACATTGGGCTTTTGTAGGCGCCTATATTGTCATCACGCGGCCGCTCAAATTTCCGGGCGGTAAAATAATCGACATACTGCTTGTCTTGATCAATATTTTCCTTTCATATTATCAGCTCGTGTTACAGGATAAAGCCATTCGCTATGCGGGGATTTATACCCCCATGGAAGTTTATATTGCCATCGCGGCGGTTATTGTCACGCTGCTTATTGCATGGCGAGTTGTTGGAACTATTCTTCCTGTAATTTGTATTGTTTTTATTGCCTATGGTTTATTCGGGTATCATATTACCGGAATGTTTCATACGGGCAGATTTTCGGTTCAGCGCCTGTTTACCGATCTCTATGCGAATGTTTCAAGCGGAATGTACGGGCAAACCCTTTATGTTTCTGCCCAGTTCATTTTTATTTTTGTTTTATTCGGGTGTCTTTTGGAATTGACCGGAGCAGGGGAGTTTTTTGTTGATCTTGCCTTTTCTTTAACAGGAAAAACACGGGGAGGCCCTGCCCAGGCAGCGGTATTTTCCAGTATGCTCATGGGAACCATTAACGGTTCCGGCGCGGCAAATGTGGTAACCACAGGTACTTTTACTATTCCGCTCATGAAAAAAGTGGGTTATAAACCGTCTATGGCCGGAGCTGTTGAAGCGGTCGCATCCTCCGGCGGACAAATTATGCCTCCGGTTATGGGTGCGGTTGCCTTTTTAATGAGTGAAATAACGGGTATAAAGTATTCGCGGATCGCCCTTGCGGCCTTTATTCCCGCAGTTTTGTATTATATTACGCTTTCCGCTACAGTCTATTTTTCGGCCCGCAAAGATAATATCCCCGCGGCTGAGGATGCCCAGATAAAAAAAATCGGTGCGGTTTTTAAAGCAGGGTGGCTGTATTTTTTGCCGCTGGTCGTACTTATTACCTTATTAATAAATAATTACAGCGTAAAACGTTCTGCTTTTTTTGCGATTATCGCTACACTAATTGTAGGATTTATAAAAAATCGGGCTAATATGACACCGCAAAAACTATTAAAGGCGCTTAAAAGCTCTGTAGAGGGCATTGCCGCCATTGCTGCGGCATGTATCCTTGCCGGTATTGTAATGGATGTTATTAATGTGACGGGCCTGGGGTTAAAAATCAGCGGTATTATCATAGGGATTGCAAACGGGAATTTAATGACAGCCCTTATTCTTTCGTTCCTGACAAGCCTCTTGCTTGGTATGGGGCTTCCTACCAGCGCGGCATATATGATTCTTGCGGTGCTTGTGGCTCCTGCGCTGGTAAAAATGGGTATTACGCAGCTTGCGGCCCATCTTTTTATTTTGTACTTCGGCGCCCTGTCTACGATTACGCCGCCGGTGGCGCTTTCTACATTTGCGGCAGCAGGGATTGCGGGGGCAGGTATGTGGTCAACCGGACGGGACGCAATAAAGCTTGCCAGTACGGGCTTTATCATTCCTTTTGTTTTTGTTTACTACAATGCGCTGCTCTTTGAAGGTCCCATAGGCCTTATTATTTGGGCCGCTGTTACCGCGGCAATTGGCTGCGTTATCCTGGCCACCTCGGTCATAGGCTGGGCAGGGAAAAATTTGCATTTTATAGTACGGATCATACTGTTCCCCTGCGCCGTTCTGCTGTTTACGACTCCGCTCCTTTTTAACCTTGCAGGTTTTGGTGTAGCTTTTACTGCTATTGCAGTATATAACCTTGTTCCCGGCCTTAAAAAAAGGAGCTGAAGTGAAACGTATATTTACCGGAAAAATAGGTTTTTGTATCGGCGCTGATTTTGAGCGTCTAAAAGACCCTTCGATTTTTGAGATTCTTAAAGGATTTGGGACCCCGGCCTTAAGCGATGGTTTAAATAAATTCAATACCATGCATCCGGATATCAAGCCTGCTTCGGACAATATCCGTGCGGCGGGACCTGCCCTGACTGTACGCATGAGGGCGGGTGACAATCTTATGCTGCACAAGGCAATAGGACTTGCCCAGCCGGGAGATATCATCGTGGTGGACACCTGCGGCTCTACAAATAACAGTGTCATGGGAGACCTCATGGCCAGCGCCGCTTTTAAAAAAGGAATAGCGGCAGTTGTCATTGACGGCGGCATCCGTGACATTACCGAACTTCGGGGGAAAAAATTCCCTGTGTTTGCCCGTTTTGTTACGCCTGCGGTGGGTGATAAAGACGGCCCTGG
>JAIRYT010000033.1 GCA_031267675.1 Treponema sp. | reverse complement strand
CCCCCCCCGCCCCCCCCCCCCCCCCCCCCCCCCCCCCCCCCCCCCCAAAGAATTTAAATTCAGTAACGCGGGTAAACTTTTTGTCATTCGGGTAATTTACAACCGGCGCGCCCTGAAAGTACTCAACATCATAATGTTCAAAAACAAGATCCAGCGAACGGTATGGCAGCTGTCCAAATTGGTAATCAAACAAATGGTCTGCCGCGCCCGAATAAAACACGATACCGTCAAACGCCTTGTTTTCATAATACACTTTTTTATTCTCTAAATTAAAAGTTACCTTTTCTTTAATATCAACATTCAACAGCACGTCAATATTTTTGTGATCCAGTATATTCCTGAATACCGCGTTATACCCGCCCCGGGGCATTATTTGGATTTTATCCTGAAAGTATCTATTGTCGTATCCTGTCACAACCGGCACGCGGCCTATTGTCGCCGTGTCAATATGTTCGGCGGGAATCCCCCATTGTTTTGCCGTATAATTTTTAAACACGTTTTCAAAAACAAAGGATCCCAACTCTTTGACCGTGTCATTTTTATGATTCATTAATTCATATACGGAAACCCTCTTGTTTTTTCCAAAAGCGGTAGCGAGCTGTATTTTTATTTCGGACGCTTTTTCCTTTTCAAACAACAGTTCGATAGAAGTAAAATTGAACGGAATTGGCACAAAATTCCCGCCAATCTTTCCCAAAACCTTATGTTCATATGCAAACCACGGCGCGAATTTTTTTACATAATTGGCGATTTTTATACTGTTTGTGTGAAAAACATGGGGACCATACCGGTGTATGCTTATGCCGGTTTCGCATGCTTCTTCGTACATATTACCGCCAATATGGGATCTTTTTTCCAGTATCAGTACTTTCTTGCCCATTTCGGCCATCTCTCTTGAAAATACCGATCCGGAAAAACCCGCGCCGGCGGTTAGTACATCATACTTTTCCCCCATGAAAAATATAGTATCCCTCGTAATGTTTTTTATCAAGGCCTTGGGTGGCGGCTCCCGCCGTGACATTACTCCAAAACATCATAGGGGCTTTCGCCGGACCGGCGGTGCTGTACCGCTTCAAGGATGTGTTCCGCGCTGATTGGTTCGGATGCTTCAAGATCGGCGATGGTGCGGGCGACGCGCAGAATGCCGTGGTACGCGCGTCCGCTTAAGCCAAGCTGCTGGGCGGCGCGGCGAAACGCTTTTGCCGCTTCTTCACCAAGGCGGCAGAATTGTTCAATGTGCGCGGGGCTCATGCGTGAATTGCGGCGGCAGCTTCGTAAAAAATCCGCGCCGGGAATTTGTCTAAAACGGCGGCGTTGTATTTCGACCGCGGCGCAGACCCGTTTTCTGATCTGCGCGCTGGATTCAGAAACCCCTTCGTTTAAGCATTCGAACTTTTGAAAAAGCGCGGGAGCGCGCAATTCAATACGGTCAAGAAGCGCGCCTGAAAACTTTCGCCAGTAGCGGTGAATTTCATCGGGACTGCAAAAACAATCCTGCTCCGTTCCCAGTCTGCCGCAGGGACACGCGTTCGCGGCAAGAATCAGTTGAAAATCGGCGGGGAGCCGCAACTGGCCCTCGGCGCGGGCAATGGTAATTACGTTGTCCTCGAGCGGCTCCCTGAGTGATTGAAGTACGGTAACGCGGAATTCAGGCGCTTCATCCAAAAAGAGCGCGCCAAGATGGGAAAGGCTAATTTCGCCCGGACGCATCTGGCGGCTACCGCCGCCCAAAATACCTTCGGCGCTTGCTGAATGATGGGGCGAGCGAAAGGGCTGTTCTTTAATTAACGTGGAACGTTCCGCCAAAAGACCGGCAAGACTGTGGAGCCTGGTTACTTCAAGCGCTTCCCCCGCGTCAAGAGGCGCCGTGATCGAAGGATAGCGGCGCGCAAGCGCGGTTTTCCCCGTTCCCGGAGGGCCAAAGACAAGCAGATTATGCGCGCCGGCGGCGGCAATTTCCAGAGCGCGTTTATAACGTTCCTGCCCTTTTACCTCGGCAAAATCACCCCAAATTGAGGCGGGGTCCGCAGCTGCCGGCGGACTGGCGCATTCCATCACCGGAGGAAACGATCCGCTGATGCTTAATAAAATCAACGCGTGCGCCGCTTCATCCAGCGCGGCAACGGCTGCGTATTGGGCATTGTTTGTTTTTTCGCGCAGCAACATCGCCGCCTCGTTTTCATTTTCACGGGGAAAAATAAAAAAGCGTATGCCTTCCGCCAGACCCGCCGCAGCCGCGGCAAGCGTTCCGCGCACCGGGCGTACACGACCGGATAATTCAAGTTCTCCCAGGATCATGATTTGATACGAAAGCGAACCTGCGGTGGGAATAATTCCCGCGGCGGACATAACCGATAACGCAATGGGCAGATCAAACGCGGAACCCTCTTTGCGGATTCCCGCCGGCGCCAGGTTAATCAACACGCGATCCTGCGGAAACCCAAAACCGGAGTTACGAAAGGCGACCCGTATCCGTTCCCGCGACTCTTTTACCGCTCCCTCGGCTAAACCCGAAATATCAATGCCGGGTATTCCCCGGCGAATATCGGTTTCGACCCTGATAAGTATTCCATCGGCCCCGCAGGGCGCAAACGCTGTTACATACATACTTTCCTCCACATTAATATGAGGGAAAAGAAATGTACCGCGCTTTAGTCTTGCCGAAAAAATTGCGCTACAGCGGAAGCGTGATCACCGGAACGCCGAGTTCCCTGGATGCCGTCTTGGCAATCGCCGGCGGGGCAATTACTACAGGACGGGAAGCCGCCGATTTATGCGCGTCATCCGCAAGGCCCCGCGTACAATTCCGCAGATCCTCCGGCGTCAGGGCGATCATTTGTTCAAGCTGGTCTTTACGGACACGGTGGCGTATTCCATAAAGACTGCGAATAAATTCCATGATCCCCAGTTGCGAAGGAACATGGGGCCGTACCGCGCCGGAAAAACACCCGATGATTGCTTTTTCCAAATCATCGTCATCAAATAAAACGTTGCTTTGGTCCTTAAGAATACGGGGAAAGGCTTTGAGCGAACGGAGCGGATTGGGATCGCGGTATGTTGAAAGATGAAAGATTCCTTCCATGTTGTCGTGGCTCGCATTGGCGCCGTATGCGCCGCCCATCATGCGGATCGATTCCCAGAGCGCGCCGGTGCTTAACTCGTGGGCAAGAACTTCTTCGGCGGCGGCCTGCGGCGCGCCATATACCGATCCGTGAAGCGAAAGGGCGGCGAATCCAACGCGAAGCGAGGGCGACGCGTATACCGCCGCTGTGCGTTCGCTGCGTTTGTTAAATAACGCGAATAACGCTTCGGGTTCTCTGCCGCGCGGCGGGCGCGGCGGACCAAAGGCGGCGAATTTTTCCGCAGCCTTAAGGGCGGCGGGAACCGATTCCAAAGAAGCGGTAATATTTATCAATATTCCCGCGTCATGCGCAAGCGCGTCGCGTATCGAGGTTAAACGCCGCCCCGCTTCTTCTATATTCATCGCCGCCAGATCGTGGGCAAAAAAGTACTGTTCGATTCCGCCCCAGATTTCTTCCGCCGCCTTTGAACGCGAAAAATAACGCGATGAATTATCGGCGGCATAGCCGTGCCCCGAAGGAGCAAGGCTTGATTCCATATCATTTTTTAATTCAAGGATCAGATCCGTAAGGCGGCGGTGATCGGTAAAATCGGCTTCGGTAACAAGCCGTCTTGCCAGTTCAAGCGATTCATTTACTTTTTCATCGAGCATTTTAACGCGGTAGATGATCCATTCACGTCCCCGCAGGCTGCGGTCAAAAAGCAAATCCCCCTTATCATCACCTTCGGGCGCGGCGGAGCCGGCTTCCGCCATGGCGGTAAATCCGCCCGCGGAGCGGGCAAGAAGGCTGGATACTTCGCCGTAGTCCATGCCGGGAAGCCCCATCGATACGATTGAACGGGCAAAAATGGTTACCCAGAGGTAATCTTCCGGCGCAAGCGTATCAAGCGGAAAGGCAAATTCGACATAGGTAATGCCGTTGGTAAAAATCGGGTGAACCATACAGGGAACATTATTCGCAAAGGCGGCGAATTCTTTTGGGCCGCAGACAGGCTCGGCCTTTAAATCGGCGCGGGAAAGATGGGGAATTTTTGCCAGCATTTCCTGACTGTCTGCCTGTGTCTGGATCTTTTCAAGTTCGGCGTTTTGTTTTTTAATTTTTCCAAGTTCGCCGCTCTCCATCTGTGCGGTTTTTTGCCGCACTGTTTCTTCAAGAGCCGCTTCTTTTTTTTCAAGAAAATGTTCGTCGCTTTCCAGCGTAAGCAGGCACCGGTGGGTATTACCAAGTAACTGTTCTTCGATTAATTTTTCAAAGTAGCGTTTATCGCCGGCAAGATTTTGTTTTATCTTTTCAAGGAGGGGAAGAAAAAGCAAAAAGTCCCAGGGCGTTTTTCCAAAAAGCCAGCCCTGCAGGGATCGGCGCAGCCATACCATCGAATAGGGTCCGTACGAACGTTTTATTTCGCGCTGTGAAAATTCCATTCCCAATAATGCCGCTTCGATTTCTTCGGGAGGGAGCCCTTCTTTTGCCAGGCGCCGCAGGGTTCCAAGAATGAGCGCTTCTATTTTTTTTTGAACTGAACTTTGTTCGGGCGGTTCACCGGATTCGGAAGCGCTCGTTTTAACTCCGCGCAGACCGACAGAGAAAACGGCTTCCTGCATTTCGGCGTCAAAACCGGTTACCGGCGAAAGATCTTCGCCCAGACCCGATTCAATCAGGGCGCGGTAAAGCGGCGAACCGTCGTGACCAAGTAAAATTTCCGAAAGACAGCCAAGGGCCGTTGCCAAATACGGGTCGTTACCCTGCTTTCCGCCGCAGCACCAGGTTATCATTACCTGGGCTTTTCCCTTTTCGCCCGGGCACAAAATGGTATGATCCCGCGCCTCGTTCCAGGGAGCTGCTTTTTTTATGCCGGGGGTTTTTATGCCGGAAAACCCGGCTGCCGAAACATCGGCAAGAATGCTCCGGTGAAGAAATTCAAGCTGATCTTTGGTGGGAATATTCCCCGCCAAAAAAATTTTACAGTTGGCGGGGCTATAATATTTTTGGTGAAAGGATTTGAGCTCTTTGAGCGAGAGCTCCGGAATATTGTCCGGATCACCGCCTGAATCAAGGGCGTAGATCGTATCGGGAAGCACCGCCTTGACCGACCAGATCTGGGCATAGGTATCCATGGTGGAATAGGCGCCTTTCATTTCGTTATACACAACACCTGTATAGCCAAGCCCGCCGCCGCTTTTTTCGTACCGCCATGCTTCCTGCAAAAAGGTCCACTCGCTTAAAAGCGGACGAAGAACGGCGTCGCCGTACACGGCCATGAGGTTGTAATAATCTTTTTTATTTACCGTACTTGCGGGATACACGGTACGATCCGAGGCGGTCCACGCGTTAAGGTAGGTTTTAAGGCTCCCCCGCGCCAACACAAGAAAGGTGTCTTTGAGCGGGTACTTCTGCGACCCGCAGAGCACTGAATGTTCCAGAATATGGGGAATTCCGCGCGAATCTTCGGGCGGCGTTGAAAACGCGAACGCGAACATATTTTCGTCATCGTCGTTTAGCACATGGAACACTTCCGCGCCGCTTTCGTGGCGGGCCCAAATTCCCCTGGCTTTTAATTCTGCCAGATCAACTGTTTCAAGTATTTCAAAATGCTCAATTGTTTCTCCCTTTCGCACAACATACTCCTGTTCCATTTGGATTTACAACAAACCAAGCATACTGTATAAACAAAATACATTCTATAATCGGCGGCAATCGGCGGCGGGTATGCGGCGGATTAAACCAGTGTGTCTTCGTTTAGCATAATGATTTCGCCTTCTTCGCGGCGCTGGTTAAACCACAATAAAAACGCGTCCGCAACCTCGTCCGCCTGGAGTTTGGGAACAGCGCCCATTATTTCATCTTCTTCAAGTACCTGCTCCTGCCGGCCTGCGGAAAGATTGTTTCGTATTTTTTTCCTAACGTCGTCGCCCGGAGCAGCGCGTAAAAGCAAAACAATGTCGCGTATGCTCATTGCGGCAAGTTTTTTTTGCAGTGGAAGGCCGGCGGCAAGCGCCACATCGCTAAGGGTATAAATTTTTCCTTTTAGAATTTTTCCCAAACCGGGATCTTCTGTTTCAAGCGCGTCTACAATTTTTTTGCCGAACGAACCGCCGGCGGATTTAAGAATTGCCGCCAGAGCGCTTACGCCGTCAAACGTTTCGCCCTCTCCATTATGCGACCCGATGTGGCGGGCCTTTTCCCGCAGGGCGGCGGCTACCTGTTCCAGCACTTCGGGAGAGGCCGCCGTCTGCCGCGCGATGCGCCGCGCAATCTGCAGTTTTTTCTCGCCGCTAAAATGGGTAAGCGCGGCGGCGGAAAGTTTTGGCGGAAGCCGGGAAAACACCAGCGCCGCGGTGGAAGGCAGCTCATCCCTAAAAAGCAGCGCAAGATCGGGGGCCGAAAAATCTTTTAAAAATTCAAAGGGATTGGGCCTGGCATCAGCTACCGCTTTACGGAGTATTTCCTCGCCTTTTTCTTTTCCGTACGCGGCGTACAGAATATTCCGGGCTTCTTCGATACCGCCCGAAACATTCGCGCGCGTTTTTATGCCGGAAAAATTAAATTCCCCCGCAAGCAGCCCGCTGAATTCCCGGAATACTTCTTCGGCTTCTTCCGGCGCGATGCTTTTGACACCGGCGATCTCTTTTGAGATTTTGGCAATCTGATCGCCTTCAAGACTTGAAAGAATTTTTGACGCGCGATCACTGCCAATCAGAATTAAAAATTTGGCAACCCGCGCGTACTTTGAGTCGCCGCTCCTGGTTGTCTTTAAAAAGCCCTGTCCGTTGATTGTCCCCTCCCTTGTCCGCCGTTCGGGAACCCTTTAACCGGCGTTCCCGGACAAATACAATCTTACAAAACCGACAACTCCGTTTCACGGTCAAAGAACTGCGCCTTTTCCATATTGGCGTTAAAGTTTACCGTATCGCCCACTTTAAATTGGTAGTGCGGTTCCGTGCGTACCACAAGCGGCTGGTTCCCCGCCATAAGCCAAAGGTGAATATCGGCGCCCAGCGGTTCTACCACGGTAATTCTGGCAGAAATACAATTGTCCGAAGGAGTTTCCGTGTACTTTAAGTCTTCGGGACGTATGCCAAAATAAAGATTCCTGCCCGCATACTTTTTGAGCGCTTCGGCCGAAGATTTTAGGGCGCAGGTTTCTCCGCGCAGCAGAATGCCGTTATTTTCTTCTACTGTAAGGGTAAGAAAATTCATGGGCGGCGAACCGATAAAACCGGCGACAAATTTATTGCAGGGATGATTGTACAGGTGAAGCGGGCTGCCAATCTGCTGGACACGACCGTCCTTCATCACGACAATTTTATCGGCCATTGTCATCGCCTCTACCTGATCGTGGGTAACATAGATCATTGTCGCCTGCAGGCGCAGGTGCAGGTCGGAAAGTTCCGCGCGCATCTGGACGCGCAGTTTCGCGTCAAGGTTCGAAAGCGGTTCGTCAAAAAGGAACACCTTGGGATTACGCACAATAGCGCGTCCCACCGCAACCCGCTGCCGCTGGCCGCCGGAAAGCGCCCGGGGTTTACGGTCCAGGAATTTTTCAATGTCAAGAATCTGCGCGGTTTCACGGACACGTTTGTCAATTTCATCGGTGGGGAGCTTTTTGATTTTTAACCCGAACGCCATATTCTCGTACACCGACATGTGCGGGTAAAGCGCGTAATTTTGAAACACCATGGCGATATTCCGGTCCTTGGGCGGAACATCATTCATCCGTTCCCCGTCAATAAGCAGTTCGCCTTCGGTGATGTCCTCAAGACCGGCGACCATGCGCAGCGTTGTAGACTTTCCGCAGCCCGAAGGCCCGACAAATACTACAAATTCCCTGTCTTCGACAACAATGTTGACCTTGTCGACCGCCTTGACACCGCCCTCATAGACCTTGCAAATGTCCTTTAATTCGACCTTTGCCATACGACACCTCCGTGGAATAGCTAATAACCTGAAGCTCCACATACTTCAAGGGATTACTTTAATGGTAATGTGGCTTGTTCCGCTCGTCAAGGCGGCATTTTTGGGCAAAATTTCAAAAAAAGGCTTGACAATGATAATAATTCTTATTATCATTATTCTATCATGGTAAAACATGGACAAAAGCACAGCAAGAAAAGGGACGCGATACTCCGGCTGCTCCAGTCTACCAAGACGCATCCGGGCGCCCGCTGGGTGCATGAGCAGCTCAAGCCGCTCATCCCGGACCTTTCGCTGGGAACCGTGTACCGGAATCTCAATCTGTTCCACGAAGAAGGAAAGGCCCTTTCCCTGGGAGTCGTTAATGGGGAAGAGCGCTTTGACGGAATGATTGAGCCGCACCCGCACTTTGTCTGCAGCGCCTGCGGAACGGTAATCGACATACCGGCGGAACTGCCAAGCCGCATACCGGAAGGAGAATTGCCTTTTACCATTGATTTTAGGCGGACCGTGTTTTACGGTTTATGTGACGCCTGTAAAAACGCCAAACGGTAATTTTGGGAATTTCGGCGTATGCCGATTTATATATTTATTTTTTATGGAGAGAAATTATGAAATGGGTGTGTCAAGTGTGTGGTTATGTGTATGAGGGCGACAAGCCCCCCGAAGCGTGTCCCCAGTGCAAGGCTCCGGCTTCCAAATTCACCAAAATGGAAGGCGGTGGAAACAAGGCTTTTGCCGCCGAGCATGTAGTCGGCGTTGCGGCCACTGTCGAAGACGACATTAAAAAAGATCTTGCGGCTCACTTTAACGGCGAATGCTGCGAGGTCGGCATGTATCTTGCCATGAGCCGCGTCGCCGAGCGCGAGGGGTATCCCGAAATTGCCGAGGCATACAAACGCTACGCGTTTGAAGAAGCGGAACATGCCGCCAGGTTTGCGGAGCTTTTGGGAGAAGTCGTTACCACCAGTACCAAAAAGAATCTTGAACTTCGTATAGAAGCGGAGTATGGCGCCTGTGCCGGAAAAACCGATATTGCCAAGCGCGCCAAAGAACGCAATTACGATGCGATCCACGACACCGTTCACGAAATGGCCCGTGACGAAGCCCGCCACTGCGCCGGCTTCCGCGGCCTCCACAAGCGGTATTTTGGCTGATGTTCAACGCGCTGTCATTTTTGACAGCGCGTTTGTTTTAGGCGGGAAGACGGAAGAGCAAGGGCGTAAAATGAAAAAGATATTTATTATTCTGTTTTTATTGTCACAATACGAAACGCCGTGCATAATAGGTCTGCATGTACTTCGGGCGCTAAAACCTCATATACAGCCGGAACGTTATGCGACATACCGCAAATAAGTTGATTCGCAGGGTCCATACCCCGCCCTTCAGGGCGGGGAGAGTCATTAAAAAATTGTCTCAAAAGCGATTGACAAGTATATATAATGTGTATACAATATATAAGAGGATTGTATAAAATATTATACAATGTAAAATTTGGGCAATATTTTGAGGAGAAATTATTATGGTTAAGAAATTAATTCAGCATGGAAATAGCGCGGCGCTTGTTATTGATAAGCCAATAATGGAAATGTTACATATAACCCATGAAACCTCTTTTGAATTAAGCACTGACGGGAAAAATATAATTTTATCTCCCCAAAACACCGTTTCTCAGGAATCTGATATTCTTGAATCATTAAAGAATATAAATAAAAAATACGGGAATGCACTGAAAAGACTTGGTGAATAATCATGATCCATTTTTTGACCTTGTCCGAAATATTAATCATATTGGAAGATCAAATAAGGAATTATGGCGGAATGTACGGCGTTAGAGATTTAAATTTGTTAAGTTCCGCAATATATGTACCCCAATCCGGTTTTGACGGAAAATATTTTCACAAAACAATTCCCGCAATGGCGGCCGCTTATGCGTTTCATATTTGTCAAAATCATCCGTTTACTGACGGAAATAAACGTGTGGCATTAACAAGTTCGTTAGTATTTTTAGACATTAACGGTTATACATTCAACTGTAAAGAGGAAATAATATATGATAAAATCATGGATGTGGCAAAAGGCGAGTTGAAAAAAGAAGATTTGATAAAATTTTATGAAAAACATTCAAAGAAAAAATAATTGTAAAAAGCGGTACGTCGTATAACAGGACTGTTTACGCTTCGCCGCCGTTGGCGGCTCGGGCTCCGTTTTGGCTAGGTCATTCCGCTACGCTTCATTCCCACGCCAAAACTCCGCCACATTTTGCCAGCCCTGGTCT
>JAIRYT010000039.1 GCA_031267675.1 Treponema sp. | reverse complement strand
GATCTCATCCGGCAGCGGTCCCTCGCCGCTGCCGCCCTTGAGGATAGTGAGCTTGGGTAAGATTTTTTATTATGAGGCATCCGGCCTTTCGGTAAGATTTTATTTTGAGGCATTACGTGCACTTTGCGCTTTTTTGCATGATCATCCCCGCCCCAAATGCGGCGGAGCAAAACCGCACAAAGGGCGCGGTATTAAACCCCCCGGCACAAACAAAAACCGGTTGACAAGTACGCATAAAATCCATATATTATACGTATGGAGGATCTTATGAATCGAAAATTGACGCTAAGTTTAGATTCCAGCGTGGTGGATTTTGCACATGCGTTTTCCAAAAGATACAATAAACCAATTTCTAAAATAGTAGAAAATTATTTTATTGAATTAAAGGAACAAAATGCCGCCAATCTCCCTAAAGACCTTGAAGAATTGTATGGTATATTTGAAGGCGCAAACACTCCAAATAAAAAAGAGTTGAGGAAAATGTTCCATGAAAAAAATAGTAATTGATGTTAATATTTTCATGGATTTCCTCTTTAAAAGAGAAGGGCATGAAAGGGTCGCGGAAATATTCAAACAATGCATAAAAGGAAATATAACAGCCTTTTCCTGCGCACATGAAATAACAACATTGAGTTATTTTCTAAATAAATCAAATAGAGAAAAGGCGAAGGTCAGAAAAACAATTTCAGGAATAATGAAACGATTTAAAGTAATTGCAACCGATGAAAAAACATTGACCGAGGCATTGCATTCCGACATAGACGATTTTGAAGATGCGGTAATTGAAATATCATCAAAAGAGAATGGCGCGGAATATATATTGACAAGAAATATAAAAGACTTTAAAAAGAGCATTGTTAAACCTATTACACCGGAAGAATTGCTGGCTATTTTGAAAAATGACACTTTAGGGGAAAGCAAGAAATATAAATAGCGTACCGGCTGTATATGGCATTTTTGCCTTAACGATATTTGGTTTTAAAATAATCGCTCCCTTCTCTACATTCTCTTATTACATCTATTATTTCCTGCGTTGTAATATCTGTATCTATTCCTTCAATATCAAAAGGCGATTTTTTTTGTTTTTTTTAGGGGGATCAGTTTGAATTGGCCCCCGTCTTGTCGCGTGATTCTTACTTTTTCTTTTAATGCGGTGTTTAAGACCGCTGAGAAATTCTGTCGAGCTTCGGAATATTTAAATGGTTTCATCTTATACCTCCAGAATATTTATTCTCATATCTTTCCCGTTGTTTCTCATTGCTCCATCCAATGTTAATAATGGCAAATTCAATCTATATGATGTTTCCAAATAATAAGCGTCACAAGCATAAATAGTATATTTACATGACAATTTTAATGCTTTCTTCATAGCTACTCTTACTATCCGTAAAGGTAATGCCGCCTGACAGGTCTGTTTACACTCGGGAATGGGGCTGTCCGGGAAGTTGGTGCGCAAACCATGTTTGCGGCTTCCCGGACAGCCCCTGCATTTGCGCCCGTTTCGTTGAAACGGTGCGCAAATGCCGCACTAAGGAAGCTGTCCGAACAAGTTTTTTTCAAACTTTTCGGACAGCCCCATCGCCATGGATGCCGCTACTTCTTGAACCTGACCCCCAGGGTAAGATTCCCCATATCCGCAGTGTAAGGGGTGGTCGCATAGGAAAAATCTATGGCAAGACTTTCGTGCGGCTGGAAACTGCCCCCCGCGCTGGTTTGAACGTTAAAGCCGCCGATAGTGGTGTTGGATGTGGACGTCCCCCCAGTCTTGGTATTGTTAAGGGTGAACAAATCATAGCTGGCCTTAATACCGGCGTTCACGCTGAAAGGACTGTTGAACTTATAGGTAAAACCGGCCAGCGCGTTCGGCGCAATCACCGTCGTACTTTGCTTCAATGTACTGGAAACCTTTATTGTCGAAAATCCAATATCAAGCCCGAATCCGAATCCGGCGGAAAACCGATCGTTCAGATCATACGTGTTACTGTAAGAAGCAGACAGCAGGTTAAGTAACGCCGAATCGAATACATCAAAATAGGCAAAAGTATAATTCAGACTGACGGTCGGCGCGGCGCCTTTTCCCGAATTCAATTCCAGGTCGGCGCCCACGGCTCCGGCAAGAATATAATCGAAACCTGCCAGCGCCGCCGCCATTGAGCCCAAACCCGCCAGATCTACCTTGCTGTACACAAGCCCCACCTCGGGTTTCAGCAGCATGCCGTTCGCCAGGGGAAAGTTTTTACCCCAGCCGCCGCCCAGAATAAGGCCGCCCGCGGAAACGCCGGAAGGTTGCTGCTTGTTGTATTCGTACCCCACGTTCACTATAATGCCGCCGATTGACTCAGTGCCAATCAGTGCGGTCAGGGAATCGTATATGGTGTAGGCGTCCGGCCCCGGAGACCAATACTGCTCATAGAGATTTCCTTCAAAAGAGAGCCCCAGGTAGGTGCCGTTGAAATACCGGGCATATCCGGCGGAAAGTATGTCTTCCCCCATACCCCCCGGTTTACCGGGCGTGGTAGAGGTAGTGTGATACGCACTTTGAAAATCCGCATCGTACTGAATTGTCGAAAAGAATTCGGGAATGTCAACGGTTCCGTAATCGTTGGGATCCATAAAATTGTCGGCGTCGTTCCCAAAAAGCCCAAAGGTGTTGCCGTTAAGCCGCGACTGGGCGGCCAGGGGCAGCGCGGCCAAAAGGGCCGGCAGCGCAAGGGCAAGGCAAATTCTTGTTTTCATGTCGTTCTCCTTATTTACTTCTTGAAGCTGGCCAGAAGCGAAACGTTCCAGGGCTGAACACCTGTCAAGTTCGCGGGGGGCTGCACACCCAGTTCAATTTTCAGGGATTCATGGGGGGTAAAAGACGCGCCCAGCACGGGGATCAGATTAAACCCGCCTATGTACGATGTTGTTCCGTTGTGGTCCGACTTGTACGAAACCACCAGCTGGCCGTTAATACCGAAAACCTCGCCCATTCGGTACGTAAAGCCGAGATCGGCCAGCGGATTAAAGCCCCATTTTTCGTCAGGTGAGTTTTTGCCTTTGGTAAACCAGGCGGCAAATCCCGCTCCCCATCCGGCGCTGAAATCGCCTGTTACGTCGTAAAGCCTTCTGTAGACAAGCGTCGCAAAGTGGTCGTGGAAAAAACCGCTGTTGGCGGGGATGCCGAATTTCAGCTCGTACTGGACGTCCAGCGACGCCTCCCCGTCCTCCGGGATAAAATCAACGCCAAGGGCCGCGCCGGCGTCAAGAAGCCCGTCATAGTCGTCGGCCTTCTGGTCTCTGTAGCTTACCAAAACCTCCGGCTTAAAAAGCTTGCCGCCGGATGAAATGTTTGTCCCCCAAACAAGGCCGAACAGCGTATCGGCCGTGGTCTTTCTGAAAAAAGGCTTAAAAGCGCCGACGGAAGCGGTGCCTATCATAATGGAGAGGGCGTTGTCATCTCCAAAAACAAAATCGTTACCCGCACCTTCAAAGAAAAGGGACGTATACACAACCCCGAAATCTTTGGCAAACCCGCCCGCAATCTGGCTGCCGCCCACGGCGGTGGCTGCCTGAGCTTCGGCAAAAAAGTCCTGTAACCCCAGCGACCGGTAGTCGTTGGGATCCATAAAGGCGTCCGTGTCGTCGGTAAAAAGCAGGCGCAGTTTCCAGAACTGATTCGCTGTCCCAAGATAACTGGACATCGTGCTCCCGCCCCCGGAAATCAGCGACTGCTGGGCAAACAGTGGCGCAGCACCTGTCAGCAGAACAACCGCCAATAGAGGTAAACAAATCTTTTGTTTCATCTTCTCTCTCCTTTCTGTCATAAAATATCAGCTTTACTTGTACCACGGTTTTGGTATCTGTGCAAGTTTTTTCGCCGTAAAATTCGCCAAATTCCATCCCGTACGTGAGGGAAGAGTTTTTACCACCAAGCCGTCCAGGGGCCGCCGTCCGGGGACGGCGGGAAGCGCAGGTATTGGTTGACGAACGGCCGAATCACCGGCGTGTGCGGCGAAAGGGTAACACTGTAGGCCGTGTGCCACGCGGCGCAGGCTAAACTTGACCCACAAATAAAAAGAATTTTTAACCACAAGGAGGGCACAAAGGGAGAGAGGAAAGTCAAAGGACGACCCAATTCCTGAATGGGTCCCCCAAAGGGCACCGACGTTTGCTTTCAAGTACTGCGAAGCTGCCAAAAAGC
>JAIRYT010000092.1 GCA_031267675.1 Treponema sp. | reverse complement strand
CTGTCCTGAATGGCTTTTAATGCTATTGAAGCTGAATTTTGGAAAAAATATTTGCCATTTTCTTCAAAAATTAATATTTTATCCCCTTTTTTCAAGTCCATTTTGACTCGTATATCACGGGGAATGGTTATTTGACCTTTTGAAGTAACTTTTGCAACTTCCATATCAAGACTCCTTACTTTCCTTACACTATATCAAAAAAGAGTTTTTGTCAAGTGTTTTTATTGTATAATATTTTTACACCTAACAATAAATTTCAGGCAAAATCGCATAGGGACTGTTTACACCCCCAGCACGCTGGCTCCGCCGCATTTTGCCGGCCCTGGTCCGCCGCCGGTTCAGTGTGGTTTGTGGGGTCGGTTAAAATAACGCACCGCGCACTTGACTAACGCAAACAAATCATGTTACCGTAACATACTTCCCATGAAGGGAAGATTCCGGAGATGAACTCCTGTTTCGCACGGCACAAGGCCGCCGGTGTGTTAGGAGTCGCAATTGCCAGAAACAGAAAACCAGCCAGAATACGCTTCTGATCCTTTGGAGATCGATACAAAATACCGGCAGCTTCTTGAACGTATCCGCCGGGCCAAAAGCGCCGCCATCGCCTTTTCGGGCGGGGTTGACTCTTCGTTTTTGTGTTATGCCGCCCACGAGGCGCTTGGCGAAAAAGCGGCGGCGTTTACCGTGGTGTCGCCCATGCTGTCAAAAGCGGAACGCGGGGACGCCGCTTCTGTTGCCGCCCACATTGGTATTTCCCATTACCTGATAGAAGAAGAAACAATTGACGATGAAGTGGCGGCGAACAGCAGGGACCGCTGTTATTTTTGCAAAAAAATTGAATTTGGCGCGATTAAAAAAGCCGCCGCCGAACGCGGTTTTGCCGTCGTGTTTGACGGTTCCAATCTGGATGATGAAGGGGATTACCGTCCCGGACTTGCGGCGCTTGCCGAAATTGGCATTGTAAGCCCCCTGCGCGAGGCGGGGTTTCGCAAAGATGAAATCCGCGCCATCTCGCGCCGCGCGCTTTTGCCCACCTGGGACAAACCCGCGTTTGCCTGTCTTGCCTCGCGCATTCCCTACGGCGAACGTGTTGATGCGGAAAAACTTGGCCGCATTGAAAAGGCAGAAGAAATCCTGCGCGAAAAAGGGTTTCGCCAGTTTAGGATTCGTTTCCACACCGGCATTGCCCGCATTGAAGTTTCGCCGCAGGAACGGACGCGTTTTTTTGACACTGCGCTGCTTGATGAAGTATCGGCGCGGATTAAGGCCTGCGGTTTTCTTTATGTCGCGTTTGAACTGGAAGGCTACCGCATGGGAAACATGAACCGCGCCCTGGACATTAAAACCACGGGAGGAAAAGTGTGAAAACCCTGCACTTTGATTGTTTTGCCGGAATTTCAGGCGACATGGCGCTGGGCGCCTTTGTTGATCTGGGGGTAGATCCCGGCGAGCTTAAAAGCGCCCTTGGCGGATTAAACATAAAGGGCTGGAAACTTGATTTTGTAAAAGACGAACGCTGCGGTATCCGGGGAACTCGCGCCCTGGTTGATGTGGGCGATCATGCGCACGGACACGGACACAACGATTACCACGAACATCACGAACACGGCGAACACCACGCGCACAACGAAGACGATCACCACGAACACCACGCGCGCGAGTATGGCGAAGATGATTACCACGGACATCACGAACACGGCGAAGGCGATTACCACAGACATCACGGACACGAACACTCGCACGGTGAAGGTGATCATCACCACGCGCACGGCGAAGACGATCACCACGAACATCACAAACACGGCGAAGGCGATTACCACGAACACGGCGGACATCACGAACACGAACACGGTGAAGGTGATCATCACCACGCGCACGAACATGCGCATAATTCCTGGAAGGAAATTCGCGGGCTTATTGAAAATTCCGCCCTTGGAGACGGCGTAAAAACACGGGCGCTTGATATTTTTTTGCGCATTGCTTCCGCGGAATCACAGGTACACGGTGTTCCGCTTGATGATATCGCGTTTCACGAAGTAGGCGCGCTCGATTCAATTATCGACATAGTGGGCGCGGCAGTTTGTCTTGATCTGCTTAAACCGCAGCGGATCACCGCCGGTACGGTAGAGCTGGGCGGCGGAACAGTGCGCTGCGCCCACGGCATACTTCCCGTTCCCGCGCCGGCGACGTTAAAACTGTGCAGCGGCATGCCCGTTCATACCGGCGGTTTTGACCGCGAAATGACGACGCCTACCGGCGCGGCAATTTTGGCTTCCTGTGTAGATGAATTTGCCGCCTCTTCTTCGTTCCGGGAAATTACCAGCGCCTACGGAATAGGCGTTAGGCAGTTTGACAAGCCAAATGTGCTCCGCCTTTCCTGGAGGGAAGAAGATGAGTACGGCGACTGGATACACGAAGAACTTACCCTGCTGGAAACCAATATTGACGACCTTTCTGGAGAGGAACTTGGCTTTGCAATGGAACGGCTTTTTGACGCGGGGGCCCTTGATGTTACCATGACTCCCTGCATTATGAAAAAGTCGCGTCCGGGAACGACGCTCCAGGCGCTCTGCAAAAACGACGCGCTTCCTTCGTTGCACAGAATGTTTTTTAATCTGGCGGCAATTGGTTTTAAGGAAACAAAAGTTCTGCGCCATTCGCTTCGCCGCGAAGAGCTGACGCTTCGCGGCGAAAGGGAGTTTCGCGTAAAGCGCGTGTTTTTGGACGGCGGGCCGCTTCGCGAAAAAATCGAAGCGGATGACCGCGCCGCCTTTGCCAAAGAAAAAAATATTTCGCTTGCAAAAGCCGGTGAAATCCTTTATGCCGGCATAAACAACAAGGAAAAAAAATGACCGATATAGATCTTGGTTACGCGCTCATTGACGCGGAAAGGGCAAAGCGTACCGGCGCAAGCGAGGCGGTATTCTGCGAGGGAAAAACCGTCGAACAGGCAGAAGGGATCATAATTGGCATGCGCGAAAAGGGAATTCCCGTTTTGGCTACGCGCGCGAACGCCGAACTTGCAAAAAAAATCGGCGATCGTTACGCGGAAGCCGAATATGACGAAGCATCGCGCCTGCTTCGTATCGGCGGACAAAAAAAACATCGCGGCCTGGCGGCGGTAGTCTGCGCGGGTACTTCTGATCTTCCTGTTGCGCGCGAAGCCTCGTTAACGGCGGAATTTTTTGGCTCGGCGACGGTGGTAATAAGCGATGTGGGCGTAGCGGGAATACACCGGCTTTTTTCCCGTCTGGAAGAACTGCGAAACGCCAATGTAATTGTCGCTGTCGCCGGTATGGAAGGAGCCCTCGCCGGCGTAATCGCGGGGCTGGTAAGCGTTCCGGTTATCGCGTGTCCGACAAGCGTCGGGTACGGCGCTTCGTTCGGCGGTCTTTCCGCGCTGCTGGGTATGCTTACTTCCTGCGCGCCGGGAGTCGCGGTGGTAAATATCGACAACGGATTTGGCGCGGGTTATTTGGCCCATCAAATAAATTCATCAGCGTTCGGCGCTGTGGATAATAACTAATTAATTTGGAGGAAATGCATGCACATGGCTGATGCGTTATTGTCGCCTGCGGTTGGGGGAACAATGCTTGTGGTAAGCGCGGCGGCTCTTGCCGTCGCCGTAAAAAAATCGGGCGCGGGAACGCTTGACGAAAAGAAAATTCCCCTTATGGGAATTATGGGCGCGTTTGTTTTTGCCGCGCAGATGATCAACTTTACCATTCCGGCGACAGGTTCAAGCGGTCACATAGGAGGGGGCGTTTTGCTTGCCGCGCTGTTGGGGCCCTGGCCGGCGTTTATTACACTGGCGGTGGTGCTTTTGATCCAGTGCCTGTTTTTTGCCGACGGCGGATTGCTTGCCTACGGCTGTAATGTCTTTAATATGGGGTTTGTTTCCGCGCTTGCCGCGTGGGTTTTTGTTTACCGGCCGTTCCTGGGCGGTAAAAAACTTTCGCCGGGCCGCCTGGCGCTGACTTCGTTTTTAACGGTGGTGGCGGGCCTGCAGCTCGGCGCTTTTTGCGTGGTACTTGAAACAACGCTTTCGGGTGTCGCGGAGCTTCCCTTTTCCGCGTTTGCCCTGCTTATGCAGCCGATACATTTGGCGATAGGCGCGGTAGAAGGAGCCGCCACTGCAGCGGTGCTTGTCTTTGTGTACCGGTTTAGACCGGAAATTATCAAAAACCCGCTCGAAAATAAAAATATACCGCGGGCGGTTTCGATCAAAAAAATAGCGGTGCTGTTTATTGTACTTTCGGCCGCAGCTGCGGGATTGTTTTCGCTTTTTGCCTCGTCGTATCCGGACGGGCTCGAGTGGTCGATGGAAAATACCGCCGGTACAACAGAACTTGAGCGGGAAAGCAAAATACACGAGCTGTCGGGATCACTGGCGGATTCGGCGCCAATGCCCGGTTACGCGTTTAAAAACGACGCGGAAAATCCCGCGGGCACCGCGGCGGCCGGACTTGCGGGAAGCCTGGTTACGGTTATTGCCGCGGGCGGCATAGGTCTGGCGATTGCGGCGCTGCGCGCGAGACAAAAATCCGCCCGGTGAACCTGGAAAACGCCGTACACAGTCTTGGAACCCTGGAAAGCTACGCCCTTCGTGATACGATAATTCACCGGCGGAGCGCGGGGGCAAAACTGATCGCGGCGTTTGTTTTTATCGTGGTAACGATTTCGTTTCCCAACGCAAAACCGGGCGCGCTCGCGGCGCTGTTTATTTTTCCCTTTGTGCTTGGCGCCCTGTCGGAAACACCGCCGGCGCTCATTGTAACACGTCTTGCGCCGGCGCTGCCCTTTGTACTGCTGGGCGCGGCCGGCAATATGTACGCGCTCAAGACGGTCGTTTATGCGGGAACTTTTGAAATTACCCAGGGGATGCTCTGCGCTGTTTCAATTTTGTTAAAGGCGATCCTTACGGTAAGCGCCGCGCTGATCCTTGCAGCCACAACGCCGTTTGTGGAGTTAATTTCGGCGCTGGGCAGTTTTCATGTGCCGAATATTTTTTGCCTGCTCCTTGGCCTGACCTACCGCTATATCACCGTGTTGTCCCGCGAAGCTTCCAGGATATTGACGGCGTACCGTCTGCGTTCGAGCCTTCGCCGGCCCTTGCTGCGCCACGCGGGAATATTTTTGGGGCAGTTTGTTCTGCGCAGTTTTGACCGCGCCCAGCGGGTGTACTGGGCCATGAAGTGCCGCGGCTTTGAAAACGGAATGCGCCGGATATCCCGCCCCTGGAACGTGGGCGATCTGGTTTTTCTTGGGCTGCAGATTGGCCTGCTTGTGTCGATACGTTTTTTTAATGTTTCCGCCTTTGTTGGTTCGGTTTGGAATATTCAATGAGCAATACGATACCGGACGCCGTAAGCAGTAATTCCGGCAGACGAATTTTGGTTACGGCGCGGAATATGGATGTCCGGTATCAGGGCGAAAATAAAAACGTTCTTGATAAAATTTCGTTTGTCCTTTATGAAAACGAAAAGACGGCCCTTGTCGGCCCCAACGGCGCGGGGAAATCAACCCTGCTCCTGACCCTTGCGGGGGTGCTTCCCTTTACAGGCGTTCTTGACGGCGCGGCGCAAAAAAACCGGCGGCATCAATGCGGCCTTGTTATGCAAAACCCCGATGATCAGCTTTTTATGCCGACCGTCGCCGAAGATATCGCGTTTGGCCCCCGCAATTATAAAATGCCCGAAGATATAATCGCCGCCAAAATGGAAAAAACCCTTGCGGCGCTTGCGATAACCCATTTAAAGGACCGCCTTACCAGCCGCCTTTCGGGAGGCGAAAAACGCCTTGTCGCCCTTGCCGGAATCCTGATAATGGAAACGCCGTTAATCCTCTTTGATGAACCGGGTTCCTTTCTTGATCCAAAAGGCCGGCGTCTGCTGCTGGAAACGCTTCGTTCACGGCCGGAAGCAATGCTCGTAGCAACCCATGATTTGGATCTGGCCCGTTCCCTCTGTGACCGGGTAATTCTTTTAAGGGAGGGTAAAATTTACGCGGACGGTAAAACAGCCCTTCTGGACGACGGGGCGCTCATCGCCGGCTGCGGGTTATAATGAACGGGGATTTGCTTTTACCGCGTTCATGTATTAGTCTTGTCAGTATCAGTATCAAAAACATAACAGGAGTACCTTATGAGTAACATTGCTAAAATTGTATTAATCGGGGCGAATCACGCGGGAACCGCGGCGGCCAACACCATTCTGGATAACTATCCCCGGCATGGAGTAGTTATTTTTGACAGTAACAACAATATCAGTTACCTTGGCTGCGGCACGGCCCTGTATATAGGGGGGCAGATTGACGATACCAAAGGCCTTTTTTATTCATCCAAAGAAATACTGGAAGGCAAAAAGGCAAAGGTGTATATGGAAACCTCGGTAGAGCACATCGATTTTGCCCAAAAAAAAGTTTTTGCAAAAGACAGCGCGGGCAGGGAACTTTCCGAAAGTTATGATAAATTAATCATCGCGTCGGGCTCGCTCCCGATACGGCCAAAGATTAAGGGAATTGATAAAACAAATGTTGAATATGTAAAACTGTTTCAGGACGGACAAAAGATTTACCAGCTGCTCGCGTCGCCGGATATAAAGCGGGTCGCGGTTGTCGGCGCGGGTTATATCGGCGTTGAACTTGCCGAAGCAGTGCGCCGGCGGAAAAAAGAAGTGCTGCTTTTTGAGGCTGCCGGCAGAAGCCTTGCCAGCTATTATGATGACTGGTTTACCGGCGAAATGGACAAGATACTTTCCGGTAACGGCGTCGAGCTTCATTTTGGCGAACTGGTCTCCGAAATAAAGGGCGGTGAAAAAGTAACGGGCATCGATACCGACAAGGGGTCCTACCAGGTTGATCTGGTTGTTATGGCGATAGGCTTTAGGCCCAATACCGGCCTTGCCGCCGGAGAGCTGGAAACACTGGCAAATGGCGCGTACAAGGTTGATCTTCACCAGGAAACAAGCAAAAGCGGCGTATACGCAATCGGCGACTGCGCGGCGGTATACAGCAACGCCCTGGAGGACAGCGCCTATATCGCGCTGGCGACAAACGCGGTGCGCAGCGGTATTGTCGCCGGCCACAACGCCGCCGGCACTCCGCTGGAATCGGCGGGCGTACAGGGATCAAACGGTATTTGTATATGGGGATACAATATGGTTTCTACCGGACTTAATCTTGCCGCCGCCGAAAAAGCCGGGTTTTCCGCGCAGTACACCCAATTCGAAGACTTGCAAAAACCGGCGTTTATCAAGGAAAATAATTATCCGGTAAAAATCCGCATTGTATACGACAAAAAAACACGGCGGATCCTGGGCGCGCAGATGGCGTCGTACCAGGATATTTCCATGGGAATACACCTGTTCTCGCTGGCAATCGAAGAAAAACTTACCATTGACAAACTAAAGCTGCTGGACATTTTCTTTTTGCCGCACTTTAACCAGCCGTATAACTACATTACCATGGCGGCGTTATCGGCAAAATAACGCCGCGGAAGAACAGCTTATACCCCCAGCCGGTTTCGCCGCATCGCGTCCAGGGTGGTCTGCACGGTTTCGCATTTATGGCCGGGCAGGGGCAAAATCCGTTCGTGGATTGCGTCGAGCATCCAGGAAAGCTGCGGAAAGTAAAGATCCTCAAGTTCCGCCGCGGGGGTTATCCAGTTGCGGCTTCCTACTACGGTTACCGGCGCGTCAAGGTAATCAAAGGCAAAACTTTGAATGTTGCTCGCGACCGTATGCAGGAACGATCCGCGTTCGGCGGCGTCGCTTGTTAAAAGAACGCGTCCTGTTTTCTTTACCGACTCGGCAATCTTTTCATAGTTAAGCGGATTTACAAAACGAAGATCGATAATTTCCGCCTCCAGGTTGAATTTTGTTTTAAGCGCTTCCGCGGTTTCAAGCGCCTTGTATAATGTCGCGCCAAGGGTAACGATGGTGATGTCTTTGCCCTGGCGGCGGACGGCGGGTTCGCCTTCGGGGATTTCATAGTACCCTTCGGGAACGCCGCTTTTTTCAAAACGCTCGCCCATGTCGTAAAGGAGCTGGCTTTCAAAAAAGATTACCGGATCGGTTCCCCGCAGGGCAAGGTTTAACATTCCCTTTGCGTCGTAGGGTGTCGCGGGAAAATACGCCTTAAGGCCGGGAATGGCGGCGGGGAGCGCGGACCAGTCCTGACTGTGCTGCGCGCCGTATTTATTCCCTACCGAGACACGGACTACAAGCGGCATTTTAAGTATGCCCGCCGACATTGACTGCCACTTTGCCGCCTGGTTAAAAAGTTCGTCGCCCGAGCGGCCCATAAAGTCGCAGTACATTAACTCAACAACGGCGCGCCCGCCGGAGATCGCGTAACCGACGCCCGCCCCGACAATGGCGCCTTCGGAGATCGAACTGTTAAAAAGGCGCGGGTAGGGGAGCAGTTCGGTAAGCCCCCGGTACACGGCAAAGGCGCCGCCCCAGTCGCGGTTTTCTTCGCCCCAGGCGGCCAGCGTCGGATCGGCCGCGTAACGGTACGCCATCGCCTCAAAGAGCGCGTCGCGGTACTGGTAGATTTTGTTTTTTGAAAGCGCCTTGCCGTCCGCGTCGTACCCGTAACGGGCCTTTCCCGCGAGCGCCTTTACGCGCGCGTTTTCTGCCAGCGGCTGTAAAAGTTCGCTTTCGCGCTCGTCCAGTTTTTCCGCCCTGCCGTTGGAAAACATTACCTGTTCAATAAACGCGCCGTTAAGCCGGGGCGAAACCCTGTCGTCAACGGCAAGCGTTACCACCGCCTTTAATTTTGCCTTGATCCCTTCCCGCATTTTTTCAAGATCGTTTTTGGACGCGACACCGCCTGAAACAAGATACTCGCCGTATTCGTTTATCGCGTCAACATCCTGCCAGCTTTTTACTTCTTCGGCTGTGCGGTAACTTGAAGCGTCAGAAGGCGAGTGGCCCGAATAACGGTAGGTAATTACGTCAAGCAGAACAGGGCCTTTTCCTTCGAGCAGAATTTTCTTTTTACGGGCGATGGCGTCGGCTACCGCAAGCGGATTGTAGCCGTCAACCCGTTCCGCGTGCATATTGTCGCTGTTTATTCCCGCGCCAATACGCGCGGCAATGCCAAAGCCTTCTGTTTCGCCCGCCGTTTGACCGCCCATGCCGTAGAAATTGTCAAAAATGTTAAAAAGGATGGGAGGCGCGCCGCCGGAATCTTTGGGCCAGAGCGTGCGGTACTGATCCATCGCCGCAAGGGTCATTGCCTCCCAGACGGGGCCGCACCCCATGGAGCCGTCGCCGATGTTCGCGGCGACAATGCCGGGCTTTTTGTTAATACGCTTGTACAGCGCGGAACCGGTAGCAATATCCGCGGAACCGCCGACAATCGCGTTATTGGGCATGGAGCCAAACGGAATAAAAAAGGCGTGCATGGAGCCGCCCAGCCCCCGGTTAAATCCCGCCCGGCGCGCGAAAATTTCGGCAAGCGTTCCATAAAGGACAAAGTTTTCCGCCAAATCCTTTACGCCGGTATACGAAATTTTTTCGGCAATGCCCAGTGTTTCGCCGTCAAGAAAATTCTTCATGATTTCTTCGAGTTTTTTATCGTCAAGCTGCCAAAGCGAAGAATAACATTTGGCCAAAATTTCGCCGTGGCTGCGGTGGCTTCCAAAAATATAATCATCGGTAGTCAGGTTAAGACATTCGCCTACCGCCGCCGATTCCTGCCCCATGGAAAGATGTGCGGGGCCCTTGTGGTTATATTCGATTCCCTCCCAGCTTCCCTGTATCTTGATCGTGTTGAGCATGGTTTCAAATTCGCGGATTGTTACCATGTCGTACCAGATACGCACAAGCCGTTCCTTTCCGTAGAGTCCGGTTTCTTTTTTTATGTCGCTCCGGTACTGGTTAACGGGAATGTCGTTAAGCTTTACGATATCGGGCTTTCGCGCCGACTGTGGATTTACCAATTGTGATTTAGGCATGTAATGTACTCCTTGTAAAATATACTGTTTTTGACGCCTTCCGTGCGGAACGGCGCTTATGAATTACAGCGCCCACACCGCGTCACGGATCAATTCGCAGACAGTAGGGTGGGGAAAAATTAATTCCTTTACGTCGTTGATTCGTAATTCCTGTTCAATAAGGGCCGCGCCGCCCCAAATAAATTCCGAAGCATACGCGCCTACGGCGTGTATTCCCAGAATACGGCCGTCTGCCGAACCGGCGATTACCTTTACCGCGCCCTGGCCAGAAAAGGTGTTTTCGGCGGCAAAGCGCCCCGAAGCGCGCATGGGAATACTTGCCGCGGTTATGGCAATGTCTTTTGCGGCAGCCTCCTGTTCCGTCATGCCGACACCGGCGGCTTCGGGTATGCCGTACACGGCCCAAGGCACGGCGCAGCTTCGCCATCTATTGCCGGTTTCTTTTGCGCCGCCAAGAAAGGCCCCTATGCCGGCCGCGGCAACTTCGGCCATGCGGTAGGCGGAGTGGGCAAGCAGGCTTTTTCCGGTAACATCGCCCGCAGCCCAAATACCCGGTATGTTCGTCCGCAGGTAATCGTCCGTAGCGGCGCCTTTGGGACCAATGTCGACTCCGGCGGCTTTTGCGCCCCAGCTGTCAAGCAGGGGCCGGCGGCCGACAGCCATTAATACCATATCAGCTTCGGTTTTTTCCGCCGCGCCGTCTTTAGCGGTATACTGTACTGTGCCGCCTTCAATTTTTTCGACCCTGCAGCCAAGTTTAAATTCAACCGTACCGCCGCCGCCGGAGTTTTTTAACGCGCGGCGAAACAGCGGCGCCTGTTCCCTGTCCATAAAGGGAACAATTTCGTCCA
Source organism: Treponema sp. (assembly GCA_031267675.1). Taxonomy (GTDB): domain Bacteria; phylum Spirochaetota; class Spirochaetia; order Treponematales; family Breznakiellaceae; genus JAIRYT01. The sequence goes on along the minus strand of JAIRYT010000092.1, from coordinate 4,726 downwards.
TCATTTCAATAACGGTGACTGTGGAGCCAAGGCTCGAAAAAAGCCCCGCAAATTCAATTCCTATTACGCCGCCGCCTATTACCGCAAGTCTTTCCGGTACTTTGCCGCACGAAAGAATTCCGGTTGAATCTACCACCAGCGGATTGTCCCTGCTCCCCGGTATGGGAGGAAGCACGGGAACCGATCCGGTAGAAACCAGAATGGCCGCCCCTTCGTGCGTGTTTTCTTTACCGCCGGATACTGTTTTTACCACAGCGGCTTTGCCGCCGGAAGGCGCGCTGAGTATTTCGCCGCGTCCCGCTATTACTTCTACCCCAAAACGCTTCATTTGTCCGGCGACCGCTTCGCGCAGTTTTTCGACAACTTCGCCTTTCCATTTTTGGATCGCGCCCCAGTTATAGGAAACTTCTTTTGCGCTTACGCCGAACTTTTCGGCTTCGCGGCAGTGGATATACTGTTTTGCCGAATTGATCAGCGTCTTTGCCGGAATACAGCCCGCGTTAAGACAGGTTCCCCCCAGATAACGCTCTTCGACCAAAAGAACTTTCTTTTTTTCGTGGCCAAGCCGTTCCGCGGCAAGATATCCTCCCGGACCGCCGCCAATAATAATTACATCGTACATTCTTCCCCCTGCAGCCAAAGGCTGTTAAATAATGTGCGGCTATGCGGCCGCCAAAAGCAGTTCTATATCCGCAAGGGCGTCACAGAGCGCTTTAAGAAAACGGGCGGCCGGAGCGCCGTCTATAACCTGGTGATTAATGGTAAGGCTAAAGCCGATATGCGGCGCAAAATCAACATCGTTATCATCGTTTTTACTGACCGGTTTATATTCGATTCCGCATACGCCCAGTATCGCGACTTCCGGCGTGTTGATTACCGGCGTAAACGAACTAACGCCAAAACTTCCCAGATTGGTAACGGTAAACGTCGAGGCGGAAAGTTCGTCCGGCGTGATTGTCCCCGCCTGGCAGGCGGCGGCAAGCCGCTTTGCTTCGGCGGAAATTTTTCGAAGCGAAAGAAGATCGGCGTTTCTGATTACCGGAACCATAAGCCCGCGCGGCGTGTCAACCGCCAGGCCCAGGTGAACGCGTTCAAATGTTTTTAGCATGTCGCCCGTTTTATGCGCGTTCATAAACGGAAAGCGGGTAAGGGTGCGGGAAACCGCAAAAAGCACAATATCGTTTACCGTTATTTTACCAATGCCGAGTTCGTCGCCGTCCGCGCCCGAAGCTTTTATTTTTTTACGCAGTTTTTGCATGGCGGCGGCGGGCGCGCTGGCGTTCAGGGTAAACTGCGCGCTCTGCAAAAGCGAGTCGAGCATGCGGTCGGCAATCAATTTGCGTATACCCTTTACCGGCGTTTCGCTAAAACGGTCCGAATATGCCGCCGGCTGTTCCGCCGTCTGGAGCGCGGGCGCGCCGGAAAGATCGTCCAGGGTAAGCCGCCCGCCCATGCCGCTGCCCTTTTCCGGCGCCGCCGCCGGGCCTGCGGCCAATGCCGCGGCGGTCCGGAACGGACCGCTTTCCAGAACGGCGTTTACGTCGCGCTCGATGACGCGGCCCTGCGGCCCCGAACCGCTGACGCCTTCCAGCGGGAGCCGCGCTTTGGCGGCGGCGTTTCGCGCCCGGGGCGAAACACCCGCTGACGAATTATCCCTCGCGCCGGGGGATAATTCCACCGGGGGAATGATACGCGGTTCCGGCGCCGGGGGCGCGCTTTGCGGGGAAAGCGCCGCCTGCCAGTCTTCACCGGCGGCGCCGATTACGGCGATTTCTGCCAGTACCGGTACATCATCCCCGCCGGGACGCAGAATTTTAAGAACTGATCCGGCGGCGCCTGCGGGAATGTCAAAAGTCGCCTTGTCTGTTTCGACAACGCAGACGGTTGTTTCCGCTCCCACCGAATCGCCTTCCTTTACCTTCCATTCCTGGATAATGCAGGATTCGACCGTATTGCCCTGACGGGGCATAATTAATACATGCGCCATAATTTCTCCTGTTCAAACTGAAATTCGTTTTATCTCGATAAGTTCTTTTTTACACAGTTCCGCTTCTTCGTCCCCCAGGCCGCTGTCGGTAATAATCAGTTCCATCTTTGAAAGCGGCAGCACGCTGATAAAACCCGCTCTGCCAAATTTGCTTGAGTCTGCCAGCAGCACCGTTGTTTCGGCGTGCGCCTTCATTGCCTTGACAATTTCCGCTCCCTCGGCCAGATGGGTAGTCATGCCGCGTTCCAGCGAAAAACCATCGGTTCCCACAAAGGCAAGCGTTACATTAAGGCGCGAAATGGTATCCAGCGCAATCGGTCCCACCATCGATTCTGTCGGACGCCGGAATTCACCCCCGGTCATGGTAATCTGCAGATTGGGATTCATCCGCGCATAGGAAAAAACAAGGGTTGAATTGGTAACGATATGAATATCACGCTTTCCCTGTAAATACTTGACAACCAGCGCCAGCGTGGTTCCCGCCTCGATCATTAACGCGTCTCCGTCATGGACCAGTTCCGCCGCCGCCCGGGCAATGGCGTTTTTCTCGTCCTTCCTGAGCCGTTCCCGTTCCAGAATGCCCCGGTGCAGCGCGGGCGCGGCCCCGCCGTGAGTACGGTTTATCCAGCCCTTGTCTTCCAGGGTTTTAAAGTCGCTGCGAATGGTGACTTCGGACAGCCCCAGCTCCCTGGCGACCGAGGAGACTGTCAGCGAGCCTTCCTCTGACAGCTTGTCAAGGATGATCCGTTCCCTTTCGTTTAACTCAGCAACCACTTGCAAAAGCCTTTTGTAAGTGCTTCATTTCTATTGTGAATATACATCATTTACAAAAAGAATGCAAGCGAAATTTGGTAAAATTTACAAAAATTTTGGTATACCGGTTTCAATCCGTAAAACGCCCTGACCAGCGGTAACGAACGGGGAATTTTTAACCGCCGGTCGCTTGACATTTATCCCAAAAGCATCTATCATGTCCGTCAGTGGCTGAGCTTCGAGCTCGTTTTTCCACTGGCTAAGGGCGTCCGGGGCAACCCGGCGCCCTTTCCTGCTTTGGAGGCTCCTTCCGGTCTTCCAGCCCCTCCGCCCCGCCGTCAGCAGCACGGAATCCGGTTCTTCACCGCCGCTTCCGCCCTCACCGGCGTTGTTCTGATTTTCAAAAACCGCCGCAGCTCGCTCTCCCGCGTACACGGGTGCGACTCAGGCAGCACATCTTTCTGGAAACTCCGCTATCGCCGCATCGCGCTTGTCACTTCTTTACCGACTCGTCATTCTCCTTCCCAGTCTCGTAGACCAAACAAAGTGACGAACCATAACCCTCCTGTCGATACTATCTTCAGGTTATACATCATTTACCGATGATGGTTAAGAATTCTGGACAGACGGATATTTTGTAAGTAGCATTACAAACGGCTACGCTAAGACAGGAGATGAGAAACGGCCTACGTTGTTTGATTGATATTTCAAACAACAATCTTAAAATACCCCGCCGTTCTGCGGCGGGGATTATTTATTTTTCAATTTTTATCAAGTGTTTTCGTATAACGTTCCGGCTGTATATGACATTTTTGCAAGCCTGATAAAGGAAACCGCAGGTTTCCAGGGCTTGCAAAAATGCGGGTGGTGGAGTGTGGGAGGCGCAGCCGACCTAGCAAAGAACCCCTATCCGCCAAAGGCGGCGTAGCGTAATCAGACATGTTATGCGCAATGGCACTTGACAATAGTGTGTCTTTACATATATAATCATAAATTATGGAAGAAATAGTAAAAATATTTAATCTAATTATTGAAATTCTCAATGAAAAAAGTAGTCTTGCTGATTTATTCCATTTATATAATTTTGAAGATTTAAATAATCGAGGTAAAATATATATAAATAAATCAGTCTATAAAATTAATCATTTTAGTTATCGTGCTAATAACTCTAATGAATTTTCCATTGAAATTATTTACTACATTATAAATAATAAAATAATTATACATGAAATATATTATACCATTAATAAAAATTATTATCTGAATTTCGTAAATATTATCAGTAAGAAATATAATTTAAAATCAAAAATAAATAATTACCAAAATAGTTGGAAAAATTATATAATTGAATCTTTTGATGATAATTTTAATATATGTGTATCATACGCTATAAGTGATGATGATTATTTCGATTTTATAAATACAGTAAATCTTTGTATTTACAAAATAGGAAATTGTAACGGAGTAAAAAAATTAATACATACAAATCGAGATACAACGGCAATAATTTATTACACTGATACTGAAAAAATATTAAAAATTAAAAGGTTGTACCTCATATATATACGCCCAATATTAATATTTATGCCAAATCTGCTAATATTTTTAGTATTAAAATGTATAGAATTTGTTAAAACTAAGTGCCACTGCGCATAACAGGTCTGTATGCGCTACGCCGCCTTCGGCGGCTCGGGTTCCCCGTTTTCAAAATACGGTTTTACGCAACCCAGCATTTTTACATATGCCGTATTTTCACAAATGAGGATTACGGGCTTTTGATTTACATAAACCATATATTCGCCAAACATTTTCCGGGACATTACTATGCCAATGCCATTTATTTGGTCAACTACATAATTTACAAAATCTATATCGCTTGCCATTTATTTTAACCCTGCTGCGCAAAGGTTAAAATATAGCCGTTACAATCTTCAATGGCAAAATCCGTTGATCCCTGCAACGTTTTATGCATTTCTTTTGCGATTG
>JAIRYT010000011.1 GCA_031267675.1 Treponema sp. | reverse complement strand
GAGTGGAATACTACACGCAATGAAAACGCAAACAAAATAAACCGGAGGTTTACGACAGACGGCGCGCGAATTAAACTTCACCATCTTTATCCACTATTTCATTGTTGACACAATACTAGCCGTTGCGGAGCCCTGGAGGGCCGAAGGCCCGGAACGCATACAGGCCTGTTATGCGATGCGCACGCATTGCTATCAATCGTAATTCCATTCACTAGATATTTTTTTAACTTTATTATTGTCATCAAATTGTATATGTAACCCAAACCATGCGTAATCTCCGACTTTACTTTTTCCATCTCTTGTCCAACTTTCCCAATGTTCTTTATCTTGAAAATTGTATTTTGTTAATGGGTCGCCAATAAGATCGATTATTTCTGTTCTTGTCATATCAATTTTAATTTTATCGATATTATAAATATTAAAATTTTCTGAATACACAGTATCTTCCAAAATATTCCAGGGGCATACTCCTTCCCATCCAGGAGTTAAAAAAATAAGAAAAAAGAAAAATATTATTTTTAACGGAAAAAACCTGATGAATATGTATTTATTTATGAAAAATGATTTTTTAGTATTAATTATTTGAACAATAATAAATGAGAAAAATAATAATTTTAACAACATCGTAAAAAATACAAGTCCAAAATCATATTCGATTAAGTTAGTAACTTGTAATAATTTAACATCCCGATTGAACCAAATATAACATGAAATGATTAACGTCAGCATGATGCTTATTATAATAAATTGAATTATTCCAATTATTATATTTAGTATATATTTTTTCCTTTTTCTCAAAAATATTATCATAAAACAGCTATAAGCAGAATAAATTGTGAGAAAAATAAGGAAAAAACTAAACAATGAAAGTGCTTCATTAATAACATAATGAATTAATATTGTAAATGCCACAAAAACTAATAATATTAGTAATTCAAATATTAGTTTAACCAGATATTTCATAAATTTACTTTAAAACATTTTGCTAATTTTGTCAACTGTTTTTGCGCGCGTTTCACATAACGTTCCGGCTGTAATGACGTTTTTGCAAGCCCGATAAAGGAAACCGCAGGTTTCCAGGGCTTGCAAAAATGTGGGTGAAAGGAGCCGTGGGAGGCGCAGCCGACCTGGGCGACTGGAACCCCGGAACCGCCAAAGGCGGTGAAACGTAAACTGTCCTGTTATGTGTGGTGCCGCATTTTATACGGTTTTTATTTTTCTATCTCAATAAATCCGTTTACTATATCAATAACATCCAATAATATTTCTTCAGGAATAGTTTCAATATATTCAAAATTACGGGCATTAATGTCAAGGGTCCTTGCCTGATCACAAAGAATAACTCCGGATGTTTTTGTTTTTCCATCTAACTTTATATGAAACGGATGATCTTTGTCTCTATTTGTTATCGGGCAAACAATAGCCAATTTCGAAAAGCTGTTAAAACTTTTATTACTTACAACCAAAGCAGGCCGTCTGCCGCGTTGTTCACGACCTGTTTGTGGATCAAAATCAAGCCAGATTATATCGCCCTGTTTTACCATACTTCTTTTCCTGCCGGTTTTCCCCAATCTATTTCTTTTTGTTTTTTTGTAATACTTTTTATATTCTGACCATAGAAATCAGCAAGCCGTTCTTTTGTGGTCCGGTGCTTTTTGCCGTATACTTTTTTAATGACAATTGCTTCATTTTCTACCAAAACATCAACCATATCATTTTCAGATATATCGATATTTTGTAAAAAAACCTTTGGGAGCCGTATTCCCTGGCTGTTTCCCCATTTAACAATTGTTGTTGTCATAATTTCTGTCCTTGATTTATAGGATATACTAAGTATAGCCCATTTATATTATGAAGTCAATCGGGGGCCTTTGACTTACTGGCGGGTACTTTGCTTTACTGCGGGACGATTTCAAAGACGCCGTCGAGGATGTGGCGGGGTTGGTAGGGGTAGGAAGCTACTTCTTCCAGTTTTGTTACGCCGGACAGCACGAGCACCGTTTCAATTTCGGATTCGACACCCGCCTGGATATCCGTGTCCATGCGGTCGCCGATGATCGCTGTTTCTTCACGTTTTGCGTTAAGGCGGCGAAGGCCGTGCCTCATCATAAGCGGGTTTGGTTTTCCCACAAAATAAGCTTTTTTCCCGGTGGCCATTTCGATGGGCGAAACAAGCGCCCCGCAGGCGGGAACAATAATTCCCCCCTCAATGGGGCCCGAAGCGTCGGGGTTTGTACCGATAAGGCGCGCGCCCTGTTCCACCAGTTTAACGGCGCGTTCCAGCGCTTCAAGGCTGTAGCCCCGGCCCTCGCCGACAATAACATAGTCGGGGTTTACGTTGTTCATGGTAAAACCCTGGTCATACAACGCCTGAATAAGGCCCGGCTCGCCAATGACATAAACCGAACCGCCCGGACGCTGGGTTGCCAAAAACCCCGCCGTGGCCAGCGCGCTGGTATAAAAATGTTCGGGGTCGACTTCGATGCCCAGGCGCGAAAGTTTTTGCGACAGTTCAAGCGGGGACCGCTCGCTGGAATTGGTTAAAAAAAGGAACGCCTTGTTGTTTTCTTCCATCCACTGGACAAATTCCAGCGCGCCCTGGAGCCGCTGATTACCGTGGTAGATAACACCGTCCATGTCGATAATAAAGGCGCCTTTTGACCTGATCTGCGCCAGATCTTTCATACTCTTCACACTCTGAGTATAATCCGGCGGCGGGACGATGGCAAGCGGGGTATTACTGGTGATCCCCAAGCTTCCAGGATTTTATCGCGGTTTCAACACTCCATCCGGTGCCATCGGTCGACGCCCTGTCCCAGATACCCAGGCCATATTCAAAATGGTTTTCAGTAAGGAAGCGGCGCTCGATCGTTTTTCCATAAGGGGCTACGGTATATTCCTTGCCTGCCTCAAAGGTGTACTGCATCTCCACGTTTTTTTGTCTATACCGGTATATAATACCACCGCTGCTTATTTCAAAATCCAAATTAAAACGGAGCGTAGTATCGCCGGCAGGCAGGGTAATCCTGTTTAGGCGGGTTTTCTTTCGGGGATACCATTCTTTTTCGACATCAACGCCATTATACTCAAGTACATATACTTCCGGACCAAAAATAACCAGCGCGCTTTTTTCGGCGGCCGTATCGTCAACGGTAATATCCTCCGCTGTCGACAATCTGGATATTGTCTCGCATCCAAAAAGTAAAAACACGGCGCAAACAAAAAGCATTGCCCAAACGGCTTTTTTTCTTGACATCTTTTTCCCCTATTCTAAAATTATTTTTGATTCCGGAAATGGAAAAAAATATTGATCTTCCTCGTTTTTCTTTACATCCATATCAAACAGCATGACTCCCGGTTTACCATCTCGTTCCCATCCATAGAGCATATATCTGTCGCCCGCTTTGAAATCCCAGACAAATACATTATTGCCCTTGTAATTTGTATAGTAATAGGTAAAGTTCAAATCCAGGGTAAGGACAGCTCGCCCTGGCGGCAAAAAGACATCTGGTTTTGCTCCCCAATTCACCTCGACTCCGTTATAGCTGGTCGGTTTTAATCCATATAAAATATATAGTTCAACGCTTTGTTCCCTGGGCAAATCGTTATCCCAGTACTGTTTATTGCTTGTCAATCTGTCAACATTTATGGGATAGGAATAGCAGGACCCCAAAACCATCGCCGCCAGTATCACCGCCGCAATAACGAAAGATCTTTTTACGAATCGATGCATAAAACGCCCCCTTTTTGTGAATCATTGAAGGATAGTGTCAGACTTCTCCAAACTTCCAGAATTTTACCGCATTTTCAACAGTGGCGGGACTACCAGTCTGTGAAGCAAGTTCCCAAACCGCCACACCGTATTCTTTTGTAAAGAGGCCTTTCCTCCTTGTGTAACTGGCTACCGTGTATTCCTTCCCGGCCTCAAAGGTAAACTTAAGTGTAATATCTTCTGAATGAGCATAGTAAGCAGTATTTCCCATGTTAATTGTGTTAAAGTAATTAAAAAGTATTGTAGTTTCGCCAATCGGCAAAGTAATTCTATTAACCCGCCATTTGTCGTTTGGATACCAGCCGGTTCTAATGTCGATTCCGTTGTACTCCAGGACCCTTATTCCGGTGCCAAAAACGACCAGAGTGCTTTGTTCCGCAGGTACCGTTTCATCAAAGGCAAACCTACCGGGAACACCGGCACATCCGGCAAACAATGCCGCACACAGAACAACACTTGCCCACATACATTTTCGATTCTTCATTTTGGCCTCCTATTCTAAAATCATTTTTGATTCTGGAAACGGGAAGAAATCATACTCGGCCAGTTCTTTTTTCACATCCATGTTCCATAATAGAATTCCCAGTTTACCATCTCTTCGCCATCCGTGCAAGATAAACCTGTCACCAGCTTTAAAATTCCAGACAAAAACAGCATCACCCTTGACGTTGGTCTGTCCCAGCCAGTAATTAAGGTCCAGAGCAAGAGCGGTTTGCCCAGTCGGCAGAAAAATATTGGGCTTAAACCCCCAATTCACCGGTATACCGTTATAACTGGTTGCGGTTAGCCCCTGCATTAAACATAATTCAACGCTCTGATCCACAGGCATGTTTTTATCCCAATAAAGTCTGTTATGGCTAAAGCTTCTCGAATTTAACGGATAGGAAACACAGGACCCCAAAACCAAAACCAGCGCTACCAGTATCACCGCCGCAACGAAAGAACGTTTTACAAATCGATACATAAAACACCCTCTTTTACAAATCTCCGGCACCCTATGATACACCCATTTTTCCGGCGCTGTCAAGTTCTGTACGGCGCGGAACAGATCGTCACGGGTAAGTTCCATCCACGGACGACCGTGGGGGCAGCTCCTTTAGAGGGTCATTTTTAAACAACTCAGGAGCTTCCTTTTGCAAAAACATTTTTACCTTTTCTGCACATTGCAAGGCTTTTAGCGTGTCTCCATATTCCAGCTCCATTCCATAGGTATACCGTGGTTGAACACCATACGCAGTTAATGCCTGGCAGGCTTCCGCCAAATCACCAAAGGCTGCACTATATTTTTTACACCGGTTATTAAGTTCAATCAGGTCATGGGTCTTTGGCGGGATTTCATCATGAAATTCAAGGCAGCTTTTCAGGTATTTTTCCGCTGCCTGTTGACAATGGAAGCATATCAATTCAAAAGGTGTAGGCCGCAAAGTCTGCTCCAGATGTTGAGCCACCCGCAGATCATCTTCCGCAAGAAAAATCCATTGCCTGACAAGGGCGATATCAGCCATACACCAGTATTCCCTCTTTGACTATTTTTTGTTCAAGAGTAGGATTGTTTTTTCTGTGCGTAAAGGCGCTTTGTTTACTAACTAGAATATCTACCGGCATATTTTTTTTGCCGCCAATTGCGCGGTATATTTTTAAAGAAGCGTCAATATCCCGCATTTCGGCATTATCTTTCAAAACAATATATAAATCTAAATCTGAATCGCTGTGTGGGACCCCTTGGGCATAAGAACCAAAGAGGTGAATTTGTTCAACGGGAACAGTTTTTACAATAATGTCCTTGAGCATGTCCAGTTCCGCTTGTACCGCTTTGTCCATGACCTCTCTTTTTTGATAGCGCGAATTTTTACCGCTTTTATAATTTTACCATGCTTTTTCCGGCGCTGTCAAGTTCTGCGTACGGCGCGGAATAGATCGTCGCGGGTAAGTTCCATCCACAGCGGACGACCGTGGGGGCAGCGCGGCCGTGAGCCGTCATTTTGCAGGGCAAGGGCTTCTTTCGCAAGGGCAAGGGCGGCGCTGTCGTCAAGGTAACCGCCGTCTTTGATTGCCGCCTTGCAGGCGAGTGTAGCCGCCCAGTGTTCGGTCATGTTGCCGCCGGCGTTTCGCAGCGCGAGGATCTCCTGTACGGTGTCTCCCTGCCCCCAGCCGGCGGGGAGCGCGTCAATGAGCCAGTTTCCGTTTCCCTCATTTTTAAGCAGAATTCCCAATTGCTTTAATTCTTCTTTTTTAAGGGATAAAAAATCATCGTCTTCTTTGCTTTCGGTGACAAACGGAATGGGAACGAGTAATTCCTGCGCGGTGATGGGTTTTGACAAAAAATGATTGTAAAGCAGGCGTTCGTGGGCGGCGTGCTGATCAATTAAAAAAAGGCGTTCTTCCTTTTGAACAATAATAAATAAATTAAACGCGCGGCCGGCAAGGGTTACGCTTTCCCCGGTTTTATATTCCGCTTCTGTTTCGCCCGCGTATAAAGCGTGTGAGGGCGCGAATTCATCTTTACGTTCCAGCAGCGCCGCCAGCGCGGCGGCGCCTGCCTTTGAACCGGGCGCCTCGCGGCGGTCGCGCGTATCTCCATATTCACCCGATTTGTGCCGGTCCCCGTCAAAGGCAAAGGCCGGGCTGTTTTCAAGCGCCTCGTCCGCAGTGGTAGAACTTATCGCAAGCCCGCTGCGTCTGGTATAATCGCGGAGCGCCGATGTTATCGCATGATGGATTTCGGACGCGCAGGCAAAGCGTACCTCCCGTTTTGCCGGATGAATGTTAAAATCGGCGAGCGCGGGATCAACATCTACAAAAACCGCGCCAATGGCGTGCGAGCCGTTGGGGAAAAATCCGGCAAGGCCGTATTCCAGCGCCTGCATAAGCGAAAAATCCTGAATGCGCCGCCTGTTGGCAAAAATATACTGCCCCCTGCGATCCTGCCGGAACAGCTCGGGGCCTCCGGTGACTATGCATACGGTAAAGCCGCTGCCCGCCGCATGGATTTCGTGAAGAAACGCCTGGTTTGAAAGAATAAGTTCGCCAAAGCGTTTTGTAACAGCCATGTTTTCTTCTGTATGGGGAAGCGCGTTTATTTTTAATTTGCCGTCCTGTATAAAACGAAAATTTATCGAGGGAAACGCCAGCGCCTTTTCCATAAAAATTTGTTTACAGATTGCCGCTTCGCTTGCTTCGCGTTTAAGAAAGCGTTTGCGGGCGGGTATGGCGTCAAACAGGCCAAACGCGCGTATGCTGGTTCCGCGCACGCGGCGGCTTTGAATAATTTTGCTTTTACCGTCCGCGGCGGTAAGGAGGTATGCTTCGCGGCCGTCAACGCTGGAAAGTATTTCCAGCGTTGATACGGCGGCTGCCGCAGCCAGCGCTTCGCCGCGAAAACCCAGGGTATGGCTTTTGGATAAATCGTCAAGGGTTTCAATTTTACTTGTCGCGTGGGTCAGGATGCAAAGTTCAAGATCGGTTTTGTCCATGCCGGAGCCGTTGTCAATTACTTCGACCTTGCTGCTTCCCCCGTTGGCAATGGAAACTTCTATTGACGACGCCCCCGAGTCAATTGCGTTGTCGATAAATTCCCGCACCAGCGCGGCCGGACGGTCAATGACCTCTCCGGCGGCAATTTTTTTTGCTTCCTCGCTTTTTAATATTCGTATCATTGCCATAAATTGTTATAAATCAAATAATTCCAGTTCCGGTTTTGCGTCCGGCTTTTCATCGGGCGCGTTGAGCAGGGTTTCAATTCTGTTTTCTACTTTTTCAAGATCGGTTTCAAGGGAATGGGCGAGTTTTATTCCCTCCTCAAACGCCTTGAGCGCGTCTTCCAGGGGAATATCGGGGCGGCGTATTGCTTCGCCCAGGTCTTCCAGTTTTTGCAAACGTTCTTCAAAGTTCTTCATGTACCCTCCCAGCCGATAAATTCGCAACTATGCGCGGCATAGCATAGCCGGGGATCGATCTTTAGGCCGCTCCCCGCAAGCCTGTCCGGTTTACCGGCAAGGCTGCGCCAGCAGATAAATTCGCAAGGCAGCGGCTTGGCGAGGATCGACCTTTAGGTCGCTCCCTGCAAGCCCGTCCGGTTTACCGGCAGGCTGCACCAGCGAACAAATTCGCAAGCCGCATAGCGGCTTGGCGGGGATCGACCTTTAGGTCGCTCCCTCCGTGACCGCGTACACAGATCCGTCAAGAAGCCTGATTCGCAGCCTGTCGCCTTCCGTACAGTCGTTCGTGGTACGCAGCGTTTTTCCGCTTGCTTCGTTTACCACTACCGAAAATCCCCGCTCCAGAATGGCCCGGGGGTTTCCCGCTTCAAGCCCGGTCTTTGCCAGCTCAAGGCGGCGGCTTAGGGAAGCGGTAATTGTTTTAAGGCCGGTGAGCAGGGCGTCTTTTGCGTCATCAAGACGTATCAGGCGCGGCTGTAGTATGGTTCTAATGCGGTATTCCAAATCTTCCGCGCAAAATGGTTTTGCCAAAAGACGGACGCGTTCTATGCGCCGCTCAAGGCAGGAAACCATTTCGTTTCTTATTTCGACAATGCGGTCAAATGTTTCCGCGCGTTTTTCGCTTACCAGTTCTGCGGCGGCCGAAGGCGTAGGCGCGCGGAGATCGGCGGCCAAATCAGAAAGCGCGTTGTCAATTTCGTGGCCTACGGCGCTTACCACGGGAATCGCGGATTCCGCAATTGCGCGCACCACCTGTTCTTCGGAAAAGGGAAGAAGATCTTCCAGCGAACCGCCGCCGCGCCCGACAATAAGGACATCGGCAAGATGCCACTGGTTGGCCTGTTTAATCCGCGCGGCGATAATTCCCGCCGCCTCCGCGCCCTGAACCGGAGCGCCCAAAATTACAACATGTATGCCCCGGGCGCGCCTTTGCAGAATGGTAAGAATATCCTGCACCGCCGCGCCGGTTGGTGAACTGACAATGCCGACAGTTTCGGGAAAGCGCGGAATTGGCTTTTTTCGCCCTTCATCAAAAAGTCCTTCGGCGGCAAGAAGGCGTTTGCGTTCTTCCAGCATGGCAAGAATATCGCCCGCGCCGGCAAGTTCAAGGTCGTCGGCAATAAGCTGGTAGTTTCCCCGCAGGGCGTACACCGAAATACGTCCCCGCGTCCGAACCAGCATGCCGTCTTTTGGCTGAAAGCCAAGAAAGGGCAGCCGGCTTTTAAACAGTACCGCGTCTATTTTTGCGCGGCTGTCTTTGAGCGAAAAATAAAGATGTCCGGTGCTTGACGGCCTCAAGTTTGAAAGCTCCCCCTCTACAATAACAGAAGGAAAAGCGTTTTCCAGCTGCGACTGAATGAGCGAGGTGATTTCAAAAACGGTATAACTCTGGCGGCTCACTGCCTTTCCTTTACCACCGCAGTTTTAAATTACGCGCGGCGGCAACTTCATCAAGGCGCCCGACAGGCGTATGGTGCGGCGCGTCATGAAGAAGCTCCGGTTCCGCCTCCGCTTCTGCGGCAATTTTTTCGAGCGCCCCGGCAAACGCTTCCAGCGTTTCCATTGTTTCTGTTTCGGTGGGCTCGGCCATAAACGCCTCCTTCACGGTAAGGGGAAAGTAAATGGTCGGCGGATGAAACCCGTAATCAATAAGGCGTTTTGCAATGTCCAGGGTATGAACGCCGTTACCTAAATTGGGCGAGGCGGTAAATTCGTGCATACAGGGACGTTCCGCTCCGTAGGGCGTGGGGAATTTTGCCCTGCACAAATGGCGCAGATAATTGGCGTTAAGCACCGCGTACTGCGACGCGCGTTTTAAACCGTCAGCCCCCAGCGCCCGAATGTAGGCATAGGCCCGTACCAGCACGGCAAAGTTTCCGTGGAAACTTTTTACCGCGCCGATTGTCTGTTCGGGCGACGCAAGTTCGTAGGCATCCTTATTTTTGGCGGCGATGGGCCCCGGCAAAAACGCGGCAAGGGTTTTATTGGCAATAACCGCGCCGGCGCCCGGACCGCCTCCTCCGTGGGGAGTAGAGAATGTTTTATGCAGGTTAAGATGCATAACGTCAAAACCAAGTTCCGCCGGTTTAACAATTCCCATAAGCGCGTTCATGTTTGCGCCGTCCCCGTAAACAAGGCCTCCCGCGTCATGGATGATTTTTATAATATCGGCAATATGTATTTCAAAAAGGCCCTGGGTTCCGGGATTGGTGATCATCATTCCCGCGACAGTTTTTGCCCTGCCGCCCGCCACCGCTTCTTTTAGCGCGTCAAGGTCCACCGCTCCTTTTGCGTCCGAGGGAATTGTTTCGGTGATGTAGCCTGCCATTGTACAGGTTGCGGGATTGGTGCCGTGGGCGGAATCGGGAACAAGAATGCGGTTCCGGGTTTTATCACGGCGCGAAAGATGCCAGGCGCGTATCATAAGAATGCCGGTTAATTCGCCGTGAGCGCCCGCCGCAGGCTGCAGGGTACACGAGACAAAACCGGTAATTGCCTTAAGCGCCTCCTGCAGTTTATACATAAGTTCAAGGTTTCCCTGATTGGCGCTGTCGCCCGAAAGCGGATGCGACTGGCGAAAGCCTTTTTGCGCGGCGGCGTCTTCGTTCATTTTGGGGTTGTACTTCATGGTACAGGACCCAAGCGGATAAAACTGGCTGTCGACAGAAAAATTCTTTTGCGAAAGCAGCGTAAAGTGCCGTACCACGGTACATTCATCCAGCTCGGGAAGCTTGAGCGAATCGCGCAGCAGTGTCTCCGGCACCGGTGTCTGCGGAACATCAAGGCGGGGGAGCAGCGCGCCGCAGCGTCCGCTTACACTTTCTTCGCAAAGCAGGGGAGTTTGTTTGTCAGGCATCGAGGTCTCCCAGCGCGGAAACCAACTGGTCAATATCCGCTTTTGAATTTTTTTCGGTTACACAAACAAGTAAATCATTTTTACGTTCGGGAAAGTAGCGCGACAGGGGAAGCCCCGCGGCAATACCTTTTTGGGCGCATGTTTTAAGCGCGGTTTCGGCGTTTACCGAAAGCGTTACGGTAAATTCCTTAAAGAAGTTTCCTTTGGCCCCGCCCGCCTCTCGCGCGACCGTAAATCGCTTTCCAAGCTGGTCCGCGGCGTAATGCGCGCGGTGCCAGCAAAGTTCGGCGGCGTTACGCAGGCCGGATTTTCCCATAAGGGCAAGGTATATACACGAACGCAGCATGGAAAGCCCCTGGTTTGAACAAATGTTTGATACCGCTTTTTCGCGGCGTATGTGCTGTTCGCGGGCGGAAAGGGTAAGTACAAATCCGCGCCGCTGTTCATGGTCACGCGCTTCGCCTGCAATGCGTCCGGGAATTTTGCGCATATATTCCCTGTTTGCGCCCATAATGCCCAGAAAGGGCCCGCCGTAATTTAATTCATTCCCCAGCGCCTGCCCTTCGGCGGTAACGATGTCCGCGCCCGCTTCGCCCGGGCTTTTTAGCAGCCCGAGCATAAAGGGATCGGCCTGTACAATAAACGTGCCGCCCGCCTGGTGAACCGCCTCCGCCGCGCCGCCTAAATCGGGAATTACCCCAAAGAAGTCGGGGTACGAGGCGACAAGACAGGCAAGTTTGCCGGCTTTTTGGGCGGCGGCGGCAGGATTCCCCGCGTATGGTTTTATGGTTATGGCAAAGGAAACAAGATAGGTGTCGAGCACCCGGCGGTATTCAGGATGAAGCCCTTCGGGGATGAGCACCAACGCCCTGTCGGATTCCGCGCCGGGCCGGACGTTCGCGTTTTTTAACGCCATGATCACCGCTTCTGCCAGCGCGGTGGCCCCGTCATAGTGGCCGGCGTTTACGACTTCGGTTCCCAGCAGTTCGCAAACCATGCTTTGATATTCAAAAATCGCCTGTAATGTTCCCTGGCTTACCTCCGGCTGATAGGGAGTGTAGGCGGTAAGGAATTCCCCGCGCGAAGCAAGCGCGCCGACTGCCGCCGGAATAAAGTGGTCGTACGCGCCCGCTCCCAAAAACCACCGGGAAGCGCCTGTGTTTTTTTCGGCCATTGTGGAAATTTCTTTGAGGACTTCGTATTCGCTTAAACCTTCCGGCAAATCAAGCGGCGGAAAGCGGAATTGTTCCGGCACATCGGAAAATAATTCATCGATAGACACGCGTCCCAGCGCGGACAACATTTGTCCGGTCTGGGAGGAAGTAGCAGGAATGTAGGGCACCGTATTCCTCCTTGGGTGATTACTGTTATTCGAGCGAAGAAATCTTTTCGTAATCGGCGGGGTCAAGAAGCGCGTCGAATTCGGCGGCGTTTTCCGCTTCTACTTTAACAAACCAGCCCGCCCCGTAACAGTCGGTGTTGACTGTTTCAGGAGCGCCCGCAAGGACGGCGTTTACTTCGGCTATTTTTCCGGATACGGGAAGATACAGATCGCTGGCTGCTTTAACGCTTTCTACCACGCCAAAAACCTGTCCGGCCTTAAAAGACGCGCCGGCTTTGGGCAGATCTACAAACACAATGTCGCCCAGGCTGTGCTGGGCATGATCGCTGATTCCCACGGTAACAAGCGCGCCGTCCCTGCGGGCCCATTCGTGGGTTTTGGTGTATCGAACGTTATTATCTACCATTGCCATTACTCCTATAAAAAACCTTAGGTCTGCCCGCGTTATTTTCTGCGGTATACGGGCAGATAGATCGGTCGTTTGACGACTTCTGCTTCTTTTGCCGAACCGCGTATTTCTACCGCGCATTTTGTTCCCGCGGCGGCGTATTCGGGAAAAACAAAACAGTTTGCCGAATAGGTTCCGGTTGTCGGGCAGAACATTCCCGCCGCAACCCTGCCGATGTTTTTTCCGTCTTTGCCGAGTACGGCGTAACCTTCGCGGGGAACGCCGCCGGAAACATTTACGGTTACCAGTTTGCGGCTAAGCCCTTTTTCCTTTTGCGCGAGCAGGGCTGTTTTTCCGATAAAGTCTTTGTTAAAATCGCAGCTCCAGCCCAGCAGCGCTTCGAGCGGCGTAATTTCGGCGCTGATCTCGTGGCCGTGGAGCGGCATTCCCGCTTCAAAACGCAGTGAGTCGCGGGCCGCCAATCCTACCGGACCGGCCTCAATGCCGAGCGCGGCGGCTTTTTCAACGAGCGCTTCCCACAGGAGGAGGGCGCTGGAAGCGGGGTAGTATAATTCCGCGCCGTCTTCGCCGGTGTAACCGGTCCGGCCTATGCGCGTTTTAATTCCGGCAATTGTTCCCATGCAGTACGACGCGCGGGCCATTGACGACGGCTTTTTGCCTTCGGCGAGCGCGTCAAGCAGTTCCATTGCGCGCGGGCCCTGAACGGAAATCATATAGGTACGGTCCGACACATCGTCGCATAGCACGTTCGGGGGAAGGTGACCGCGTAACCAGGCGGCATCGGTTTCACGGTTCCCCGCGTTTACAATAACAAACCAGGGATCGTTACCCAAAGGCGAACCGTCGATGTCAATTTCATTTTTAGTTGAACGGTAAATAAAGAGATCGTCAATAATGCCGCCTTCCTCGTTAAGAAGCAGGCTGTACCGCGCGTCGCCGGTTTTCATGTCAAGGATTGTTCCCGATACGATAGCCGACAGCGCCGCGCCCGCGCCTTCGCCCGATATGACGAGCTGGCCCATGTGGTCAATATCAAAAAACCCGGCGGATCTTCTGCACAGCCGGTGTTCTTCGAGCGCGCCGGCGGGATACTGAATCGGCATGTCGAAACCCGCAAAGGCGGCAAAGCGGGCTCCCGCGGCTTCGTGCCAGGGTTTTAGCCGGGTCGTTTTCATGGATAAAAGTATGGCGGTTCTTTTTCTTTTATGCTAGTATCGGATACATGAATGCTATTTTTAAACGCCGTTCAGTGCGGGAATTTTTGCCCAAAGCGGTTGAACCGGAAAAAATTGAGCGCATACTCAGGGCCGCCTTTCAGGCTCCGTCGGCCCATAACCGCCAGCCCTGGGAATTTTTGGTGGTTACCGGCAAAGACGATCTAAAAGCCGTTGCGGGAATGAGCCCCTGGGCCAAACTGTGCGCGGCCGCTCCGGCGCTGATTGCCTGCTGCGCCAACCTGAAACGCGGCGATCCCGGTTACGGCGACCCCAACATAAAGATGACAGAAGAGGCGCTGTGGGAGCAGGATCTTTCTGCCGCGACCCAAAACGCCCTGCTCCAGATTTGCGACGAAGGTCTTGGCGGCGTATGGCTTGGCTGGTATCCGGCAAAAGAACGGGTCGATTCTTTTAAGGCATATTTTAAACTTCCTGAACATATTGTTCCCGTTACGCTTATTGCTCTGGGATATCCGGCAAAAGAAGGCCAGAGCAAGGATCGTTTTGATCCCGCGCGGGTGCATTATGAAAAATGGTAGCTTTCTGTTTGTATTGGCGCTTGCCGGCAGCCTTCTTTTTGCGCAGGAATTTCCGCCGCCGGACAATGAGTTTGAAGTGTTCCAAAATAAAAGCGGCGGCGTTACTATTTTGGGCTATCACGGCAGTGAAAGCGAAGTAATCATACCCGAGCGCGTCGGCGGCCAGCAGGTAACGGTAATAGGCGCCCGCGCTTTTTTTGGGCGCGGCCTTACCCGTGTACAGATTCCCCAGGGCGTTACTGCAATAGCCTACGAAGCGTTCGCCGACAACGAACTTGATTCTGTTGAGTTTCCCGTGTCGCTGGCTTCAATTGAATATGGCGCTTTTTCCGGCAACAGGCTTGTTGAAGTCGCGCTGCCGGAAAACATCTTGTCGGTGGGAGTACGGGCGTTTGCCGGCAACCGTATCGCCGTGCTTACCATTCCCGGACGGGTTACCTTTATCGGCGTAGACGCCTTTACCGGCAATAAACTTGAACGCGTTATCATGAGCGCGCGCCGCAATATTTTTATTACCCAGGGTTTTGACCGGTCATTTGTCAACTACTACCTTAGCACGGGAAAACGGGCGGGGCTTTATGTGTGTACCGATCGTATCTGGACTTTGGAAGATTAGCCGTTTACCCGCTCCACATACTCGTTGGTTTCCGTGTTTACCAGAATCTTTTCGTCCTGTTTGATAAAAAGCGGCACCCGCACCGTTAAGCCTGTTTCGGTGGTTACCGGTTTGGTAGCGCCCGACACCGTGTCGCCTTTGACATAGTTTTCGCTTTCCGCGACCGTAAAAACAACCTTGTAGGGAATTTTAATGTCGATAACGCTGCCTTCCCAAATGGTAAGTTCGTAGGAATTGCCTTCCTGCAGGTAATATTTTTTTTCTTCCATTTCGGCGATGGGAATTTCATACTGATCGTATAATTCATTGTTCATAAAATGAAAAAAATCCTGATCGGCGTACTGATACTGGCAGGCTGCGATATCTACCTGGGCGTCTTCGACTTCCTGCTGGGTAGGAATGGTAAGACTAAGCACCGAACCGTCTTTGATGCTTTTCATTTTTACGCGGGCTATCGCGGTACCCTTTCCCGGATTATGAAATTCCCGCTCAACCACCAAAAAGGGCTGGCCCTTCTGCAGCAGACAGGTTCCTTTGACAATATCTCCGCCTCTAATCATTACTTCCTCTTTTCCAAAAATTGGTGCGAACAAGCTTACTGTAAAGATGTTTTAACGGTTTGTCCACCCGTTTAAAATAATTTTTCCAGCTGTTCCACCAGTCCGCCAAAGGCCCTGCAGGCGTCTTCTACCGCGCCGCTTTTGCTCATGTCAACCCCGGCGGCCTTGAGCGAATCAATGGGAAAGCGGGAGCCGCCCGATTTAAGAAAACCAAAGTACGCTTCGCGTTCGCTTTTACCGCCCTGAATAACCCGCTGCGCAAGCACATGGGACGCGGAAATTCCGGTGGCGTATTTGTACACATAGAACGCGCGGTAAAAGTGCGGAATACGCAGGCCTTCCAGATCGCTTTCTTCTTCGAACACGACTTCGCTTCCAAAGTATTTTTCAAGGAGTTTTCGGTATTCGGCGCGCAGCAGATCGACGGTAAGCGGCGTGCCGCCCTCTTCCAGTTCATGGGAACGCTGCTCGAATTCGGCAAACATTGTCTGGCGGTAAAGGGTGGCAAGAAAATCATCGGCGCGTTTGTTGATAATGTACCGGCGAAGATCCGCCGTTGAAGCGCCCCCCGAAAGTTTTTCGGCATTTTGTTCAAGATAGTAAAAGAGCAGTTCCTCGTTAAATGTTGACGCGACTTCCGCTTCAAAAATTGTATAGTTATACTGCATGAACGGATTATTCCGCGCCGAATACCAGGAATGCATTGAGTGTCCGCCCTCGTGGGCCAGGGTAAACACATCGCGGATGGTGTCGCTTTTGTAGTTCATAAGGATGTACGGATCGCCTGAGTAGCTTCCCGCGGAAAAAGCGCCGGAACGTTTGCCTTTGTTTTCGTAGCGGTCGGCCCAGCTGCCAAGGAGTCCGCCGCGCAGCGTGGAAACATATTCCCCGCCCAAAGGCGCGAGCGCCGCCGAGACAATATCCACTGCTTCTTCCCAGCTTGTCTGGCGCTTTACGCCGGAGACAAGCGGCACATATACATCGTAGTGCCGCAGATCTTTAACGCCAAGCACTCTTTTGCGGAGCGCGTAGTAGCGGTGAAGGGGTTCAAGATTCGCGCTTACGGTTTTTACCAGATTGTCGTATACCGCTTCGTCAACACGATCCGGAAAAAGCGCCGCGGCGCGGGCGGAAGTATAACCGCGTATCCGCGCATTAATTACATCCTGTTTTATCTGCCCCGAATAAAGGGCGGCGAGTGTTGTTTTATGCGCGTCAAAACAGCGGTAGAACGCCCTGTAGGCGGCGCTGCGGACTTCGCGTCCGCTGTTTTCCATAAATGACGAATAGGTTGACTGCGAAAGCGGCAGCGTTCCCTGGGGCGTGTCAATTACGCCAAAGTCCATATCAACATTGGTCAGAACCGAAAATGTTTCGGCGGCAATATTTTCGCCTTCTGAATGAACGGCTAAAATACGCTCTTCTTTGTCACTGAGTATGTGGGGTTTAAAGCGGAGTATTTTTTGCAGATAAATTACATAATCGGCCATGCGGGGATCGGCAAGAAAACTTTGCATTGTCGCATCGGGAATTGCCTGTATTTCGGGCGTGTCCCAGGACGAAGCCGCCCGCAGGCGCGAGGAGGCCATTATAAATTTTCCCGCCATGGTGCGCGCGGTGTCGTCGCCTTCGTCCTCTGTCTGCCGAAGATCGCTGTAATAGGCAAGGCGTTCTTCCAGCATTCCCAGCGTGCTGCAAAAATCAAGGTACGCCTTGAGCGCCCCGGCCGACGATCCCAGCGTTCCCCGGAATTGCTCAAATTCGCCTTCGTTTGCCGCATAAACGGCAAGGTCCGCGTTCCACGCGTTATCATCGGCATAAAGCGATCCCAGATTCCATTTATGGCGGGAAGGGATTTCGGCGCGGGCAGGAATTGTTTTTATGGTTTCGCCGGTTCCGTTCGGTTCCACGGTTTCTTTGATGGTGGTGATGGTAATCATTGTCGTACTTCTGAAACTCCCTGTAAATCAAAATAAGCGGTAAATGGTTCCGCCGGTAATTCGTGTTCGCAGTTATACGGTTTTACGGCGTTTATTTGGGCGCTGCCAAAAAAATGGTACTCGACAAGCGACTGCCCAATCACCTTGTCAAGAAGCGCCCGCGACTGGCTGGTAAAATTCATTACTAACACCAAATCGGCAAGCGCGGCGGATTTGGGGGGAACGGTACGGATTTGTTTTTCTTTGCCGTCAGCCCAGTAGCTTCCGTTGCTTCGCAGTTCGTAGCTGAACGCGGAAAGTTCCAAAGGAAAGGCGTTGGGGTTTTCGATATGCATGCGTACTTTAAGGCGGGTGTTGACAAGTGAATTTTGCAGTATCACAATGTCGACAATTTTAAATGACGGTTCCAGCGCCCTCTCTGGCGCGGAAGGCAGATTCCGGCACGAAAGCGCCGCAAGGGAAGCGAAAATCAACAACAAAGGCCGCGTCTTCATACGCCAATTATGGAACATTACGCGCCGTTGCGTCAATCTTTACGCGGCGCACGAGTGAGTTTTTGTTTGGCCGCGAAAAGGCAGGAATCTACGGTTCCCTTTGAAATTCCCATTATATCGGCAATTTCGCGGTTTGTCGCTTCGGTGCGCATTACCCTTACGCGCCGCCGTATCGAAAGCAGCCTTCTGCGGGCCAGCGCAAGACTTTTTTCTGTTTTATGCCACGCCTCCGATCCGGCGTCAAAAGCCGCAAGGCGTCTTTCAAAACCAATGCAGCGGTAATACTGGCTGTGCATGGTTTCGCACAGCTTGCGAAAAGCCTCTTCCTGCCGCAGTTTTTTGCCGCGAAGGCTGCTTATCATTTTTTCGAGTTTTTCTTTGCTCATCTTTAACGCTTTTGCATATTTTTCAAGATGGTGATCGGAAAGATACTGATACGATTTTAAAATCAGAATAAGCACCTGCCGCTTGTTCCGTATGGACGGCGGTTTTTCATCATACTCCTCTTCTTCTTCTTTTACAAAATAATGTTCCGCGTTGCATCGCCACCAGGAATTTTCCATAATGCGGTGTTTTTTGATGCGCGAAGTATATTCCCTGATCGTAAAGCGCACCAGCGCGGCAATATACGCGTCAAATGTTGAACCGACATCCCTGTAGCGTTCTATGGCGTTTTTTAGGCGCGGATACAGCCAGTGGATGTAATCGCTGCGCATTTCGCCATGCAGCAAATTAAGATGAAAGTAATCGCCCTTTTCACGAATACCTACATAAATCCGTTCTTCCAGATCCTTTTGCGAAATCATGCCCAGGCGGTACGCCTTTAGCAGTTTGTCAAGATCCCGTTCTTCGATATGCCGTTCTTTCATGTGATGATCATCGATAGATTTTTATTTTTTTGGAAAGAAGACGAGCTTATTTTTTAAATTTTATGACGCGTGTCACGTCATTTGGGGAGCAAACGCGTCTACAAGCGGTTCAACAAGATCGGCTATTGTTCCGGGAACAAGCGCCCCGGCCGCGTTGTAATGTCCGCCGCCGCCAAACTGTTTGGCGATAAGCGCGACATTAACGCGGTCGCGCGAACGCAGCCCCAGGGTGCATTTTTCGACGCTTTCCTGTCTGATAAGCGCGATTGCTTCAACACCCGCCACGCTTTGAAGCAGCTGGTAAAGCATGTCGGAGTCGCGGCTTTCTTCGCCAAATTCCCTGGTATCATCCAGCGCTTCGTACGAAACCAGCAGCCGTCCATTATGGTACGCTTTTGTCCGCGAAAGGATACGGCCCATAAGAAGCCGCGAGGCAAGCGTTTTGTTCCCGTTCATGGCGGCAAACACTGTTTTGGGATTGGCGCCGGCTTTTGTAAGGCGCGCGGCAGCGGCGAATACCTCCGCGCCCTCCGAGTCTACATGGCGAAAAAATCCCGTATCGGTACAAAGTCCAAAAAGAAGCAGCTCTGCTTCTTCTTTTGTTATTTCCAGTCCGAGCGCGGTAATTATTTTTGCCGCCATAAAGGTAACTGACGGCGCCTTTCTGTCCAGATAGGTAAAGTTCCCCCAGCTGCCCGAGGTATCATGATGATCGATACAGAAAAGGGGAAGGCCCTCCAGCTGCAGATCGCCGACACGATCGGGAGCGGCGCAGTCCATTACCAGAACGCGGGTGCCTGTTGTTTCCGGCATGGGCGAAAAAAGGTGTTCGTACGCCTTTACCTCGGGCCGTTTAAAAGGCCCGGCGGAACAGACGGTCACTGTTTTTCCCAGACGACGCAATGCCGACGCGATGGCAAGCTGGCTTCCCACGCAATCGCCGTCAGGTTCTTTGTGACCGGCAACAATAAAAAAATCACCCCTGCGGATAAACGCGATTAATTCTGCGGGAACTTCTTCATGGGTTCTGGCTATTGTATGGGACTGATTGTCGTGTGACGTAGTAAACCTCCTTGCGGCAGACTTAAAGTTCCAGCAGTGCACGCTGCAGCCGGGTAATTTTACTCCCGGTCAGCGGGACAGCGCCGCCCGATACAAGGGCCTTGCCGCCGTCAATGTATACATCGATTTCGGTACGAAAACCGTAATCGGTTAGATAGATTCCCGGCTCCAGCGAAAAACAGGAGCCTTCAAGAATGCGGCGCGTATCGGGGAACTCCGTCTCGTCAATATTTACCCCCGAGCCGTGTACGTTGGTGTCTATGCCGTGTCCGGTGCGGTGTTTAACCGCTTCCCCGTATCCCCTGTTAAACAGCACTCTCCGCGCTTCGTGATCAACTTCCGCGCCGGTAACCGGACGGTGTTCCGCAAAAGAGGCGGCAATAAAATCAAACGCGCGATCCCGTGCCTCAAGGACACAGGCAAACGCGGCTTCAATTTCCTTTGGGGGATTTTTACCGTAATAGCCGGCCCAGGAAATATCGGCGTAAATACCGTCCACTTCTTTTGCCCACAGATCAAGCTGAATTACGTCGCCCGCCTGTACCATGCTTCCCTTTCCGGTAAAATCGTAGTGGGGATTCGCGCTGTTCTTTCCCGCCGCGGCCAGGGGCGGGTGATCCCGCACCAGATTGCGGCGTACAAAACCGTCTTCCATACGATCGCGCAAATCGCCCTCGTAAATTACGGCGCCGCTTTTGTATGAGGCGCACACAAAATCCCACACGCTTTCGACAATTTCGTACAGGCCGTTTGCGGCCCGTTCATGGCTTTCAATTTGGGCGCGGTCAAGAAGCGATTTAAAGCGCTGAATCAAGCTTTCGGCGCTTGTCAAAATTAATCCCGCGCCGGAAAACAGCGCCGCGGTTCCTCCGTCCAGATATGAGATCGCCGTGATCTGTTCCGAAAGATGAACGCCCCAGCGCTTCTCTTTTAATGGGACAAGGCATTCCCGCAGGCCGGCGCGGTTTGCGTAACAGCGCCTTGTACCGGCGGGAAGGCCGTCAAGGTGGCCGGATTCAATCACGTGGGTGATCGCCAGCGGCTCTCCCCGGGCGGGAACGGCGTATACCCAGAGCCGCGAATTGGCAAGACTATCGGACCGGTCAAGAATCTGGTCGGCAAGCCTGTCCCGGTGGCGGAAGTTGCAAAAAAGCCATCCGTCAAGATTTTCGTGACGAATGGCTTTTTGAATTTTTTCGAGTAGTTCCCGAGTCATTACTAATCGTAAGCCATTTGAAGCTCTTCAAGCCCCTCGAAACGATCATCAATATTGATGATGGAAGGAATAAGCCCCCAGGTGGCGTGGCTCTTTTGCCGGCTTACATAAAGGCGTACATAGTGGAATTTGCCCTCTTTGTAGAAAACAGAAAGGCAGGGTTGGGTGCTTCCGTAGCCAATCTGGATAAGATCGGCCTTTTTAACATTGGCGCGGAACCATTCGAACGGAATGTAAGCCTGGGCGACACGGTTGGCGCCCCTGCGGTACACAACGACATAGCCCTTGCGGTACGGGTACACCTTTTCGATAGGCACTGTCACATAGTAAAGATCGGAAAGATCCTGGGGCGGAATGGGCTGCTGGGCCTGGACGGGCGCCGCCCCCAGGGCAAGAAACCCCAACAGGGCAAAAAACGGCAATTTTTTCGATTTTGGCATATCCAATGTGGTCCTCCTTATCTTCGATACAGCTGCTAACTATAGTATATTTCAGCTTTCTCCAAAGGTCAACTAAGGGGCCAATCCCAGTGTGGCCAGCATAATCGCCTTTATGGTATGCTTGCGGTTTTCCGCTTGATCCCAGGCGCGGCTCTGCGGGCCGTCAATTACCTCGGCGCTTACTTCTTCGCCCTTGATCGCCGGCAGGCAGTGAAGAAAAATCGTGTCGCTCCGCCCGCTCGCCTTCATAAGGGAGCTGTTTACCTGATAGGGCGAAAGCAGCGCCCGCCGCTCGGCCTTTTTGTCTTCCTCGCCCATTGAGGCCCATACATCGGTATAAAGGGCGTGAGCGTCCGTTACACTGTCAAGTTTGTCGCTAATCCGCAGTTTTGCCCCCGAAGCGGCGGACAGGATCGCGCAGCGCTCTGTCAACTCGCGTCCGGGAACAAGAGAGGCCGGCGTGACGATGGTAAAATTCACCCCCAGTTTTGAACAAATCACCATAAGGGAATTGGCCACATTACTGCGGCCGTTGCCCACAAAACAAAGGTTTATCCCGCCGGAACCAAAATTTTCTTCCAGCGTCATAATGTCGGCAAGCGCCTGGGTGGGATGGTACACATCGGTCAGCCCGTTGTAAACCGGAACGCCCGAAAAGCGGGCCAGCGTCTCTACGGTATCCTGGCTAAAACCCCGGAACTGAATTGCGGAAAACATGCGCCCCAGAATGCGGGCGGTATCGTCTACCGATTCTTTTGCGCCCAGCTGTATATCGGCGGTAGAGAGGAACACGGGATGACCGCCTTCTTCGCCAAAGGCGGTCTCAAAGGCGCAGCGGGTACGGGTAGAGCGTTTTTCAAATACCAGCGCGATTGTTTTGCCCAAAAAGCGTTGTTTTACCTCGCCGCGTTTTGCTTCTGCCTTTACCTGCTTTGACAGATCAAGCAGCGCGTTAATATCTTCGGCTGAATAATCCAGCCAGCTCAAAAGCGAACGTCCCCGAAATTGCTCATAGCTCATACCGCTATGGTGAAACACTTTTGCGGTTTTATCAAGGGAGCAGATTGCGCCGGCAACGATGGGAGACTCCTTATAGAAGGAGAAGAAAGGCGTCGTAGATCTTTGCCTCGGCGGCGGTAAAAAAGGGAGTCAGATACAGAAGAGAAAAGACCAGCGCCGACCCAAGGGCAACGGCTGCCTTGTGTGACGGCACTGGTTTCCATTCCCGGTTACCTTAGTTCCCGGCCTAATACCAATTCGGGGAAGACATACCGGGTACTCTTCTGTCGGTTCGTATGATAATTTCACTTCCGTTCATTTCCAGCCTTGCCCGTACCACCGCGTATGGAATAAAGAGGAACGTAAGCGATTTCTCAAATTTGTCCACCTTGGTTCCGCCGGAATCTTGTGAAAATGCAGACAATGTCGGACATTTTTGAAGCTTTTATGCTGCTGCTGGATCAAAAGCCCTACAATAAAATAACTGTTTCTGATATTACCAAAAGGGCGGGAGTGGCGCGGCAGACATTTTACCGCAATTATACCAAAAAGAGCGATATTATCGAACACTGCCTTTCTAAATCAATCATGATAGAATCACTGGCGGCGGAAGGCGACAGGAAAAAAGCCGGCTTTGCCCTGACCTTTGATCTTGGCTATTTGATAAGCCATAAAGATATTTTTTCAATAATTACATCAAAAACAAATCTGCAAAATTTATTTTTTTCCCGGTTTAGGGAATGGGTTGAAGATTTAATTGATACCCATAAAGATTATAAAGAAAAACCAAGCGCCGAAGAATATGCGATATACCGTTATGTTGTATATTACCAGATAGTTGGATCAGTGTATATTCTTGCCGACTGGCTAAGAAACGGCATGCCTTTGCCGGTTGAAAAACTAAAGTCATTTCTAAATAGTTTTGCTCTTCCGGATTCGTTACAGCATGAACAGGCTCCCGATATTATTATCCGGTTAAAGAATGAACAAGCCGGGCGGGCAGCCAGGGCAACGCGGCCCCAATAGGAAAACGCCGTCTTTTTAGGCCACCCTGCAGAATGGAGCGAAATTGACGGCGCCACTCCCGCTACCGAATCCGGCGGGTTTTTCTGCGGTTTTTGCGGGCTTCTTTTTTTGCCGTTTTGGCCTTTTCTTCGCTGTCCGGTCCGGCGGGGTAAATACGCACCGGCGTGGCGTTGGGGAGCCGGGCGGCGATAAGGAGCCAGAGGAGGCCGCCCAGAATCATGGCAAAGCAGAATAGCTGCCCGGTAGAAAAATTCCAGAGCGAAGAAAATATCGCCGGAGGCAGTTCTGTTTTTACCAGGGTGATCCGGTAGCCAAGATCGGCGTCGGGCTCCCTAAAGTATTCGATAACAAAACGAAACAGACCGTAACCGGCAATGTAAATTCCCATAAGAAAACCCTTGAACGGTTTTTTGTTGCGCAACGCCCAGATGATGCACCACAGTACAATTCCCTCAAAAAACGCTTCGTACAACTGCGACGGATGGCGGGGCAGATTGACAAATCCGCTTGCGTCAAAAATACCAAGTTTTGCCGCAATGTCCGCAACCCAGCTTTTGTCCAGCGAAAGGCGCTCGGCCTGCGGAAAGATCATTCCCAGCGGACCTGCCGTTACCCGGCCGTACAGTTCGCCGTTAATAAAGTTTCCCAGACGGCCGGCTGTGTACCCAAGCGGAATGCCCGCGGCTACGATGTCGCCTGTTTCGCGCATATCAAACTTGTGTTTTATTGAATAGATTATTACCGCCGCCAGCGCGCCGATTACTCCGCCGTGGTAGCTCATTCCCATAAGGCCGGTAAAGCGCCCGTTTTCGAACGGCCAAAAAATGCGCCAGGGTTCGCGGTAGTAGATATCGCCCGAATACACAAGGGCCGCCATAAGCCGCGCGCCCAGAATAAGCGCCAGTATTCCCCAAAAAAAGAGGCTGGAAAGCTCCTCTTCCTTGACGGGAAAATTCCGTTCGCGCACCTGATAACGGCAAAGCATCCAGGCAATGCCAAACGCTACAATGTACATAAGGCCGTACCAGCGAATGGGAAGAAAGGGGACGATCTCGGGCTTAAGCCATGAAGGGAAATTTACATAAAGCAGCATGCTTCCTCCGTAACGGTATGGCGCGTATCAGGCAAAGGGTTTTTCCATAATGCGCCCTGTTTTACGATCAAAATAAAAAACCGCGCCCTGGCGTTTTTCATTGATTTCATAATACCTGCCATGACTTTCCATGACCACCCCCGGGTACACGGTTCCGCTAATTCGTAACTCGGACGCATAGTGTTCCTCAAATTTTTCCCTCAGGTTAAACACCTTTAATTTAAACTGCTCAAGAATCTTTAACAGGCGGATTTTTTCTGTCCGCGCCGATTCAAGGCTTACGGGGTTTTCTGCCATTTCGGCGATAAGCGCGTCTGTCCGCGCCAGGGCTGTTTTTAGTTTTTCGATCTCGCGTTCAGCCGCTTCAATTTGATCCTGAATCAAATAATTTTGGCCAAACGAAATTTCGGTGCTGCTGTGTTCTTCGTCGCCCAGTTCGGCGGCCTGGATTCCGCCGCACGCCCTGCACACGCCGCCTGAAAGCGTTCCCTGGCAAAGAAAACAGCCGTTTGTTTTAATGCTGCAATTACGGGCGCGGTTTATGAGCGTTATATCCGCAACCGCCAAAAGCGTCGCCGATTCGGCAAACGAAGATTCTATCGTTGTTTTTGCGCGCACCACCCCGCGCCCGCCTCCCCTGATTCCCTGCACAATGACAACCTTGCTTCCCGAAACAAGAGCGGCTTCGACGCTGCCGGCGATGATCACATCTCCTTCTCCCATTATTGTGGAGCCGGGATGAACCGAGCCGGTTATCCGTACTTCGCCCGCAAAATTAATTTTTCCCGATGAGGGTCCTACATCGCCTTCTACGCTTTTTAAATTGCTGATCGAAAGATGATTTTCGCTCAAAATAAAATCACCGGCAAAAAGCGCAAAAAGCCGTTTTGTCTGATTTGTCTGCGGCGGAGTTTGTTGACCGGCTTCAGGCGGGAGCAGCCGTTCCACAATGGATGCGTCATGGGTAATCTTACGCGCGCCGCGTTCGTCCGGGGCTATGGCCTCGCCCCGAACGGTAAACCCGGCGCGGCCGTCGGGCAACACGGTAAGATCGGCCAGGGGCATTCCCCGCGTTACTCCCATGCGAATGCCGGTCTTTGGCTGGGGAATAAGCCAGGATAACGCCTCTCCGCCGGCAGGTACCGGCAGCACTCCCCTGGCGACGGTTTGGGTTACCGTTCCTTTAAGCGCGGCCAATTTACAGCCGGTTTCGATGGTGTCGCGGTTAATTCCGCTGGTAACGCCCGCTTCGGCCAGCGCGACTTTAACCAGTTCCATTGTCAAGGGAATTCCGGCGCCAAGATGAGACGTGAATTCGCAGACCGCCTCCATGCCGTCTTCGCTTACCTGTACCTGCGCGCCGGCGTCGCGGTATTCGGTAATGGTTGCCCAAAATGTCTTTGCGCCGCCTTTTACCAGCAAAAGGCCGTCTTCATCGGCGATAATATCGGATCCGCGCAGCGAGAGTCCCCGAAACAGTTTAAGGTCGGGATCGTTTCCCGGCAAACCGGGGAGCAGGCAGCCAAATACGTCTTTTCCCTGTTCGCCGTTGGGAGCCTTGCTCACCTGGGCGATACGCGCGTTTTTTTTTACCAGGCAAAGCTGTTCCGCCTCACCCGCCGGAAAACCCTGCGCCGCCGAAGCGTCTTTTTTTAACCGTTCGCGCAGGGTTTCCGCCGGATCGCTTTCCAGCGGCTTGACGGTAAGTTCGACTTCCCGGTCGGCGCCCCGCGTTGCGGCGGCGCCTTCTACCAGGATGTAGTCAAGCGAAGTTGTTTTTCCCTGCATAAATCCGGCTACGGCGCTTTTTAACGCGCCGGCGTCATAGCCCTGTACCCTGGAATCGCGTATCGCCTGGGATATTGCCTGCATCCGGAGCGCGGGCGCGCCGGCGACGCCTTTGCGCAGTACAAGGCGCGCCGTTAGTTCGTCAGGCGATATAACAACCCGCGCTTCCGCCTCGCGCGGCAGCATCAGCGGGAACGCCTGCAAATCTTCGCGCCGGGTAACGGCGGCGTTTATCGCCTGTTCTATTTCGGCAGCGCTTACCATGTCTGCGGCATCGGCCTTTTCTTTTGCAGCCGCCAGCACTTCCCGCGCGCCGGGAACGGGAAAGCGCGGATCCCCCGGATAAAAGTAAAGAAACAGCGTTACATTGTCAGAACCGGTTTTAACTTCAAAATACGATTTTGAAAGCGGCAGTATGTCGGCCCAGTTTTCGCCGATACGCAAAAAACCGCCATAGACGGCGTAAAGATCATTTTTTTCGCGGCGTATTCCTTCGCCTAAATAAAACTGCGGATCTTCCGGGGAGGGAGGAGGCGAGGGTTTCCCGTAAACGGTTTTTCCGGGTTTCCCCGGTTTTGCCGCGTTAAAAACCCCGAGCCGGTCATTGGCGGCGGCATAGCGCACGCTTACCGGTTCCGGTTTTACCAGCACCGGTTCGCGGATTTCTTTTTTGTCCCATACGGTAACTATTTCTTCCTTTTCGCCCATAAAGGGAAACTTGCCGCGTTTTTTAACAATGGTGTCGCGTTTTACCTTTTCGGTTTTTATACGAAAGAGCAGCGGGCCTTTTCCTTTGGCAATGGTTTCTTTGGTAAACGCTTCCATATCGGGGGGAATTGGCAGCGGTTCCCAGGCGACGCTTTCTGCCAGGGCTGCTCCGGGTCCGGCGCTTTCGGCAATTACGGTTGTCATGGGTTCTTTGGCCCGCGCCGCTTTTGAAATAAATTTTTCCAAATCTGCGGCGGCAGGCAAAGGAACAATTCCCGTTTCGCGGGCCAGCTTGATTACCGCGTCAACGTCCCAGCCAAGGCCCCCGCTGTCGGGAGTAAAGGCGAGCGCGGCCGCTGTTTCTTCGCTGTTAACGCGTATCTCAACGGTTCCCCTTGCTACGGCCATTGCTCCTCCGTTTTATATCAACATATTTCAGGCGGCAGGCCGAGGATTGACCTTTAGGTCACTCCTGGTTTAAATCCCGCGAAATTGCCTGGGCAAGTTTATGTTTAAGAAAATTATTCTCTTTTTTTAATTTACCTAATTCAAACTGCTGGCTCTTTACGGTTTCAAGCAAATCCCCCTGCGAAAGCGCCCCGGTATGAAGCAGTTCTTCTACATAATCCATTTTTGTCTCAAAATCAATTTCCGCTTCAAGGCCCGCCTCCTGAAAGCTGTCGTCAATATCTTCTTTGGTAAGGGTAAATGTTTCTTCATCATCCTGCATGATCTTGTCGGCAATGCGATAGATGGACTGCGCGATTACCGAATTGGGCTTGTACAAAAGCACCGGAAGCCGCGAAGAAAGCGCCGTATCCTGAATCGTATCATGGTACATTATTCCCAGGTGTTCCAGCATAATATCCAAATATTCTTCGCATGAACGGCGTATCTTCATGGCGACATCGGCGTCTTTTGGATTGGCGATCATGTTCATGACAAGCCGGGGGTGAAAGTGTTTTGACGCGTCAACAAATTTTTTGTGCGCCTCGGGATCGACCTGCTCGATTTCTTTAAGAATCTGCGGTATGTATAAATGTTTATTGTCTTTGCGTATATTTTCCAAAACGGTAAACGCCTCTGTTCCTTTTTTAAACACGGTATACATAAGGCGAAAGACCGTATTTTTTAAAAATACATACGCGTTAAGGGTGGCTGTTACCGCCGGAGAACTTACCACAATTCCCTGCCCCGAAAGCAGAAAGAAATCAAGTATTGACTGATGTGTTCCCGCGCCAAGGTCAAGAACAAGAATGTCCGTATCCGCTTCCAGCGCAAGCAGGCGGCGTATCAGGGCGTTGCGCTGAAAGCTTTTAAGGTTGGCAAGTCCGGGCATTTCCTGATCGCCGGGAATAAAGCGCAGGCCTCGAATATCGGTTTTGTTTACCACGTTCATAAAATCCGATTTGGTGTTGGCCAAAAAACTGCCAATTCCCTTTAACGGCGAATGAAACCCAAGTACCAGGTGAAGGTTCGACGCGCCAAGGTCAAGGTCGGCCAGTACAACACGCTGCCCCGCCTGGGCAAACGCTACCGCCAGATTAGCCGCTACCAGGGATTTGCCGACGCCGCCCTTTCCGCTCGCAATGGGAATAATCCGCATTATTCTTCGCCCTTTAACAGGGCCATTACCCCCAGGGAACCAAGATCGGCGGCGCCAATAAACGCCCAAAAAAGCGGGCGGCGCATGCCCGCCAGATGCAGATCAAAAAACAGCCAGACGACGACGCAGGCCAGCACAACAAGTTTGCCGGTTGCATAAAGGGGAATATACTGTTTTGAAGCCTCAAAACGGATTAAGAGAAACAGCGACATAAGCGGGAACAGCGCGTTGGGAGCGGCGTACATAAGCAGGGGAATTCCCGCCCTCGGCGGATCAAAATCTGACAGGGGTAAAAGAATTGCAAGCAGGAAGAAGAGCCGCAGACAGTCGTATGCGAACAAAAGCACCCGCATGGATTTGTACGTCATATACAAATTGTAGGCGAATCACGGCCCTCCGTCAAGCCGGCAAAAATACCTTAACATATGTATAGTCATTGACATACCATACCGCCCGGTGTACACTTTTGGGCGGGAGTGTCTATGCTTGTTTTTTGGGGAGCGGCGATTTTCGGGTCGGTATTTTTTCTCCTGCGGGTGGCGATGTTTATCATCGGCGGCTTTGGCGCGGACGATGTGCACGACGGGAGCATGGATGCGCACGATGTGCATGGTGATGTACACGATTCCGGTCATGATGGATTGGAGGCGTCTGACGGCGCGTTCAAACTGCTCTCGCTCAATTCCATTACCGGGTTTATCGCCATGTTTGGCTGGGCGGGGCTTGCCGCTTATCTGCAGTACGGGCTTCCCTTTCCCGCGGCGCTCGCCATAGCGGGGGTTTCCGGCTTCTTTGTACTTGTTATTACGGCGCTGCTGTTTTATTTTGCCATGAAACTAAAAAGTCCGGGCGAAGAATTCAATATATCCCAGGCGGTCGGAACCATCGCCGAAGTCTACCTGCAAATTCCCCCTTCGGGAACAGGAAAAATTTCGTTTTCCGTGAACGGAACAAAGTACGAAACCAACGCTGTTTCCGGCAGCGGAAAAATGATAGATTCATTTGAAAAGGTACGAATTACCGGAATTATCGATTCGCACACGGCGGCTGTCGCGCGCTTAACGGAGGAAGAAAAATGATGTCGCTGAATTTTGATTTTGTTTTGATTGCCATTCTTTTTTTGGCGGTTTTTATTTTTGTGCTTGTCATATTTCTTGCAAGCCGTTATAAACGCTGCGCCTCCAACCAGATTTTGGTTATATTTGGAAAAGTCGGCGGGGGCAGGTCGTCGCGCTGTATGCACGGAGGCGGCGCCTTTGTCTGGCCGTTAATCCAGGATTACAAGTATCTGGAGCTTACGCCGATGACCATCAACATTCCCCTTAAGGGGGCGTTGTCGCTCCAGAATATCCGCATAAATGTGCCCAGCACGTTTACCGTCGCCATTGCCACAGAAAGCGAAAGCATGAATTCAGCCGCGGTGCGCCTGCTTGGGCTTGACCGTGAAACAGTGGAATCCATGGCGACCGAAATCATCCTTGGGCAGCTCCGCCTGACGGTCGCGTCCCTTACTATTGAACAAATCAACCAGGACCGCGAGCGATTTCTTGACGCGATACGAAAAAATATCGACATAGAACTGGACAAGATTGGGCTTTGTCTTATCAACGTAAACGTTACCGACATAACCGACGAGTCGGGATACATCGAAAGCATCGGTAAAAAGGCCGCCCTTACGGCAATCAACCAGGCCAAGGTCGATGTGGCGGAACAGGATAAACTGGGGGCCATTGGCGAGGCCGACGCGCGTAAACAGCAGCAGGTTAAGGTAGCCGAATTCGCCAAGGAACAGGAAGTTCTTATCGCCCAGTTTAACAAGGATCAGCAGGTTCAGGTTGCGGAACTGGATAAGGAAAAACAGGTACAAATAGCCGAGTACAGCAAGGAACAGCAGGTAAAAACGGCGGAATACAACCGGGACCAGCAGATTCAACTGGCGCAATATTCCAAGGACGAACAGGTACGAATAGCGGAACTTAACAAGGAACAACAGGTTAAGGTAGCCGAATTTTCCAGGGAACAGCGTATACAAACAGCCGATTATAACGCAAAGGCCGTTGAAGGCGAAAATACCTCAAAGGCCGAAATTGCCGTATCCAACGCCACGCTGTTTGAGCGCGAGGCCGAGGCTTCGATGCGGGGCGAAGTAGCCCAGCAGCAGGCCCTTGCCGAAATACAAAAGGCAAAGGCGCTTGCCGAACAGCGCCGTCTTGAGGCGGAAGAAGTGGTGCCCCGCGAGATCGAAAAGCGGAAGCGCGAAATTGACGCGGCCGCGCAGGCGGAACAACAGCGGCGTCTTGCCCAGGGCGAAGCCGACGCGATTCTTCTGGTTAAATCGGCCGAAGCGGAAGGAATTAGAAAAGTTCTTGACGCAAAAGCCACAGGGTATCAAACGCTTGTCAAAGCCGCGAACAGCGACGCAAAAAGCGCCGCCACGCTGCTTTTGGTTGAAAAACTTGAAGACATTGTTAAAATGCAGACCGAAGCAATCAAGAATATCAAGATTGATAAAATTACCGTGTGGGACAGCCCCAACGGCGACAGCAGTTCCACGGCGAATTTTGTACGCAATCTGGTAAAAACCCTGCCACCTCTTCACGATATCGCCCAGCAGGCGGGCCTTGATCTGCCCGGCTTCCTGGGTACGCTGGAGAGGGACGCTAAAGACGGCGCGGCAGAAAAAAAGCCGGAACCGCAGAAGAAGGAACGAAAGGACGAGAAGAAGGAAGAATAAGCGCGCCGTAAAGGGGAATATTTATGAAGAAAAATAAAGGTACTCTGCATGCAGCTTTTATCCTGTTTGCTTTTCTTGTATTATTGAGCTTTAATACAACAAATGTTTATGGGCAAAGCAGTATTACTGTTACCGGAACTGGTACAATATTGGCACAGCCCGACATGGTTCAAATGAGCGTTTCCCTGAGTAATGTCGCGCGAACAACACGGCAGGCTCAAATTGAAGTAAACAAGATTGCAAAACAATTATTGGACATATTGAATGAAGCCGGAATTGAGGATAAAAATATACGAACAGCATCTTTACGGTTTAATTCTGAATATGAATACAGAGGCAATAGAAGGGTTTTGACCGGTCAAAAAGTTGAACAAACCATAGTGTTTTCCGTTGATACTATAGGCGTAAATGTTGAAAAAGCGCCGGAAATATTGGACAAAATTACACAACTGGACAATGTCAGGTTAAATCAAATTCATTTTGGAATTAAAGATGATACGGAATTACTGGCAAAGTCCAGAGAGGCGGCGTATCAAAAAGCCCTGGCGAAAGCGGAGCAATACGCGGAACTTTCCGGATTAAAAATTGTTAAAGTCCTGAATATTTCCGAAGACGGAGCCCGGCAAATTTCTCCGCGCGATATGGTACTTTATGCCGCAAGGGGTTTTGCCGGTGGTAGAGAAGCGGAGGATGTTCCCGGTTCAATACTGCCAACGGGTGAATTGGAAATTTCTACCCAAATTTCTGTAATATTTCTTGCAGAATAACGTTCCGGCAAGATTGCGCTTCGCGTAATTAAAACGCCGGTGTTCCGATGCCCCATTCCGCAGTCGGCGTTTTTTATCAAAGCGGACCATACGGAACCCTCTTGATTTTTTTTGATGTTATAAAATATCATGCAAAGAGGTTGATTTTATGCCAAATATGGAATATTCGACACTTGATTTTAAGACACCCGCTGAATCTGAAGATTACCAGGATTGCTCTAACTTTGTTGTTGGGCAAATTGAGGCTATTGTTAATGATTCAATACGGAATTATAAAAATAAAATCGTTATCAACACTAATTTAAAACTTGGATTGCCTATGGAAAATATCAATAAAATAGCAGGGCCATTTGTTGAAGCATGGGCATTTGAAATATTCAACGACATCTTGGAAGATAAAAATAATAAATATCAACTCATTAATGTTGAAGCAGGCGAACGCCTTAATATGGCGGATATTATTCTGCAATTTAAGCGGCAGCGAAAGCGACAAAGTTCTGTTACGGGTTTTGTTGATGTTAAAGCAACAAGCAACGATATTGACGGCAGTGGAAAATCTCCTAATATTACATCGTTTGTACGGATACGCACAGAATATGTAAAAGACCCGGATTATTTGTTTATTATTTTATCTATTAAGCATAAGGTCTATAGCCATAGAGACAATGCATCTAATATGATGTTTGGTGTAATGGAAGTAGTTGATTTTAATGCATATGATTTAAAATTTCTTGGTAAAAATGATATTAGTTATAATCCCGCATTGGGCAGCGGGCAATTGCAAATAAGGGATATTCACTATGTTTCCCGCGAAATAAGAACCGCATGGGAGTTTTGTCAATTATTAGATGAAAAATGTATCGCCTCGCGCAAGGGTTTTTCGGAATGGCTGCGCTACGCAAAACAAAATCATTGGATAAAGGATGAATAATGAAACTCAATATACTGCGAGGCGATGCTATACAGCGTCTAAAAGATATTGATGCAAATACAGTAGATGTTATTATCGCAGATCCTCCTTATAATCTTGGAAAGGATTACGGTAATAATAATGATTCAAAAGAATTTGACGAGTATTTGGTATTTTCGCGCAATTGGTTAAAAGAGTCTCATCGCGTATTAAAAAACACCGGTTCTATATATATATTTATGGGAGTGCGTTTTATATCCTATCTGTATACCATTTTAGAACGAGAATACCATTTTATTTTTAATAGCTGGATTACATGGCATTATACGCAGGGCTTGGGTAAAACAAAGGGGTTTTCACCGAGGCACGATGATATTTTAATGTTTACGAAGTCCAAACGCTTTAATTTCTATTTGGATAACATCAGAGTTCCCCAAAAATATTACCGATCGATAAATAATATGCGCGGAGCCAATCCCGGGGACGTTTGGATGTTTTCGCATGTACATTATTGTAACGCGAACCGGCAAAATCATCCCACCCAAAAACCAGAAGGCTTAATTGAACGTATGGTTTTAGCTTCAAGTAAAGAGGGCGATTTGATTGTTGATCCTTTTTCTGGAAGTGGAACGACTTTAAGGGCATGCCAGCAATTAAATAGAAATTGTATAGGTATAGAGTTAAATCCTGATTATATCGAGTTAACAAAAAATAGACTCGCAGAACCATTTATGGGATTTGATAGTATTGATGAAAGAATGGAGCGTGTTCCAAACGATCTTAATGATGATGATATTCGTAATACCTATTTAAATAATCATAAAGAATGGTTTTTAAAATATCACCGGGAGTCTTTAGAGTCTTTTGAGAAGCAGGTAGAAGTAAAATATAATTCTAAAAAAAGACAGAATGAATTGTCGTTATTTAACGACAGGTAAAATGGGCAGGCGGATACCGCATATAACGTTCCTGACTGTTTATACGAAGGGGCGTTTTATTGTTTTTATTCCGCTTATCATAACTATTTTCCTCAAATACCTGTTATACATAAACGGCATTTTGAATATTTTTAAAATTAATTTCATTCTAATTCCCAATGTCCTCAAGAAATATTTTTGTCCTATATTCGTTAAACTTTCATTTATTATTTCTGCCAATATTTTTGCGCTCTCCATGGAATAACTAATTCCTTCCAAAGAACTTGGACTAATCATTCCCGCCGCCTCTCCTGTTAAATAGGCCCCGTTTTTTCCCGTACACGTACTCATAAGTCCTTTATTCAGATTGACCAAACAACCTTCCCGTTTTATCAATTTTTCAAAATTTATGCCGGTATTTTTTATTTTTTCCTTTAATTTTTCAAATTTTTTACTGCTATTTTTCATTGGAAATGCTCCCCCGATTATAAAACAATTGTCCTTTGATATTGTCCAGCAATATGAATCTGTTATCTCTTTATCAAAAATACAGGAATAAAAAGGTGAATTTATATCGTCTTTATACCATTCTTGAATGGATACATATCTATTAATTTTATTCTTTTTATAGAATGTATTCCTGACTATAGAATTTGCGCCATCTGCGCCAATTATAATTTTAGCCCGTTCTTTTCGTTTTATTCCATTTGTTTTTATTGTAAAACAGTATATATCATTTTCTTTTTCTATTTCTTCACAAATGCTATTACTGCAAATCTCTATATTATTCGAAATTAACGAAATCAGAAAATTATCAAACTTTTTCCTGTTCATGTTCATATAAAACCTTTGATAATATTTAACAATATTATTATCAAAATCAATCGTTTTTACAGAAAATATTTGCGGGTTTACCAAAACGTCTTTTGGCAGGCAGATGTCAAACTGGGCAAGTATTTTTTGCGCATCCGGCGATAATAATCCCCCGCAACATTTATTAAATTTGGAATTTTTTCGATCTATCGCAATTACATTGTACTTTTTATCCAATAATCTTGCTAATGTAGCACCGGCGGGCCCTAACCCAATAATGGCAATATCATACATTGATTAAAATTCCCCTTTGTCCTTTATACTATATGTATACTATTTTTGCAATAGATTTTAACCCTTTCGCCTAACAGGACTGTTTGCCCGCCTTACGACGGCTTGCCTCCATTTTGGTCAGGTCAATCGAGCCCCGGCTTTGCCGGGGAACGCTCCTTCCCGCGCCTCATTCCAGTTGATTGGAGGCGGGCGGCCTTTGCAACGCAAAGTCCCTGTCCGGGGGCTGGTATACACCAGGATGTGCCATTTTTCTAAAAGTATTGACAAAATAACACCGCTATGTTAATATAACAGGTATGAAATGGATATTTAGTGTTTTATTTATGACAATTTTATTATCGTGTTCAAATAAAAATGTTAAACCAAATAATATTATCTTTGAAGATAATGATACAAACGGAAACGATATTAATAGCGCATTGAATGGTATAGGGTTTTCGTTGGAAATTGCAAGGGAGGAATGTCATGCAAGAATGAATGGCAACAGATATTTGGGGGAAACAGGAAATTGGGTTTCAGATAATTATATCAACGAAATAAAAGGAGGAGAAAAGAATGCATTATATATATTCCCGGGG
The DNA here is from genome assembly GCA_031267675.1 of Treponema sp. GTDB lineage: Bacteria > Spirochaetota > Spirochaetia > Treponematales > Breznakiellaceae > JAIRYT01. Next base: position 4,661 of record JAIRYT010000011.1, on the reverse strand, counting down.
CATGGTGGAAATGGATATAATGGCTCGTGGATTGTATCTGAAAAACAATATGTTGAATATTATCCAGAACATTTTCCTTAGGATAAAAAAATAATGAAAAGAAAAAACATCGCATAACAGGTCTGTTTGCGCTTCGCTTTACGGCGGTTCCGTTTGCCTGGGTCGGCTGCGCATCATTGCGTCAGATCATATAAAAAACCATGCAGTGAGGGCTTGACTTTTTTTAAAATATATTCTAGCATGGTTTAAAATCATCGAAGGAGGCATAAATTGGCAAAAGACAAGAAAAAGGAGTACATTTATATAGTTCAGGCATCATTAGAGCCTTCAAAATGCAAAATTGGCAAGACAAATGACCTTGAACGGCGTTTGAAAGAATATAATAATATGACCGGTAAATCCAAAGAAAACATTTACCAGTATTTATTTACTTGTGAAGTAAAAGATATGGCACAGGTTGAAAATGCTGTTAAAGAGAAATTTGCTGCTCTTCGAGAAGAAAAGAGCAAGGAAATATATTTTTATAATACTCCCTTGTTTCAGCATTATGCAAATTTTATAAAGTTACACAAACTGTATGTAAGAGAAATATTCATTAAAACCGAAGATAAAAAAGAAATGGTAAAAATAGTAAAAAAAACAACTCCGTCTCTTGAAGAACGCGGGATTTCCCGAAAAGAAATACTGCAAAAGGCTCAAAAAATAAATAATGACGAATTTTATACCAGGTATGAAGATGTTGAAAAAGAATTGACAATGTATAATAAAAGAATTTGGAAGAATAAAGTTGTATTTTGCAACTGTGATGACGCAGTTGATGATAACGAAAAAAATACATCTGCGTTTTCATTGTATTTTATAAAAAATTTCAATGAACTCGGATTGAAAAAACTTATATGTACTCATTACAGTGGCGTAGTTGATTTGTTCAATCAAGGCGCAAAAGGATATATATTTACCAAAGACGGCTTTAATGAATTCAAAGAGCATCCCGAAGGCTATACGGGAAGTTTTGACCATCCGCTGTCTTTGAAAATATTGAATAAAGAGACGGATATAGTATGTACAAACCCGCCGTTTTCAAGAGCAGCTGACTATTGGGACCTCACCATTAACAGTGGAAAAAATTTTTTAATTATTTCCAATATAACAAACCCCATAACACCAGCGTTTATTCCATATTTCAAAAACAATAAAGTATGGGCGGGTTATAACGAAGTGGATTGGTTTTTAACGCCAAAGAAAGAACTTACAAGGGCTGCAGGGCATTGGTATACAAATTTTTCCATAAAAGACAGGCCCAAATACAGGAATTTAAAAATAATTCCGTTAAAAGAAATACCGGAAAAATATAAAAAATATGACGATTCAAAAATATTGGTAGTGGATAATAATTATATCCCAAATGATTATAAAAAACCATTTGCGGTATCCGCCAGGCCAATATTAAACGGGTTATTGGAAAAGGGATATAAAATTATTCAGGATACACAATACTTTCCGTATGAAAATGGTAAAAAATGTTTTGGGAGGGCATTGGTGCAGAAAATACAATAATGACGCGGGCCCCACGTCGCCAAACGCTCCGGCTGTATGGGAAGCCGCTTATGCGGCATTAAGGTTAAGCTTTGATGACCGTATTTACCGGGAAGGGTAAAAATGTCACAGACTTTTTTTTATCCGCCAAAAATCCCTGACAGCCCGCTTTCCAATTTTTATAATCCGTTTTAGATTTATGGAATTTACCCCCGCCCTGCGCTGGTGGAAACTAATCGGAAGGAACAGGGGGTTTTCATATTTTACAAAACAAACAGTCAGTATGACATTTGACAAATTAAAATGAGGCGGGACCTTTGGCAAATATTTTGACAATACGCCGCGTTCCATAAGGCGAAATGGCGTATTTGCATCCACAACGCGTACACCAAAAATACACCATAGGAGCATTTTTAATAATTTTGTAACCACTATACGCGCGATTCCATCCTTGCGCTGGTTTCGGTATCCAATAATAGCATCGTATTTTCCTCTCTGCTCCCAAAACCGCCAAAATTCGTTTGGCACTGTTTGACCATCGGAATCAGTTTGAAAGATAAAATCGGCCCCGTGTTCAAGCGCGTAATTATATCCATATAATATTGTGTCACCGTGCCCGCTGTTTTGCTTTGTCAGCGCAATCAATTGGGGCAGCTCCTTCGTGAGCCCGGCAATTAATTTAAACGTCGAATCCCTGCTCCCGTCATCAATAATGACAAGGCGCGATTCTTTGCCAATTTTTCTTGCAACAGCATGCCACTCTACAGCGACAGCTTTAATATTCAGTTCTTCGTTATAGGCAGGAATAACAATGTATAGTTTATCGGTCATTTTTCATTCCTCCTTTCTTTTTAATAAAGTTATATTGTATTCTTCCCTGTCCACTTCGTATGTTTCAATAACATGGTAGTTATCTGTCAAAATCGCCGGCAAGTTTTCGTCCAAAAAGACAGGCGGGGTAGACAATGCGATATATTTTACTTCTCCATTTTTAACAATCCGGTCTTGTTCCTCGAACATTTCCGGCCAAAGCCCTGGTTCAATACCAGCTTTATAAAAATATTTATTCGAAGGAATTAAACCTGCTGTAGTAAATATTCCAAAATCCATTTGACGATAATACAGAAGCGTCGCCTGGTCGTCGCCGGCAATTCGTTTTCCTATTTTAACAACCGCGTGCTCGTCAGAAACAAACCGTAAAAATCTAATATTATTATTACTTGGTATACATAACAACAATAATAATAAAAGATATTCTATTTTTCGGCCTTTAAATATTTTTGGCAGCACCTCGTTGATCGCTATTATTAATGCAAAAACAATAAATACCGTCAGTGGAATAAAATTATTTGCATATCTTCTGCCGGAAAGATATATTACAAATAAAAGAAAAATAAATGACAATACAATGCTTATTCTGCCTGACAATGTTACATATTTTTTTCTACAGCAAAAGAACAGGATTCCCGCGATGATAATTAACGGTATCGGCTCATTGGATAAATATGCCCGCCGCGCCGATTTAATGAATTTGATAATTGTATCGATATTAAAATGCACACCGGAATAAATCGCATTGAACTTTATATACGCCAAATAGAAGTCGTTAAAACTTTTTGTCAAAACCAAATAAATAAAAAACGGGGTAAAGATAAATAACAGCCCCAAAACGAATCCCGTTATAAATTTTAGAAGGACCGCGATTTTTTTTGATTTGCACAGATATATGGCCGCGCAAAGCAAAAAAGGAACAAAAACAGCCGCCATGGTCATTTTTATCAGCAATAATGCCGCTGTGCAGAATCCCAGGATAACGCCTTCTTTGACGCCGAATTTAAAATTTTCTTCGTTACGCCACATTTTAACAAGGTAAAACAATCCGGCCATAATGAACGGAAGGCAAAACTCTTCGGCATGGCCGCCATCGTCGAATATTTTTTCATTTAACAAAATTGCGGCATAAACCGGTATAGCCAATAAGGCATGTTTGTTTTTTATAAACAGTGAAACGGTCTTAAAAAGACAGGAAAGTGTAATTGTTAAAAAGACAGCTTCAAGAATATATATGCCCAAAAAGTTTCTGCCGGAAATTAAATATCCCAGCCCGTAGATAAAATACAGCAGCGGGCCTTTATGGTCAAATAAATCCCTGTAAATAACTTTGCCGTTAAACAGGCCTTTCCCCATATTAAAATAGGCATGAACATCAACTTCTTTATTGATATAGTACAGGGGAGATGACATGGAAAAGAGCAGAAGCATGCCAAAACTGTAGGCTGCTATACACAAAAAGAGCGCGCTTTTGCGGCTGATTAAATAATCGCAAAAGTTCAAGGCGCCATCGGCTTTATGGAGCAAATAATTCTCTGCGTTTGATTCTGTGGTATTCATCTCTCTGTCTCCCTGAATGTAAATAATTTATTGAGTATAAACTGAATTAGCGCGACAATAAAAACAGAAACGATTTTAACGTAAATATCCCGTAATTCAAGAACAATGACGCCGGTATGCAGAATGAACATGGATAAGAGCAGTCCTAAATATCCAACCGCAAAGAATTTTATTCCCCGGCGGAGCAGTTTTTGCGGCGCTTTAAAGTTAAAAAACGTGTTTAATAAAAAACTTGAACATATACCCATATTTATGCCGATAAAATTGGCGGCAAAAAGGACCATCCCCTGCTTTCGCAATATCCAGAACAAAAAACTGTCCACCCCGGCAGAAAAGCTGCCGATAATCCCATACAGAAAAAATTCTTTGATTACAGGAAATCGCAAAAAAATTGATTTATTGGTTTTTGCCCTGATGGAATTTGCAATGGCAAGCGAACTCCCTATCGCCGCATCCATGTTGTAATACGTATACTCCGCAAGCCTCCCGCAAAGATAAATATTGGGAAAGAGAGCCGCCGTATTTTTGTATTTATTGTAAATTTCGTTGTTACCGGGATTATTAACCGGGTAAAAAGGTTCGTTTTTCCCCGCTATATATTCAAGGGGATACTCTTTTAAAATACTGGTTTTATGCGATATTCTCTCGAATTTTACGGGGGGGGGGGGGGGGGGGGGGGGTAAAGCATTTAAAATCAGTAACCCGGGTAAACTTTTGTTGAGTGGGTTGATTTT
>JAIRYT010000100.1 GCA_031267675.1 Treponema sp. | reverse complement strand
AGATAATAACGGTAAAAGATATTTTCGCATAAGATTACTGGGCGAAAAAGTATATATGCGTAATATACATACAGACGCGTCAAACCTGCTCGCGGAAAAAATACTAAGAAAATATTTATACAGGATGACCAAATAAGCGGCCGCGTTATTCATCGGGCTGGGCATCGGGGCCGTTATGTTGCTGCAGCCGCGCCGCCGGTTCGCGCGCTTTTGCGGACGTATCCGGGCGGGATCGCCCGCCGGCTGTCCTCCCGGATTGGCCCGCAGCCATGCGCGGCATAGGTGCCATAGCCTGGGCGTTACGCCCAAGCCGGGGGCGGGGCCTTTGCTGGAAGCGCCTTCGTCCTTTTTTTACCGCGCATGCATTATTATGCGTTTTTATGCGTTTTTTATGCGTTATTTGCTCTGATTTTTGCATAAAAACCGCTATTTTGTTGACGCGCACCGTATAAACTGTTACAATCCTTCTATTCTTGTAAACCCAAAGGAGACAAAGGAAACAAATGAAGAAATCACTCGTATCAGTATGCGCCGTTTTGGCAGTACTGGCTCTTTTCGCGGGCTGTGCGCCAAAACCGCTGGTAGTCAGTGACACCGGGGTTCCCACCATACGGGCCGGTGTGCTCAGCGTTGGTATGGAAATCGGTTATCCGCCGATGGAGTATTATGACGCCGACGGCACCACGCCCATAGGCTTTGACGTGCTTTTAGCCAAAGCGCTGGGTGAAAAGCTCGGGCTGCCGGTGGAATTTGAGGATACCTCCTGGGATGGAATTTTTGCGGGTCTTGAAACGTCAAAGTACGACATGATTATTTCCAGCGTAACCATCACAGGCGCCCGCCAGGAAAAATACATCTTCCCGCAGGCGTATATTTCCAACGCGCAGTCCATTGTACTGCCCGAAGGTTCAACGCAGAGTATTACGGGGCTGGAAAGCCTTGCCGGAATGAGGGTGGCGTATCAGGCCGATACTACTTCTGACGACATTATGACAGAACTTGCCGAGGGCGGCCTTTCATTTACCGCCTTTGAATACGACAAGGTTATGAATTGTTTTGACGAACTGCGCACGGGCCGCGTTGACGTTATTGTGTGTGACAGTGTTGTCGCGTACTATTACGAAGCGAATCCCGCGTATACCGTAAACATTGTCTGGGAAGGCGAAGGGGAAGAGTTGGGCATTTGTATCCGGGGCGGCAACGCCGCGCTTGGAGACGCGGTATCCGAAGCTTTGGACGAGCTTTTTGCCGACGGTACCGTGCAGGAAATTTCCCGGCAGGTTTTTGGCAGGGACATTGTTTCGCAGGTGCGCCCATAGCGAAAAATTCGGGGTAACCACGGACCGTGGAAACAGAAAATTATTTTTGGTTTCTGCGGAATGTGGTTGCTGTCGTTCCAAAAAGGAAGAAAAATGACAAATCTGCAAACAATAATTGACTGGATTCCGCCGCTGTTAAGGGGGGCGCGTGTTACCATCGCCCTTACCATTCTTGCGACAAGCGCCGGGGTAATTTTAAGTCTTTTTGTCGCGCTGGGTAAAATGTCAAAGAATCCCATTCCCAATAAAATTTGCAGCGCCTACATTTTTTTCTTTAGGGGTACGCCCCTCCTTATGCAGTTGTATTTTATTTACTACGGTCTGCCCCAAATTAGTTCGGTTTTAACAATAAACAACCGTTTTATCGCCGCGTTTATCGCGTTTAGCCTTAATTCCGCCGCCTATTGCGCCGAGATTATCCGCGCGGCCATACAAAGCATTGACAAGGGCCAGTTCGAAGCGGCCAAAGCGCTGCGCATGTCTTACGCGCAGACCATGCGCCTTGTGATTATTCCCCAGTCGATACGGCGCCTTATTCCCCCGGTGGGCAATGAATTTATTATGATGCTTAAGGATGCCTCGCTGGTTTCGATTATTGCCCTTACTGATATAACCAAGCAGACTCGTTCCATTTCATCAAGTTCCGCCACCGCGCTGGTCTATGTTCCGGCGATGATACTCTATCTTATAATTACGGCGATTTTTACTTTCGTTTTCCATAAATTGGAAAAAAAATATTCAGTTTACGTTTAGGGATCTGCCATGTCAATGATTAAAACCGTCGATGTCTCAAAAAAATTTTTGGGTAAGAACGGGCGCGGGCCCCTGCAGGTGCTCAAGGATGTTTCTCTTACGGTGGAACAGGGAGAGGTAATCTGTATTATCGGGCCGTCGGGCGCGGGTAAGTCTACATACCTGCGCAGTCTTAACCGTCTTGAATCAATTGATTCGGGAAAAATCTACATAGAAGACAAGCTGCTCTTTGACTGCGCTAACGGAATAAATTCCGTACATATTCCATATGCCGAATTAAACGCGTCGCTTCTTGAAGTGGGTATGGTTTTTCAAAGTTTTAACCTGTTTCCCCATAAAACGGTAATTGAAAACCTTATGCTTGCCCCCATGCATGTTAAAAAAGTTCACGCGGAAACAGCGCGAAAAAACGCCGAGGTGCTGCTTGAGCGCGTGGGCCTAAGCGACAAAACGGACGCGTACCCGTCGATGTTGTCAGGCGGCCAGCAGCAGCGGGTCGCCATTGCGCGCGCCCTTTCCATGGAACCAAAAATTATGCTGTTTGACGAACCGACCAGCGCGCTTGATCCCGAGCTTGTGGGCGAAGTCCTCGGCGTAATGAAGGGCCTGGCTCAGGCGGGTATGACGATGATTGTGGTTACGCATGAAATGGGTTTTGCCCGTGAAGCGTCCAACAAAGTGGCGGTGATGTTCGAAGGCTCGATACTGGAACTTACCACTCCCCAGGAGCTTTTTACCAACCCCAAACAAGAGCGGACAAAGCAGTTTTTAAACAGCGTGCTATAATTTTTTGTTATATTTTAAAAATGCTCTTGCTCTGCGCAAACGTGTAGTATACTCTTGGGGAACCTTTGGTTAGAATGGAAGCAAAGGGCTCGTAGAGATACAACCGATGCAGGGATCTGTATTTATTATCGAAGATGTCAAGGAACTCGCAGACCTTGTGTGTCTTTATTTGCGCAACGAAGGACTTGTCGTTCAGACGGTTGAAACAGCCGAAGAAGCGCTCGTTTGCCTTGAAAAGTATGATCCCGACCTTATTATACTTGATCTTAATCTTCCCGGCATGGACGGTTTTGAATTTTTGTCCACCTATCGTAAAAAACGCGGAACGCCGGTAATGATTGTCTCCGCGCGTAACTCCGACGAGGATCTTATTTCGGGATTTTCATCCGGCGCCGATGAATTTGTAACAAAGCCTTTTTCGCCCAAGGTTTTGGCAGCCCGTGTGCGGGCGCTGCTGCAGCGGATTAAAGATTCAAAGGAAACAAACAATATTTTTTCTTTTGGGCCGTTTACCATTGATTACGACGGCTGTGTACTAAAGAAAAACGGCAAACGCATTCCGCTTTCGGGGCGGGAATACGAAGTGCTCTCTTACCTGACCGAACACAAGGGTGTTCCCGCAAGCCCCGAACAAATCTATAACGATGTGTGGGAAAACCGATACGGCGATCTAACCACGGTAGCGGTTTATATACAGCGGCTTAGAAAAAAAATTGAAGTTGATCCCACGCGGCCCCAGTATATTGAAACAGTTTATGGTTTGGGGTACCGGTTTTACGGCGGCGAAGAGGCGCTTGCGCAGTGAAGATTAAAACCCAGGGCATCCTTCTTTTTGCGGGAATTGTCCTTTTGCCTTTTTTTACGCTTGCCGCCGAAGCGTTCCTGCTTCGTTTTGCCGGCAGGCAGGAACGTATCCCCATGCCCATGTACGAAGAAATTGTTCCATACCTAAACGAAAACATGACAAAGCATGACTGGGAAAAAATCGTATTCCGCCTGTCACACTCGCGGCAGGGCGCGGATATGGTAATTCTAACCACTGATTTTCGCATACTCTTTTCTACCATAGGGGAACTGCCGCAGGGCCAGACGGTGAACGAACAAATACTGATTTCGCGCCTTAAAGAAAAAGACGGCCGTTACAATTATGTTGCGGAATCGTTTCCAAAACTGGACGAGAATCTTTTTCTTTTAACCCGCTTTGATCATTCGGGAAAGACTTCATCGCCCATGGTAACGCTTGCGCTGGTATTTTTTATTGCCATTGGCGTTACGATTTTATTTGTGCTTTTTGTGATAGTCGGCATAATCCGGTCGGTAACATCCTCGGTGACCATGCTGGAAAAGGCGACGCGCCGTATTGTTTCCGGTGAATTTGATCTTGATGTTGATATTAAGGGCAGCAACGAAATAAGCAGCCTGGGCAATTCCCTTAATACAATGCGCCTTAAATTAAAAGAAAACATGCTCCGCCGAAGCCGTTTTGTTATGGGCGTAAGCCACGATCTTAAAACGCCCCTGGCTCTTATTCGCGGTTATGCGGAAGCTATTGGAGACGGTATCGACAAAAACCCCGGATCGCTGGAACGCTCAACGAGTATTATTACTTCCAAGGTAAAACAACTTGAAGATATGATTGACGATCTTCTTGATGTTGTAAAACTTGATTCAGAAGAATACCGGGGAATGATGAACCATATTCCCCTGGCAGAATACCTTGAAAAATTTGGCAGGGAAATTAAACAGGATTCCGAAATATTTTACTGCACGGTAGAAACAAAAATAGACATTGATCCCGGCATAACCGTGCGCATGGACAATCGGCTCGTAAACCGCGCCCTTTTAAACATTGTTAATAACGCGATTCGCTATTCGGGCAAAAATTCATGTATTCGCTTTACCGCGTTCATGCAAAACGGAAAAGCGCATATTGAAATAAGCGACAACGGACCGGGTATCAAGAGCGAGGACCTTTCCCATATTTTTGAAACTTTTTACCGGGGCACTTCTTCGCGCCGCGAGCAGGGACCCGGTTTGGGCCTCGCCATGGTAAAAGGCGTGATTGATTCTCACGGATGGGAGATCAATGTGCGTTCCGTGGAAGCTTCACCGGCGGGACAGTCAGGAACAACGTTTGAAATTGAGATACCAATTTTAGCGTAAAATATCCGGGCCCGCCGCGGGTGTTTAGCTTTCTGTATCCGCTTCTACTGCCGCGCCTGCGGGTGTTTCCACGGCGGCTTCGCCCACTTCCGCATTGGCGGCTGGTGTCGCGGCATCCGCTGTTTCGGCGGCAGCCGCGTGGTCCTCCGCCGCGCCTGTAGCGGGTGTTTCCACGGCGGTCGCGTCCATTTTCACAGCGGCGGCTTCTACTGTTGCTTCCGCATTAATGGCTGATGTCGCGGCGGTATCCGCTGTTTCGGCGACCGGCGCATGGTCCTCCGCCGCGCCTGCGGGTGTTTCCGCAGTGGTCGCGTCCGTTTCTGCATTAGCGGCTGGTGTCGCGGCGGTGTCCGCTTCGGCAGTGTGGCCATCCGCCGCAGTTGCAACGGGCGTTTCCACGGCGGCTTCGCCCATTTCCGCATTAGCTGGTGTCGCGGCGACATCCGCTGTTTCGGCAGCCAGCGCATGATCATCCGCCGCGTCTGTAGCGGGTGTTTCCGCAGTGGTCGCGTCCGCTTCCGCATTAACTGATGTCGCGGTGGTGCCCGCCGTTTCGATGACCGGCGCGTGGTCCTCCGCCGCGCCTGCGGGTGTTTCCACGGCAACTACCGCAGTGGTCGCGTCCGCTTCCGCATTAGCGGCTGATGTCGCGGCGGCTTCGGCGGCTTTGCGTTGTTTTCGCAGGTTTTTGCGGGCCCATTCGTAGATTATTCCCTTGAGGCCGTCATCGGTAAATTTAAGGCTTACGTTACAGTCAGGACAGGTCATGCGGCCGCTTTCGTCCAGTGCTTCTTTACGACAGCCGACACAGTAGGTTTTTCCACAGGACGGACAGGTCCCGGCGGGCATGTCGTCGGGGGGTGTGGCATAAAGGCGCATCGATTTAACAGGTTCCGCATCGCGTTCAACAAGCCATTCGCGCCCACAGATGGCGCAGTTTACTTTGCGGTAAAACGCATCCTCCAGCCATGCTTCAAGATCATCACGGCTTTTTGCGGTTTCCTCGTCCAATTCAAAATCATCAAGACGATCCAGAACAGCGCTTACTTCATTCCAATTTCTGGTAAAGACAGACGCCCAGCCCAAATAAAGCAGCGACGGCACATGCTCCCCGTCAATGTTCAGCGCCGCGCGCGCGGCGGCTTCTGCCCGTTTGTATTCACCTTTTTTAACAGCGACAAGGGCAATAAGTTCAAGCAGTTTGACGGACTCATCGGCATTGCCCAGCTCAAGGCCGGCAGTAAGTACATCATCGGCCTCGCCATAACGGCCAAGTTCAATTAAACAGGATGCGCGGTTACAACGAAATTCCCTGTTGCCAGGCGCGGTATTAATCGCCCTGTGGTAAAACGAGTCCGCTTCTTCAAAGCGTTTTTCGCGGACCAAAAGGTTTCCCGCGCAGTTTGCCATAATCCCGTCCGGATCATCACTCTGGGCGGCGTCAAGTTCGCGCAGGGCTTTTTCCATATCGCCGCTTAAATACCACGCGACGGCGCGGTTTACCCGCAGATCGGGGACTTCGCCCAAAACGGAGGCGGCCTTTTCCATAAGCATCTGCGCTTCTTCGATATTGCCGTTGCGTAACGCGATGTGGGCGGCAAAATTATGAATCCATCCGTAACTTTCCGCTTCGCTTTCTCGATCAACGGCAAGGGCAATTTCCATGTCGGCTTTAAGATCGCCGCTGTCAGGATCATCGTCCAAAAGAAAACGGCACTCTGCCAGACGAAAACGAAACAGGGGATAATTCCCCTCGTACTTTACTGCTTTTTCAAACAGCGGCAAAGCCTGCCGCCGTTTTTTGTCCCGAATCAAGAGCAGCGCCTGTAGATAGTAGACGGCGGCATCGGGATTGCGCCCGCCGTGTTTTTTGCGGATTTCCTCGGCAAGGTTCAATTCTTCTTCCGCTGTTTTAAAATCGTCTATACCAAAAGCCCATTTGCCGATTATGGCACGCGCTTCCCAATCGGTGTTGCCCAAAAAACGCAGTTTGGGAATAATCAAACCAAGATCGGCATAATTATTTTGTTTAAGCAAAAGATTTGCGGCTTCGCGGTATTTTTCCAGCGCTTTTTCGCGCATACCCGAAAGCTCAAAAGCCGATGCGGTATTTTTTGCCGCAAGCGCGTTTTCGCCGTCCAGTTCAAACGCGTGGCTATAGGCGGCGGCGGCTTCGGTATATCGGGCAGTGTTAAAATACGCGTGGCCCAGCAGATTTGCATTGGCCGAGGGATTCGCATATTCATCATCGGCAAATACACTCCACAAAATCAAACCGTCATAATTGCCGCGCAAATAAAGGATCGCCGCTTTAAGGTTCCGCGCTTCTTTTTGTTCAAGCGTTTTTTTGACCGGCGCCAAAAGAAGTTTTTCTACATAGGTGTCCGCCTCGTCCCATAATTCTTTGGACATGGCAAGTTTCGCGCCAAGCAGTAATTCCTCAGGCGCGGCGCTTTGTATTCTCCAGGCCCGGCGAAGCTGTGACAGGGCAGAAGCAGTCTGCCCCTGTGCGGCAAATGTTTCCGCAAGGCGGACGCGCGCCTGGGCGCCGCCGGTATTTTTTAAGGCATGATACCGGTCTTCTACCGCGTCAATACGCGAATCAAGACTGAATGAACAAAGCGCCGCTTCCGCCGTTTTTACGTTTGGGTTTCCCTCATAATTCGCGGCGCAAAACGCGATACGGCCTTCGGACAGGGAGGAATCGTCCCATTCGCCGGCCCATTGATCATCGATCATCAAAAGCAGATGTCTTCCAAACGCGACAATTTCCAGATCGAAGGTATTCAGACTGATGGGGGAAATTTGATTAGAGTCTGCCTGGTCCCCGGTATCGACATCCCCGCCGTTATTTTCGTTACTATTTTCCTCACCATTTTCGTCGCTATTTTCCTCACCATTTTCGGCAAGGCTTTCGGCAAGCGACGCGATAAAAACATCTTCGGGACTGCCTGTTGGAATGTTGGTTTTTACGGGAGTCCTTGGAATTTCCGTCCAGCCTGCCAGCGCCAGCGGCATGCCGTTTCGCACAAGGTCAAACCTAAAGTATCCCCGGTTTGACACCAAAATCATATAATAGGTACTGTTGTCGACCATGCGAATGTTAAATCCGGCGGCGGTGTAGGCTTCCTTTGGGGCAAGGTTAATACGGGCCCTTGTTACAAGGTCGCGGTAACGGAACTGCAGGTCCTCGGTCCAGGCAATGCAGTTGGTTTTATAAAACCAAAGAACCAGCGCGCCGTTCCGGATACCGGTCGAAAAGCGGCTTTCGCCTTCGACAGGGTCAATTGAAAAACGAACAGCCGAATGCTTGAATTCATTTTTATCATCGGGTATCTTTACCTGGGTAAAGTCGGCGGTCCATTGCTCCTCTACAATCGCATCGGGGTCAATTTTGACGCTGGCGGCGGCAAAGCCAAAGAGCTTTTTTATAAAACCAAACATGGTTATAATTTACCTTAATTGGTTCGTTAAGTCGAGGTAATGATGAATGATTCTCAAAAACGGTTGGCAAAGGAATTCCTGCAAAAAACACTTAAAACGCTGCGCCTGATCTATCTTTCGAGCGGGGCGCGTTTACGGCAGGCGGGGCATTTTTTAACGCGCTTTTTTCAAAAAAAGGGCCCCGCAAAGGGGCCGGTTCCCGCCCAGACCGGATACGGGCCCATGGATCCGCCCGCCAGGCGTTTTCCCAAAATACTGCTTAAAATCGCCTTGGATAACGTATTGTGGCTTTGGGCGCTTGTTATTGCCGCCGTTATTATCATTTTTAAACTTACGTCGGGGGGCATTCCCGGAATGGCAAGCCGCATTGATTTTGGCACATGGTGGGGAGATCACCTTGACGAAGAAACAATTGACCGCCTTATTGTTGATTTTGAAGAAAAGACCCCCGGCATTTCAATTGATCTAAAAAAACTTAGCAGCGAAGAAATGCTTGAACATCTTGCCGGCGAAGAAAAAAAAGGAGGCGCAAACGGAATTATTAGTCTTGATCCGTTTTGGCTGCCCGCGCTCGAAACCAACGCGCTCCTGACGCCGCTTAATACATTAACAGGAGAGGATGATCCGCACGCCCTTTCCGTAATTTCTTTTATTAATCCCCTGTACTATAACGTAAACCTGCTGCGGGAAGCGGGCTTTGACCGGCCGCCCAAAACACAGGACGAATTTTTAAGCTATGTTCAAAGCATACACAGTCCGGAGCGGGGTATTTTTGGCGCGGCCCTTGCGCTTCGCGCGGGCGACAACGAAAGTGTTTCGCGCGAGATTCTTTCGTGGATTTGGAATACGGCGGGAATTCCGCTTAATGACGAAAACACCACCTATGCCGATTACCGGTTTAATTCAAAAGAGGCGCTGCCCGCGTTTGAATTTCTTGAAAAGCTGCGCCCTTTTCTGTATCCCGATCCCTTTACGCTTTCGGTACAGCAAAAAATAGAGGCCTTTAAAGCGGGAAAGATAGGCATGATTATTGCTTCTTCGGCGGAATTAAAAAATCTAAATCCCGCCGATTTCGGGGTGACAACCATTCCTGTTTCCAAAGATTATTACGGTAAAAGCGTGTTTAGCCTTTCGTCCTGGTATGTAGGATTAAGCGCCCAGACAAACAGGCAGGAAGAAGCGGAAACATTTATCCGCTATTTGCGCGATCAGGCGGGCGTTATTACAAGGGCGGCCTATGCGGTTCCGGGAAACGGCAGAAGAATCGCCGACATGGTTAAAACCGATCCCAATTATGTAAAAACATTTGACATGTACGACGCGGGAGAAATGGTCCATAACCGGCCGCCCATTACCGCGGATTTTAACAGCGCCGTTCGCACCGCCATAGGCCGCATGTACGCGTTTTCGCATACGCCGGCAGAGGCCGCGGAAGCGGTTCAGTCCGCCTGGGAGGAGGCAATCAAATGAAGATAATGCAGCCGCTGGCGCTTATTCTGGCCTTTGGATTTGCAGGGGAAGTGTTCAGGCTTTTTATGCCGTTTTCACTGCCGTCCAGCGTAATTGGCATGGTGCTCATGCTCATTGCGCTGGGAACAAGGCTCCTTAACGAAAAACATCTGGGCGCTACCGCGGATTTCTTAAGCGCGAATATGGCGTTTTTCTTTTTGCCCGCGGCGGTAACTATTCTGGAAAATCTTGATTTGATTCTGCCGGTGATCTGGCAGCTTTTGATTATTGTCGTCACGGCGGCGCTGCTTACTTTTTTTGCCGTGTACGGCACGGTTCGTTTGTTCCAGCATATTTTGGGACGAATGTCAAAGGCGCGTTAATTATGGAAACCCTTTTTTCGCTTCCGGTATTTGGAATTATAATAACCGTTATTTGTTTTTATGCGGCGGCGCAGACACGGCGCGTCATCAATCACCAGCTGGTTAATCCGCTTTTTGTGGCAAACATTTATTTAATTCTCCTGTTGTGGTTTACTCCTGTTACGCTTGATCAGTATATGCAGGGCGGGAATATTATTCAGCTTTTTATTGTTCCGGCAACTACGATTTTAGCGCTTAAAATTTATCACCAGCGCCGGCTGCTCTTTGCCAATGTAGTTCCCATTTTTGCGGGCTGTCTTGCCGGCTCCGTTGTTTCCATCGTGTCAATTTTGTTTTTATGCCGGCTGTTTAATATAGAAGGGGCGCTTCGCGTTTCGCTGCTTCCAAAGTCGGTTACGACCGCCATCGCGCTTGAATTGTCGGAACAAAACGGCGGGTATCGCGGGCTTACGGTATCGGCGGTCATTGTCACCGGCATGGTAAGCTGCATATTCGCCCCCTTTTTTATTAAAATTTTTAAATTAAAAGATCCGGTCGCGGCGGGAATTGCCATGGGCGCTTCCGGTCACGCTATCGGTACATCGGCCGCGCTGGAACTTGGCGAAACAGAAGGCGCAATGAGCGGCCTTGCAATGGCGCTCATGGGAATCATTACCAGCGTTATATTTGTGTTTTTTGTGTGAATGTACTTGTTACGCCGCATATATTCGGCGGTAAAGAAAGCTTTTGCGTCCCTGCTTCAAAAAGCCATACCATAAGGCGTCTGCTGCTGGCGGCGCTCGGCAGCGGGGTTTCGCGCATCGAAGGGCCGCTTGATTCACTTGACACCCGTTCCTGCGCGGCGGCAGTACCCGCGCTGGGGGCAAAAGTTGCCGAAGAACGTAAAAACGGAATACTTACCGCGTATATCGTACAGGGAGCGGGCGCCGTTAAAACGGACGCTTCCGGCGCGGACATCCGCCGTATTGACGCCGGCAATTCGGGAACAACGCTGTTTTTACTTTTGGCGGCTGCTTCGCTTGGGAACGCGCCTTATACGTTTTCGGGCGATGAACAAATTATGCGGCGTTCTGCGGGACCATTGCTTGACGCGCTTTCCGCTTTTGGCGTTTCTGTTTCATCGCATAACGGCTGCGTGCCGATAACGGTGTGCGGGCCCTGGAAAGGCGGAAGGGCGCGCGTTGAGTGTCCCACAAGCCAGTACCTTTCCGCGCTGCTTATGGCCGCTCCCCTGGCGCCAAAGGGATGCGTAACCCGGATCGATGTGCCGTTACTTAACGAAAAACCCTATATCGACATGACGCTTGCGTACCTTGCCGCCCATTCCGTTCCGCTTGAGTTTACTCCCGGCTATTCCCGTTTTCGCATTGCCGGCGGAGCGTCTTACCACAGCCAAAACGGTCCTGTGCCCGGCGATTTTTCTTCCGCCGCTTTTCCCGCGGCGGCGGCCGTCATCAGCGGCGGCAGAATCACGCTTGTGGGACTGGACCCTGCCGATACCCAGGGCGACAAGGTGTTCTTTGAATACCTTGAACGCATGGGCTGTACAGTCGAATGGAAGCAGACAGAAGGCGTATGGCAGGTAACGGTGTTTCGTACGGGCCCGTTAAAAGGCGGAATTTTTGATCTTAACGCCACGCCGGATATGCTCCCCGTTATGGCGGTTTTGGGCGCGTATGCCAACGGAAAAACAGAATTGATCAACGCCGCCCACGCGCGCATAAAAGAGACCGATCGTATAGCCTGCATGGCGCGCGAATTAAAAAAACTCGGCGTCGAATGTATCGAAAAAAAAGACGGACTTGTCATCGGCGCGCAAACGGCGCGGGGCAAAGAAACACCGCCGGTAATGCGCCTTGACGGATACGGCGATCACCGCATTGTAATGGCGCTTGCCTGCGCCGCCCTGGGCAGTCAGGGTCCGGTAGAAATAACCACGGCGGAAGCGGTGGATGTTACCTATCCGGGATTTTGGGAACTATTCAAAAAACCGGCGCTAATTTGAAAACGTCCCGCCAGCATAGTATACTGTTTTTATGCGTGTAATAATTGTCGGCGCGGGCCTTGTGGGAACCCAGCTTGCGCGGTATCTGGTTAAGGAAAAACACGATGTAACCATCATTGAAGCAAACGAAGACCGCGCCCGCCATGTTTCAAACAGCCTTGACTGTATGATAATCCAGAACGAAGGAAACAGCATTCAAAATCTGGAAGAAGCGGGCATACTCAAAGCCGACGCGCTTGTCTGCGTTACCAATTCCGACGAAGTAAATATGATTATCTGCGGTCTTGCCTCCCGTTATCCGCGTCTGCTCCGCATTGCCTGCGTGCGAAATGATGAATATGTGCGGCGCAATTTTCGCAGCCTGCAAAACCAGGACGAAGCGTCGATGGGCATAGATTTTTTTATCCACCCCGATGTCGAAGCCGCCCGTTCGGCGCTTGACGCAATCGAACACGGCGCAATCGGCGAAGTGCTCTCTTTTGCCGGTACGCCCTATGAACTGGGTTCAATTGACGTTCAGGCAGGATCTGCCTTTGACGGCCTTACGCTTGTTGATTTTAGAACGGTTTTACCGGGCGACAGCCTGGTAACCCTGATTGAAAGAAAAGACGAAAGCATACTTCCCGGCGGTTCCACGCGCATTACGGCGGGGGACCGTATTTATCTTTTGGCAAAGGATGAAGAATTAAACGAAGGCTTTCGCCTTTGCGGCCGCGATGAAAAACGGCTGCACCGCATAGGCATTGTCGGCGGCGGCAGACTTGGCGCGCTTATCGCGGACGGCCTGCTTAACAGGGACAAATGGGACGAGGGGCTTTCTTTGGAAACCGATACGGAATATTCCGCCGGAACACATAAAGGCGGCAAACGAAAACACCTGTTTTCGTTCCTTAAAACATTAATTCCAAAAAGGCTTAAACAGCTTGTAATAATTGAACAGGACTACGCTGTTTGCAAAGATCTGTCCAGCCGCTTTCCCGAAGCGCTTGTATTAAACGAAGATATTTCGGACGAAAATTTTATTGTAGAAGAACATATTGATGATCTTGATCTAATTGTTACCGCGACAGAATACCAGGAATTTAACATTATCACCGCCGTCTATTTAAAGTCACGGGGCGTAGGCCGCGCAATCGCGATGGTTACCAGCGACGGTTACGCGTCCATTGCCCGGAAACTTGGCGTGGATGTGGTGATCCCGATAAAGTCCGTTGTTGTCGATTCGATTATTTCCAGGTTAATGGGCGGCGGCATCAGAAGCGTCCACCGGCTTGGAAATAAAGCCGGCATTATTGAATTAGACATTGCGCCCGGTTCTGTTGCCGAAGGCAAAGTGCTCAAGGATTTTCACCTGCCGCTGGGAGCGCTCGTTATGCTGGTAAACCGCGAAAAAGAAAGCGACTTTATTCCAAAAGGCGATTATGTCTACACGGCGGGCCACCGGCTTATTCTTGTTGCCAGGACCGGAACAGAGGCGGAAATTGAAAAAATTTTTGGCGGCGGGGGAAGCAAAGGTGACAACGAACGTAAAAGCCAAAATAACCACAGGGACGAAAAATGAAACAGTACGGCGGCGGCGCAAAGCTGCTGGTGCTTATTCTGCTTCTTGTCTCGTTTTCCATGACCGCGCCGCTTGTTATTGCCATTGTCCTAAAAGAATCGTCCATGATAAAGGCTTTTTTGGTTCCGATGGCGGCAATGACGCTGCTTGCCGTTCCCGTTCTTTTTGGCTCCATGAAGACACCGATTCGTTTTTCAGCTTCGGACGGATTTTTACTGGTGTTTTTATCGTGGGTTGGAGCCTGTTTTATGGGCGCCGTACCCTTTTTTATTTCGCGTTATATTCCCGTATTTACCAACGCGCTTTTTGAAAGCGTTTCCGGTTTTACCACTACAGGTTCTTCGGTGATTGTGGATCTTTCTGTTATGCCGCGTTCGCTTGTTTTTTGGCGCGCGGAAACACACTGGCTTGGCGGCATGGGCATGGTGGTTCTTACCGTAGCGCTGCTTCCCCTGCTTGGCATTGGCGGTTTTCGCCTTGTCAAGGCAGAAACCACCGGCCCCGAAAAGGACCGTATTACGCCCAAAATTACCCAGACCGCAAAACTTTTGTGGGGCATGTACATTGCCCTTACCGCGGCGGCGGTCCTGTTTCTATGCCTTGCGGGAATGAACGTTTTTGACGCGGTTGTCCACGCGTTTTCCGCCATAGCCACAGGCGGTTACAGTTCATACAACGAAAGCATTGCCCACTTTAATTCAAAACCCGTTCAATGGATATTGATTATTTTTATGATCATTGCCGGATATAACTTTAGCCTCCTTTTTCGCCTGTTCCAGCGTAAATTCCGCGATGCATGGAACAACAGCGAAGGCCGCGCCTATTTTGCCATTATAGCCATAGCGGTAATTGTCATGGCGGCTTCAATCGGCGGCGCGGCGGAACAAAACGCGCCGGGTTTTTCGTTTATGGGCGATACGATAACCGCCGCTTTTTTCCAGGTAGCGTCCATTATTACCACCACCGGTTTTGCGATTAACGGTCAAAACCTGCTGCCGCCGCTGGCGCAGGCGGTTATTTTTGTTCTTATGATTATCGGCGGTTGTTCGGGCTCTACGGCAGGAGGTGTTAAAGTCATTCGCCATGTGGTACTCTGGAAACAATGCGGCAACGAACTGCGCCGTATTATTTATCCGCGCGGTGTTTTTTCGATTAGGCTTAATAAAAAAGTGGGGCGCAAAGACGTAGTCTATGGCGTGTCGGGCTTTATTTTTTTATATTTTGCCCTCGCGGCAGCGGGCATGTTCACCGTCGCAAGCTGTGGAGCGGATCTGTTTTCATCGTTAAACGTAAGCCTTCTTTCGATTGGTAATATTGGCAGCGGGCTGGGCTCATTTAATTCGTCTGCGGCGTTTTACGCCTTTCCCGCGTATGTTAAATGGGTTTTGTCGTTTGAAATGATTGCCGGGCGGCTTGAACTGTGGGCGGCTTTTGTATTTTTTTCAAGGGATTTTTGGCGGTAGATCCGTTCAGCGCTTTTACTCCGGAAGCCGCCGTCTCGTAACACCGGCCCGGGGGTCCCCTATGAACGAGCGCAGGCCCCCCAACGGCTCCGGAATCGCCGGGATTACCCCGCAGTTTCGGTGGTTTCGGTGCCGGTCCACGGGCTTGTAATCATCCGCCGTTCCCGGTCCTTTATAAACCAAAAAGGCCCAAGCCCTGGAATGGACGAAAAGCTGGACCAGCGCGGCGGCAGGCCGGGCTCCCCAAAGGCCAAACTGTAAAAAAAACACAAAAAAAGCGAAAAAAATGTAATCGATTACATTTTTTTCTTGACAAATCGTCTGTTAGGGTGGATCATTCTCTTATCAGGAGGACGATATGCTGATTGGCATTGATCCCGTTATAAGCCCGGAACTGCTGGACGCTCTGTTTCGCATGGGTCATGGGGACGAATTGGTACTGGGCGACGCCTTTTTCCCCGGCGATACCTTTAACACTACTGTTATCCGGGCAGACGGCATACGAATCCCCGCCCTGTTGGACGGAATTTTAGCCCTTATCAACCTGGATTCGTATGTACCCCACCCTGTGGCGATGATGCAGGCCTCGGCGGGGGATACATTGGATTTTTCAGTCGAGAGTTCCTATCGGGCGGTAATAGATCGCCGTTGGCCCGGCACTCCCGAGGTAGAGCGGGTGGAGCGTTTTGCCTTTTACGAACGGTGTAAAAAGGCCTTTGGGGTTGTTATGACCGGCGAGACCGTCCCGTACGGGAATATTATCCTCAAAAAAGGAGTTATTCCGGTAAAAAAATAAATGGGGGACCTTTCCCTTGCGATGCAATCGTTTACATCGGAACTACTATGAGGGAACATACTATACGAGATGTGGCAAAGGCCGCAGGAGTGTCCACCGCCACCGTTTCAAGGGTTCTGGCGATGAAGGACGGCAGGGTGTCGGAAG
>JAIRYT010000028.1 GCA_031267675.1 Treponema sp. | reverse complement strand
CACTACAACGTCACTACAAACCCGACCAGACAATTTTTACGTTTACAGCTTTCAGAGTTTGATTACTGCTATCCGAATTCATACCTGATCCATGACAATTCGGGAGAATTAAAATGGTTTCCCTACAACTGGTATTCAATTAAGGATATTCCCACCGTGCCGTATTCGCCAAACTTAAACGCCTACGCGGAACGCTTTGTCCGCTCGCTGCGGCGGGAATGTCTCGACCACTTTATCCTGTTCAGCGATACGCAGCTTCGCCGCATCGTGAAGGAATACATCGGCTATTACAACGATTACCGGCCCCACCAGGGACTGGGCGGCATTCCGAACGCGCCGCCGGAACAGCCGGCGACCGGAGCGATAAAACAAAAACCGCTGCTTTTCGGGTTACACAACCATTATTACAGGGAAGCGGCGTAGCACCTATTCGCAAAACCATTTCTCACAGTTTTCACTATGGGATAACCATGTCCGCATGTCAGAAAAACCCGGCTGTTTTTTGGCAAATTTCCGGCTTCCGCACTCTGTTTCGGATCAGTTTTCCCGCAATCCCTGTTAAAAATTTCCACTTCTTTCGGTTTTTTCACCGATTTTCGAATAAGTTGACACCGGGATATACTACCAGGTTTTTGCCACGGCGGCCTTTAATTCCCTTACGGGTTCTTCTTCCAGATAGGTTTTAAGCGCGTCCTGTTCGTCTTCGGGGAACGAAACAAATTCCATGGAAATTGTTTTACCGGCGCCCCTGACAATGCAGCTGGGCGAAAAAATCCTGTCGCCGGCGCGCAGGGAACAGGACGGGATGGCGTCGTCAATTTTAATTTTGGCGGCCAGGACATCCTGATCGGGGGTAAACGAAAGCCCCGAAACAGAAAGCGTGCTGACTTCGCCGGTGATTAATTTTTCATCGGGGGGATTGTTAAAAACAAAGCCAAAACGGTTTGAGCGGCCCGAGCGGTAACGGCGGTCCTTTCGTTTGTCTTCAACATCGATAAACAGGGCAAGGATACTTTGCAGTTTTTCGGTTTCCGCCGTGTCGGAAAGTGTTTCGGTAACAAGGGCGTTTATGCCGACATGGGCGGCCTTTGCGCCGTCGTCTTCGTTAAAATTCCCGCCCTTAAGCAATATAACAGGACACTCCTGGGGGGATCGCTCGCTGCGTACAAACTGCACCATCGTTTTCCAGTGCCGGGGAAAATCTTTGGCGCTGATGATGATCGCCTGGGGGTCTATTTCGTCCATATTGTCCATCGCCTTAAGAACGTGACGGTAACGTATCATCTCAAAGCCCAGCGGTTTTAAAAAGCGGGAAACTGTTTCATAACTGTCGTCGGTGGCCATCACCAACAATAATTTCATTCCGTACCTAACTTCTCTACAGTATAATCCTGAATAAGCCAAATGTCATCGTGCCGGCGCAGATAATAGGTGTAACGCCTGCGTTCGGTAACGCGGCCTTCCTGGAACCATTCGGTGACGACGACGGTTCCCTGTTCGCCGTTATACGAGGTGTTTTCAACGCGAAAATCATTGGGAATAAGGCTTATATCGCCGTCCGCGATCCGGGCGCTCAAATCGTCGCGGTAACGGGCCGTCATGCGAAAACGGCCTTCTTCGCTTTCGTTTTGCCAGGAACGGTTGCGTACCGGATCGCGGCGGATCATCGCTTCGAGGTCCAGGTACAAAAAGAATTTTTCCCATTGGGTTTTTTGGCGGGCGCTCAGCATATAGCTGACAACGCCGTCCGGGGGCAGTTTTTCGCGCGCCAGAACGGCGTTTGTCTCGACATCAAATTCAAAAGGGGGGTCATCAAGCGCGGGGCGAAGATTCAGGTTAAGGCGGTTTGATTCAAGCGCGGCAAGGTTCCCGGTGCGCAGCAGTTCGGGAAAGATCCGCGCCTGTACGATAAACGAACCCGCCTCGCGCATATCGGCATAATTGCGGATATCTTCTACAAAGGCAAAGCTTTCCTGCGGTTCCACGGCGATTTCCCTAAAAAAGACATTACGGCTTTCACTCCGCCTGCGCTGCAGATAATCGGCGGGAGGCAGACTTTGGTTGGAAAGACTTCGTACATCAAAATCTACCGAAAAAATACGGTCATCGGCAAGTTTAAAACGATAGGTAACGGGGCTGGAATTGGTAATTCGCACTTCAACATACACGGGTTCTCCCAAAGCGCCCGATACATGATAGACTTTTTTGTCGTAGAAACGAATGCTTACTTCAACTTCGCCGGCAAATACCCGGGCGCACAGTGCGAAAACAGCAAGGAAAAAGACACTTTTCTTCATGACTACCTCTATCATCTGTATTGCAAAAAGATGGTTTTACTTTATACTTATCGGCGAGAGTCAGGCATACGTTTATGAATCCGTCCCCTTTTAGGCAGGTCCTTGCCGCAATAGCCGCCACACCGGCGCTTTCCCGCCTGCTTTCGGCCCTTGAAACAGAGACGCTGCTTGAGCTTGAAGGGCCGGAGGGCGCCGCGCGGGCAATGGTGACGGCGCTGGCCGCATCGCGCTGCGGTCCGCCGGTGCTGGTCGTGGTTCCAACCGATCGCGAGGCGCTTGAACTGGCGGCGGATCTGCAGAGCCTGGGCTGCCGGTCAGAGATTTTTCCCTGGTGGGGAATTTTACCCTATCACGACGCGGCGCCGCTCCAGACGGTGTTTGGCGAACGTACAAAAATACTTTCCGCCCTGCTGGAAAGATCGGCGCCCATTGTGATTGCGCCGGAGCGGGCGTTTTTAACCCCGCTCCCGCCGCCTGAGTATTTTGGCTCGCTGCTTATTCCGCTCAAAAAAGGCGAAAAATTTGACAGCGCGGCGGCGGCGAAAATCTTGACCTCGTACGGCTATGTGCGTACGTCGCGGGTGCAGCTTCACGGCGAATTTGCGCTGCGCGGCGAAGTGCTTGACCTGTTTATGGGCGGGGAGGAATTTGCCCACCGCGTTTTGCTTGACTGGGGCCGCGTTGAATCGATCCGGCGTTTTGATCCGCTGGATCAGGCGGGCGTTGAGAAAATAGAATCCCTTACCCTAAGGCCCCTCAAGGAAGTTGTATGGACGCCGGAACGGATTGCCGCGCTGGAAAACCGGCTTAAAAAGCTTCCCGAATTCGGCGGCCGCGTTGAAATTCACGCCGAAGCGCGAAAAAAGACGGAACAGCTGCTGGAAGAATTAAAACAGCACGGTACGATTCCCTGCGAGGAATTGTTTTTTCCGCTGGCGTTTCCAAAGGCGGTTTCGCTTTTGGATTACCTTGGCGGCGGCAGCGTTTTTTACCTTGACCGCGAACGCCTCGAAAACGCCCAATCAGCGCTTGTCCAGGAATATACGGGCCTGTACCGCAGGGGAAAAAAAATATTCCCCCTGCCCGAACGTATTTTATTTTGCTTTGCCGACCTTGCCGAATACGCCGCCGCGCCCGATTCCGGTTTTCGGAATATTTCATTTATGGGAATTCATTCAGGCGATCTTAAAAAACGTTTTCATATTCCCTGTGATCCGGCCCGCAGTTTTTTTGGAAATATCGAATACTTGCGCGAAGAATTTGGCGCGCTGCTTAAACAAGACTGGAATATTATTATCGCGGCGGAATCCGAAGTACAGGCGGAGCGTATCGGCGCGCTGCTTGCTTCTCCGGACGGCGAAGGCGTTCAGCGGGAATCGCTCGTTGTGGCCGCGCCGCTTTCCGCCGGGTTTGCCCTGAGCGAAGCGCGGATCATCGTGGTGCAGGAAAACGAAATTTTCGGCCGCCGCCGCCGTCCGCCGCGTTCACTTGGGCGCGTCAGGAGCAGCCCCATCGATACGTTTATCGAGCTTAACAGCGGCGATTTTATTGTCCACATCAATTACGGTATTGGCCGCTTTTTGGGAATTGAGCGTATACGCGCCCTGGGTCATGAGCGCGACTATGTAAAACTTGAATACCTGGGCGATGAAACCGTTTTTGTTCCCATTGAACAGGTTAATATGGTTCAGCGCTACATTGGCAGCGAAGGCTCGCCGCCGCGCCTTGACAAGCTGGGATCAAAAAGCTGGGAAAACCGCAAAGGCCGCATTAAAAAATCGGTAGAAGACATCGCCGAAAAACTTATCGGCATTTATTCAAAACGCAAAGCGTCGCCGGGTTTCGCGTTTCCCGCCGACACCGAATGGCAGACCATGTTCGAGGCGGCGTTCCCCTTTGAGGAAACCGAAGACCAGCTGCGCTGTGTCGAAGAAATCAAGACCGACATGGAAAGCGCCCATCCCATGGACCGCCTTGTCTGCGGCGATGTCGGCTACGGTAAAACAGAAGTCGCCGTGCGGGCCTGTTTTAAGGCGATAATGAGCGGAAAACAGGCGGCGTTCCTTGCGCCCACGACTATTTTAAGCGAGCAGCATTTTGAAAATTTTATCGAACGCTTTAAACAGTTTCCCGTAAAGCTTGCCATGCTTTCGCGCTTTGTGACTCCCCGTGAAACAAAACAAACGCTGGCCGCGTTAAAATCGGGCGCGGTTGATATTCTTGTGGGCACTCACCGCATCATACAAAAAGACGTTGTCTTTCGGGATCTGGGGCTTCTGGTGATCGACGAAGAACAGCGTTTTGGCGTTAAGGACAAGGAGCGTCTAAAGGAATTTAAAGCCGGCGTCGACTGCCTTACGCTTTCCGCGACGCCGATTCCCCGTACCCTGCACATGAGTCTTTTAAAAATACGCGACATGAGCCTTCTTGCCACCGCGCCCCAGAACCGTCATCCAATCGAAACAATCATTGGCGAATTTGACGAAGAAAAACTTGCCCGGGCGGTACGAAGCGAAGTTGAACGCGGCGGACAAATCTTTTTTCTGCATAACCGCATCGACACCCTTGATTCGACGCGCGTCATGCTGGAACGAATCGTGCCCGAAATGCTCATCGAAACGGCGCACGGACAAATGGACGGCAGGGAACTGGAAGATGTAATGCACCGTTTTGTCCACGGCGGGTTTCACATTCTGGTATCAACTACCATTATTGAAAACGGCATCGATATTCCCAATGTAAACACCATCGTCATTGACCGCGCCGACATGTACGGCGTATCCCAGTTGTACCAGCTGCGCGGCAGGGTGGGCCGTTCGGATCGCGTCGCCTACGCGTATCTGTTTTATCCAAAGAACAGCTCGTTAAGCGAAACAGCAATGCGGCGGCTTGAGGTAATTTCTGATTTTACCGAATTGGGATCGGGATTTAAAATCGCCATGAAGGATATGGAAATTCGCGGCGCGGGAAACCTTTTGGGCCGCGAACAAAGCGGCGATATTTATTCGGTAGGTTTTGACCTCTATCTTCGCCTGCTCGACGAAGCGGTTCATCGCCTGGAAAACGAAAATTATGAGGCGGAAACAGAAACCCTGCTTGAACTGGAATACTCCGGTTTTATTCCCGATGTCTGGATCGGCGGCAATCAGGAAAAAATGGAAGTATACAAAAAAATCGCCGCCGTCCGTACGCGCGAGGAACTGGACAGTCTTCATGCGGAACTGGTGGACCGCTTTGGCAGTCCGCCCGAAGAAGCCGCCAGCCTGCTTTCACTTGCCGAAATTCGAATCATCTGCCGAAGTCTTTCTGTCTCGTCCCTCAGGGAACGGGAAGGCGTCGTTCAGGTGGAATTTGCAAAAGTTTCCAAAGTAAATACGGACCGCCTTGTCCGCTTTATCAAAGAAGGCGGCGGGCGCGTACGGCTTGATCCAAAACGCCCCAACATACTGCTGCTTAAAACCGGAAGCATAGGCCTTAAGGAAAAAAGTGAATTTATACGCGAAAAACTCGCCGCCCTGGCCATTTGAAGGTTTTTTATTTTTATAATACAATGGAAGCATGGGCATTAAGGCGGTGATATTTGATTTTGGCGGCGTAATTGCCTTTTTTCAGGACGAAAAAGATCTTGCCGGCATGGCGGCCGCCGCGGGCGTTGACGCGGCGCCTTTTAAAAAATGGTACTGGGAAACCCGCTGCCTTTATGATCAGGGTACGCTTTCCCCGCCGGAATATTTTGACGCGGTAATTCGCGGCGCCAAAGGCGGGCCGGCGGGAACGGAACGCGAAAATCCGGAAAACATCTCTGCCGCGCTTCTTGACAGGCTGGTAAAAATGGATGTAAAAAGCTGGGCGCGGATAAACCCGGAAACCGAACGCCTTATCCGGGATCTTAAAAATAACGGCTATAAAACAGGCATATTGTCAAACATGATTCAGCCCTTTGTGGACTGGGCGTATGTCAATCTTCCGCTGTGGACCTTTGTTGATGTCGGCCTGTTTTCCTGTGAAGCGCGCGAAATAAAACCGCACGCGGCAATTTACCGCATCCTTTTGGAAAAATGCGAATGCGCGGCGGACGAAGTTGTTTTTTTTGACGACATGGAAAGCAATGTCGCGGGCGCAAAAGCGCTTGGTATTCGCGCCTTTCTTTGGCAGGGCGCCGATTCCGCGCGGCATACGTTAACGACGCTCGTGAACCTGTAAACAGGTGTAAAACAGATAAGGAGGAATTATGCGTTTAATCAGAACCGTGGTTGTTTTTATTATCACCGGCTGCATCATGATTGTATTCATGATTCCCGCGATAATCGCCTTTTTTCTGGGTTTTTTGGGAATCAGGCGGCAGTTAAGCGCCGCCGTTTATCAGGTTGGCAGAACCTGGGCGCGGATCATGATCGCCCTTACCGGCTGTACGATGTTTGTGTCCGGCTGCGAACATATTCCGCGCGGCGGTGTTTGTTTTGTTTCCAACCATGTGGGAATTTTTGACATTGTCCTTGCGCTTGCCTATGCCGGCCGCCCGTTTGGATTTATCGCCAAAAAGGAACTTGGTTTAATCCCCGGTCTTAATGTATGGATTTTTCTTTTGGGCGGTCTTTTTATTGATCGAAGGCATCCGCGCAGGGCCCTGCGGACAATCGACACCGGGGTAAAAAAACTCCGCGCCGGCGGCGGCATGCTTATCTTTCCCGAAGGCACCCGCAGCCGGGGCGGCGGCCTTGCCCCGTTTCATCCGGGGTCGCTGCGGCTTGCCGCGCAGTCGCTTGTTCCGATTGTGCCGGTCGCCATTACCGGCAGTTTTGACGTATTTGAAAAAGACTACCGCATAGCCGCCGTGCCGGTAAGCATTCGTTTTCTTCCGGTGATAAATCCCCTTGACATACCCCCCGAAGACCGGAAGCAGGTCCTGACCGCCATGGTTCAGGACCGCATTGCCCGCGCCCTTGACGGTTCCCTCCGTCCCGATTAGAATTGTCGAACGGCGGGAGACCTTGCCGTATGGGCGCGTAGCTCAGCTGGTTAGAGCGCCACGTTTACACCGTGGATGTCCGGGGTTCGAATCCCTGCGCGCCCAAAGATGGCTCTGGAGGAGCAATTGGACGAAAGCATAACGATAGTGCTTGACGATAATGAAATCCTCACGGGCGTCTGCGGGGTCAATGACGGAAACCTTAAAATTATCGCCGGATCCCTTGGCGGCAGAATTAACACAAGGGGTAATGTAATTTCACTTTTTGGCGTAGACAAGGACGGCGCGCGCCGCTTTAAAAACGTGATCGACAATCTTGTCGTCGCCGTGCGCGAAGGGGAGTACCCAACGCGGGAATATGTGGCCGCCCTTGCCGGCGATTTTGCGGAAATAGAAAACGATCCGCGCGGCAGCTGCATTCAAATTCCCCAGGGCTTTTCCAAGGTGTTTCCCCGAAGCCGCAGCCAGGCGCGCTACATAGAAGGAATGCGAAGCTGCGACATTTGTTTTTGCGCGGGGCCGGCCGGCACCGGAAAAACATTTATCGCCGTAGCCGAAGCCCTGCGTCTGGTGCTCTCCAAAAAAATGCGAAAGCTGGTGCTTACCCGTCCGGTTGTGGAAGCGGGCGAAAGCCTGGGCTACCTTCCCGGCGATCTTGTGCAAAAAATAAATCCGTATCTGCGGCCCCTTTATGACGCGATGGAAACGTTGATTCCCTTTGATACGATCCGCCGCATGGAAGATACCCGCGCAATCGAAATCGCGCCGCTTGCCTATATGCGCGGCCGCAGCCTTAACGACTGTATAATTGTTTTGGACGAGGCCCAGAATACGACAAAGGAACAAATGAAAATGTTTCTTACGCGCATTGGCCGGGGCGCGCGGGCGGTGATTACCGGCGACACAACCCAGATCGATTTGCCCAAACGGGTTGAGTCGGGGCTGCTGCACGCGCTTTCCATTCTTTCCGGTGTTGAGGGAATTTTTATTTCGCGCCTTGACACCTCCGATGTTGTGCGTAACCCGATCATTAAACGGATCATCGAGGCATATGACAAAGCATAAAAACGCTTCCGTCAAAACAGGCATTTTTAATCTGTTTTCCGGTAAAATTCAGCCGGTGCGAAAAGGCCCCGCAGCGGCGGCGTGCGCCGCGCTGCTAATCAGCGCCGCGGTAATTCTTGTTATGAATAACCGCGGCGCGGTCAGCCTGGAAGAATTTGAAATTGGCAAAGTCGCCGACCGCGATGTAGAAGCGGAAGAGGCGGTTTCCTATGTAGACGAAGGAGCGACGCGGCGCAGAATGGAATCGCAGCTTCGTCTGGTGCCGGCGGTGTTCAAATATTCGATTCCGGCAAACGAAGGCATGCGTAAAAATTTTGATCGTATGGCGCTTGTCTGCCGGACGGTATTTTTGGATTCGCTTTCACTTGAAGGCTTTAGAAGGGAACTGAACGCCGTGTTTCCCGGGCGCGTGGGCGACGAGGCGCTCGCCGTGTTCTATAACGATCCCGGACGGGAAAATTCCCTTGAAAAAGCAAGGGGAATGCTGGAATTTTTTATTGAATCGGGCATCTTTTTAATTCCCCCGGGGCTTGAAAATTTTAACAGCGATACCGCGGAGCTTTTGCATAATTACGGCGAACGCATGGAACGCGAGCGGATCAACTATGACCGTATTATTACCATGAACTCGCTTGATTCCCGCATTCTTCGCTATATTCAGGAAGAAAAACTCAGTGCGGAATTTTCCGCCGGGGCTGCGGCGATGATGCATTTTATCTTTGAGGAGAATGTGTTTTTTTCGCCCGCCGACACCGAGCTTCGTCTTGCCGAAGTACGGTCGCAGGTTGAAAATGTATACCATTATATCGAACGCGGCGAAAAAATTGTACGCAAGGGTTTTGTAATCACCGAAGGCGAAATGGAACAGCTGCGGGCGATAAATCTTTCCATGGAATACCGCGATCCAAGGCTTGTCGCCGCACATCTGCTTTTGCTGCTGCTTATTTTTTTACTGTTTATCCTTCACATGGGAAAGCGCACTGCCGGCAGGCGGCTTAAAGAAAGCGAGTGTTATCTTTTAACAATACTTGCCGCGTCGTATATGATAGGTTCGACGCTGGTGCACAATCTGGTACAGATCCCCGAATATTTTCCTGTTTCGATTTTGCTGCCTACTTCGCTTGTCGTTATGCTTCCGGCGATACTGCTTGGGTTTCCCATCGCGCTTGTTACGGCAATGATCCTTCCGCTGGGATCTTTTTTGGCCCAGAATTTTGACACTCCCGCGTATATTTTTGCGCTGTGTTCCGGCATTGCCGCGGCCCATGTGCTTGGAAAGGCCCAACTGCGCATGGATCTGGTAAAGGCCGGCCTTATTATCGCGGCGGTCAACGCGGGGGCCGCGCTTGTTTTACTTTTACTGGAACAGGCGCCTGTCGCCGAGTATGCGCCGGTGATTTTTTGGTCGGGCTTTAACGGCGCGGCTTCGGGCCTGCTGGTGGTCGGGCTTCTTCCGGTTATCGAGCATGCGTTAAATGCCGTAACGCCGTTTCGTTTAATTGAATTGTCGGACCTTAATTCGCCCGTTCTAAAACGTCTTTTTAGCGTGGCGCCGGGCACCTACAGCCATTCGCTTATGGTGGCGAATCTGGCCGAAACAGCCTGCCAGGAAATCGGCGCCGACGCGCTCCTGGCTCGGGTAGGGGCGTATTACCACGACATTGGAAAAATGGAACAAAGCGAATATTTTGTTGAAAACCAGACAAACTACAATAAACACAAGGATATTTCGCCCCGGCTTTCGGCGACGGTAATTCGCAGTCATGTTAAACTGGGAATCGAAAAAGCCCGCGCCCTGGGACTTCCCAGCGCGATTATCGCGTTCATTGCCGAACACCACGGTAATTCGGTAATCACCTGGTTTTATAACGAAGCGCTCAAACGCGAAAAACAGGTCAACATAGAAGATTTTACCTATCCGGGCCGGCCGCCGCGCACCAAAGAAAGCGCGGTTGTTATGCTTGCCGATGTTACCGAAGCGGCGGTGCGGACCTTAAAAAAACCTTCGGCCGCGCGGCTTGAAAAATACATCCAGGAACTTTTTGACGCAAAGGTCCAGCACGGGCAGCTTTCACAGTCAGATTTAAGCTTTCGCGAACTGGATACCATAAAAGGCGCCTTTGTAAAAGTTCTGGCGGGGTATTATCACTCGCGCATTGAATATCCCAAAATTGATGAAAGCAAATTGGCCGGACACAAACAGGCCGAGAACGATGCAAACGAAACGCGAAAAAATGGCGAACAGGGTTGAGGTGAATTTTCAGGGGACGGCGGCAAGGTCCTGGGCGAAAAACGCGGCTTTGTTTGCCTCACGCGCGTTAAAAAAATACGGACGCGATAACTGGGAGCTTTCCATCCTTTTTTGCACCAACGGCCTTATCAGGGAACTGAACGCGAAATTCCGCGCCGTTGACGAAGCCACCGACGTGCTTTCGTTTGTGTCGGGCGCGTATAACGGCCCGTTTTATCTTGCCGGCGATATTGTCATTTCGCTTGACGCGCTGGCCGAAAACGCGTCTTTTTTTGACGTTTGCGCCGAAGACGAGTTACGCCGCCTTCTGATTCATGGTATACTTCACCTTGACGGCATGGACCACGCCACAAATGATGCGGCGGAACCCATGCTAAAAAAACAGGAGGCGCTGCTTGCCGAATTACAAAAAGCGCCCCCCATCATTCAGAAAAAGGAAAAGCGGTGAAGCTTTTAAAAAAAGCCGAAATTAACAAAAAAACCATCGACTCGCTGGAAGTTGATCAACAGGAAATGATCCGAGGCGTCGTTGAGCTGGGCGATACCACCGCCCGCGAGGTAATGGTCCCCAGGATTGACACGGTGTTTTTGTCTGTTGACGCGGCGTCCGGGGAACTTCTAAAAGTAATGGAAGAAAGCGGGCATTCCCGCTTTCCGGTGTACAAGGAAACTATTGATAATGTTACCGGCATTCTTTATGTAAAAGACGTACTTAAAGCGCTGATCAAGGGCGGCGAAATGGTAATCAGCGATCTGCTGCGAAAGCCGTTTTTTGTTCCCGAAACAAAACACATTGACGAAATCCTGCGAGAGTTTCGCCGCCGCCGTGTTCACATCGCCGTAGTGGTCGACGAGTACGGCGGTATTTCGGGGATCATCTGCATGGAAGACATACTGGAAGAAATAATAGGCGACATACAGGATGAATTTGACAACGAGACGGTTTCCCTGCTCAAGATTGCCGAACGCGCCTGGATATGCGACGCGCGGGTACGCCTGGAAGATCTGGTAGAAGAATTGGGTATAGAGCTTCCCTGCGAAGATTTTGACACGCTGGGAGGTTTTGTATTTGATCTTTTTGGCAAGATACCGGTAAAGTTTGAAAAGGCGCTCTACAAGGGGAACGAGTTTATAATTCAGAATATGGAAGGACACAAAATCAATTCGGTAAAAATTGTGCTGCATATAAAGGACGAGTAACAGGCATACCGGAACAGGGAGGGATTGTGACAAAAAAAAATACAGCGTCATTGCCGCGGGGGCCAACGTTTTTGCCGGTCTTTTTTTTGTTTGTTTGGGCGCTCGCGCCGCTCCAGGCCCAGTCGAACGCGGCATCCCTTTACAATCAGGGCCGCGCCCGCATGCTTGCCGAAGAATGGTACGGCGCCGCCGAATCATTTTTGGAAACACTGCGGGTAAACGCTTCGCACGCGCAGGCGACAGGCGCTCTGGCGGAATGTTATTACGAACTGGGTGAATTTGATCAGGCCCTTGACTATGCGCGCAAGGCCCGTAATCTTTCGCGGGGCAGTCTTGAATACGCAAACCTCGAAGGCCGTATCCTTATTGCCCTGGGCCAGCTGGATAACGCGTCCCGCGTTATCGGCGAAGTACTGCGGGCGGAGCCGTACAATAAAGACGCGCTTTTTGCCATGGGCGAAATGGAAATCGCCCGGGGCCGTTCCAGCGAGGCGGTCATCAGGTACCGCGCCGCGCTTCGCCGTTATCCCGATGACAAAAGGGTTCTTCTTTCGCTTGCGCTCGTTTTAGGATCGCTCGGCCAATATGCCGAGGCCCGTGGATACATGAACCGTGTGCTCGCGCAGCATCCCGAAGATTACCGGGCGTTTTATTATGCCGCCTGCCTTGACGCAAAGCAGGATTCGCTTGCGCCGGCAATACATAACGCGGAACGCGCGCTGGTGTATCGTCCGGCGTTTATTCCGGCAAAGATGCTTTTGGCAAACCTGCGTTATCGCGCGGCGCAGTATGAAGAAGCCGTTCGTTTGGCCGATGAACTTATCGCCGCCAGCCGGAACAATATAAACGCATGGTATTTAAAGGGAATGGCCTACACACGGCTTGGCCGTTCCCGTGACGCGATCAACACGCTTTCGGGCGCTGTGGCGGCGGCCCCCGACGATGAATTTGTACGCAGCGCGCTGGAAGATCTTTTAATTACGACGACAAAGAGCGAAGATGACGCCCGTAAACGGCTGGCAGCCTGGCACTTTACCCGGGCAAAAAATTTTAGCGCGCGTAATTTAAGCGACCAGGCGCTTTTTGAATACCGCCGCGGACTGCGCCTTAATCCGTACGCGCGGGAACGGCGCGATTATGCGGAAATACTCCGTCTTAGGGGCTTTCCCGCCCGCTTTATGGAAGAACTCCGCTTTATGCAGGATCTGGGTTTAGGCGACGAGGGAATTGACGATGTTGTAGAGATTTATACAAACCGCCTTTCATCGGCGCTGTACCGCCGCTGGAATGTTGATCCGCTTATGGTGTTA
This sequence comes from Treponema sp., assembly GCA_031267675.1. Lineage (GTDB taxonomy): Bacteria > Spirochaetota > Spirochaetia > Treponematales > Breznakiellaceae > JAIRYT01. Next base: position 14,557 of record JAIRYT010000028.1, on the reverse strand, counting down.
AAGCGCCACTGGAAAGTCGCCGTATACGCCCTGCCGCCAAAATCGCAGATACACGCCGACGCCTCGTATGTGGCGTCGAATTTTGTAAAAGATATTCTTTCCCATGATCGCAATATTGCCCCGGTAGAAACAGAACTGCGTCAAAGTTCCTTTTCCGGCGCGTTTCGCAGCGCCCGCGAAAACGGCGCCGATTATTTTTTGCTGCTTACCGTAACCGAAAACGACCGCGACATTTCGTTAAAGGGGGAACTCTTTGTAGGCCGCACCGGAAGTTCCGCAGCGGTTTTTTACGCATACCGCACCGGCCCCGACCGCCTGAGGAACGCTTCGCGGGCGGTGGTAGATGAACTTTCCGCCTCACTCCCGTTTCGCGGCACCCTTGCCGTCAGGCAGGCGGGGAACGGCCTGGTCAACAAAGGCCGCTCCGACGGCGTAAAAACCGGAGAGGTGTACGACATTGTTAAAAAAGGCCGCCTTTCGGTAAAAAACGAGGGAATAGGCCTTGTCTTTGCCGCAGACGATCTAAGCGGCGCCCTTGCCATAAACGAAGTTGACGAAGAAGTCGCTCTGGGCGCCCTAACGCGCAACGGCTTTTTTGACCGCATCGAGGCAGGCGACGAAATTATATTACACGACGAAAAAGCGCCGCCGCCGGCTTCCACCGCCGCCGATCCCGAACTGCGCTCCCTGCTAAGGGCGCTGCGGTAATTCTGGCTAAAAGATAGGAAAAGAAATTTAACCGCAGAGGGCGCGAAGGGCGCAAAGTGAAGAGGATAGGAGAAAAAAAAAGAGGAAATGAATCGTTTTTTTAGTAGTGGGTATAGATATACCATGGGGTGATTTTTGGAATGAAAATGGTTTTAAGGGCAATTTAAAATTTGGATATGGCAGTCATCAGAAAAATAACGGTGATGTATAAAAGAAAATTTTATTGATGATATGTTTGACAGCAAAGGAATATATCAAGAGGACAACGGAAATTATTATGTTGGTGAATTCCATAATAATGTTTTTGACGGCTATAGAAAATATATTGCCAAAAAGGAGGAGTGATATATGAGGGTATGGCAATACCTGCTTCCATAAAGCAGGGTAAAGTCCGCCTAACGCCTAATCGTTCGCTTGGGAATTAATCTTGTCTTCTAAATCCTTTATCCGGGGAGCATAATGGGCTACGTTGGGGTTCATTTTTATTGCAATATATAAGTCATCCAATGCATTTTGATACATTCCTAATCTGGAATAAGCATAGCTTCTGAAACTATATTTACCATCACCGACAGGCTCTAAATTTATGCTCATGGTAATATCGTCCAAAGCCTCTTGATAATTTTTTAAATAATAATTGCTAACTGCCCGATCGTAATAAACATCCTCATTATCGGGAGCCTGGGCAATTACAAAATTGAAATCTTGGAGAGACTCTTCATATTTATTCAACATTTTATAAGATTTACCACGATTATGATGACCCATAATTATAAGTGGATGTGATTCGGGCAGATTGAGACCCGATATCAACTCAAGGAATCGATTTTCATCATCAAGCGCCCTATTGTAATCTCCGCGATTATGGTACAGGGCGCCCCTGTCGAGGTAAAGCTCTGCATTTAGCGGAGCCAGAGTAATGGCATTATTAATATCAGCAAATGCCAATTTTGTATTTCCTGTCAAGGAATGGATATGCGAGCGATACTGGTAAGCCGCGATACAACGCCTGTCTAATTCTATTGCGCGGGTAAAATCTGCTATCGCCCCGTTATAATCCCCTTCCGCAATTTTGGGTATACCCAGTAAAACATAAGCCAGCGCCTCTTCCGGGTTTCTGGGCTTTTCGTTGGCAGGCGTATTTGAACAGGCGTATAAAATGAAAATAATTAATGCAAATTGTAGTGACTTTCTTAACATAACATCACCTTTCGTTTAATATATTTGTTATCTGTATGATCGCTTCTCTATAGGCTTCAGTTTGCGGTTCAATCTCTATAAGCAGCAACAAATCGGACAGCGCTTCCTGATACCTGCCGCTGTGATAATAAATACCGGCGCGAATATCCAGCAAGTGCTGGTCATTTGGTTTTAACGCAAGCGCGTTACCTAAATCATCAAGCGCTTCATCAATGCGCCCCAGCTTTATATAAACATTACTCCGCGATTGGTAATCTGCATACGTAACCGGTTCCAGGAGTAATGCCTGGCTAAAATCATCAAGCGCTTCCCGGTACATGTCTAAATTGTAATATACGTTTCCCCGGTTTATATAGGCCAGTTTATATTGGGGATCTATTTCTATGGCCCGGGCAAAGTCCTTGAACGCTTCCTCGTGATTATCAAGATAATAATAGGAAATAGCCCGGTTATAATAAAGTTCCGCATTGTCAGGGTCCAGCAGAATTGCCTTGTTGAAATTTTCGATAGCATCCTGATATCGCTCTATTGTCATTTGGGCACGGCCCAAATCATTGTAGAATGCCGGATCTGCGGAATGTGCTCCGGCTCTTTGTTGCTGCGCTAAAAGAGTTTTTTCTGATACAGACGTATTTGTGCCAGGATTTGATCCACAGCCAAGTATAAGTATAAATGGCAACAAAAGCATGGAATGCTTTATGTTTGCGCATGGTGTTAATATGATAAACTTACTCCTTCCATATCCGTATCGGCCTATGATATAGCTACATTACCACTTGTCGCCCTGCCCTGTCCAGTGGCCCTGCAACCGCAGTCGTGCGGCATCAAATAAACACTCAAAATTTTCCCATTCCAATACATCAGACTTGATTTTTGTATATAACGGCTTCAACGCCATATAAAGGAGGTTTTTATCGTCATCATTTAATGTGTCAGCAACCGCCAATGATTTTATCAATAAATCTTCCAGAGGAATTGGCATAGATTCAAGAGTGCCCGAAATAATTCTATGGTTATCACTTACTACATTTGTGTCACACGAATAATATTCCGGTGTTACTTTAACAATGGATGTAATATCGGATGGCCGCATTATCAGGAAAGGATGCTTTTGCTCAATCGGAAATGTCATCCTTCGCATTCCGGAAGGTTCCTTCTTTTCCGGAAAAAATTGATCGAATATAGTAAAATCAACAATTATATAAACATTCCCGGAAATATTTGACATATTACCCAAAACATAATATCCATCGTGATTAACCAGATAACCCTGGCCGTCAAAAGCAAAATGGCCATTTCGTGTAAATTTGATTTCATTACAATCCGCGTCAAACAAAACAAAAAAGCCTTCACCCTTTATGGCAATATCTGTTGCGATATTTGTAAAACGCAACATGCCCTGGGCTTGGATATAATATTCCTCACCAAATGATATCGGCCTCAATCCAAATGAGCCTGTATTGTTAATATCTATAAGGATATTGTTAATATCATCCGCTGCGGCATAACTACAGATATGAAACAAAAACAGCAAGAAGAGGAAGAAGAGGAAGAAGGAGCGCAAGGTTATTATTTTCATTTGGCGCGAAAACCCGTGAATTCTTTGACCGGCAGCTCAAATATCACGTCTTGATCGCCTGTGTGCTCAAAATATATTGCCCTGTTCATGTGCGCCGTTAAGGGCGCCGCGCATAATGCCGTAATACATACAGCAATTGCCAGTTTCACTGTTTTCTCCCTCTTATCATTAACCTGTCCACATATTTTCTGGTCTGATTTTAAACCTGTATCGCTGCTTCTGTCAAGCTGTCGCCTGTGTTGATGGTCTTTTGTCCGGCCAGTACTGCAGGAATAGCGTACCGGATTCTTCCGGATCCTTTGCCAGGCAAGGAACCTCCCCAATGGCAGGCCAGCCGTGGCGCTCATGTAAAACGATTACTCTATTTTAAGGGCAGGAATCTTCTTAATTCAGAAACCAAAGCATAGTCTGCGTGTATCTTATGAAAATCTTCAAATCTTATTTTCTCGCCGTTTTCTTTCATGGCTATAATTTTTCGTTCTGATTCTTTGTAGTCAATAATGAGAATATCAAGAATCTTTAACAAAATGGTCCTTTTAAAAAAATATAAATCCGCCAATTCGGGTTTTTCAGATGCAAGAATAGTCAAAATCTCAGCCATTCTAAGAGTAACATAAATAGGGTCAATGCTGGAACTGTTCATATGATGAGGTAAAAGCGGTACATATCGAGGCTCGGGATCATCCATGTAGACATAAAACAACCTTTCCCGGACGACCCTTGTGCCATTTTTGGGTAAATATGCCACGGCCATAAAGAGGCCCTCCATCTCCTCAGTAGAAAAGATTTCTCCAAGGTACTTGTCTTTTCCTCTATAAAATCCGTCTTCTTCCTTATGAAGATCAAGATAACGCGTATAGTAGATATTACCATCGGGTTCCTGAAATTTCATATACCCGGGACCGAGTATGGCAAATGTATATTCATCATCAACATAAATTGCATAACTGTCCTGTGCATGCTGATATTTTACCGCGTTAGTGTAATAAGGAATGGTGGGCTTGTGGGTGTATGTCAACAGATCTTCGCATAATTCACCATATTCGTATTCAAGCAATGACTGCGAAAAAACCAGGTATGGTAAAGTTAATGCAAACAATATTACGATAAATCTTTTCATGCTGCTTTCCATATGACATATTTCCTGGTCTGATTTTAGACCTGTATCGGTACTCTTGTCAACTGTTGCAGGCGGTTTTAGCCGTTTTTGCGGGGAATTCGATACAGTATCTTGTATATTTTGCTGATTTGCCGGTAGAATTTGCGGCGGGAGTCAAACCGGCCGTATGGTAATTAATTATATTTGTCAAGTGAACTTTAATTTCCAGAGTTAAGTAATCTAAAATCTTGAGGTATTCGTTTTTTTCTATTTGTCTGCACCTAAAAGCTCTTGTATTCTATACTTGTAATAGTCACATTGCAGGTTTAGCCGATCGAATAACTCATCCCTTGTTTTATAATCTTCAAGGGTGCTTACAATGGTTAACAGGGTATCTGTTGATTGTTCTATGGTAGCTGGCATTAATTCAAGGGCCCCGGAAATAACATGGCTATCAAGACAAATACGAAAATCATCAAATTCCAGGTATTCAGGATTAATTATCAGTGATCGAATCAAATTTATTGGTTCAATTAACAGAAAGGGATGTTGCCGGGTATTTGATTTGTATTCCTCAAAATCTTCTAAAGTTCTAAACCATGGAATTCTTGCTGATACACCCTGCGTTTGCAAGTCGTTTGCTTTAATAAAAACAAAATTATCTGTTAGCAAATCTGTCTCGGCGGATAAAACATAAAAATTTTCGTGGTTAATTAAATATCCCCCGGCAGTGTAGGAAAACGCTCCGTTTCTGGTTAACACCAGGCGTTTATTTGTTTTATCAAGTAATACAAGAAAGCCTCTTCCGCTAATCGCAAAGTCCGTATCTCTTAACGAATTCATTAAAATTCCCTGGGCAGACAGGTAGGCGTCTAAACCTTGAGATACCGGCCACAGACCGGGTTTTAGCAGGTTTTCAATGTCCGTACGTATGTCTGTCAAGTTTTGTGAATACAGCTGTATTGAAATTAATATGAAAAATATCTGTAAAGCTTTTCTTTTCATTTACTATAACCCAGTATGGTATATTCATGCGTACGATTATCAAAAGCAACAACTATCATCGGTGAGATGTAAACAAACTTGTTAGGAAGATTGCTGCCATACCCACCGCCATCTGATGTTTCCCCAGAATGATATATAGCACCTCCGACAGATCTCATTTCCGCAATATCATTTGACGGTGTAGCATTAAGGTTCCTCAGTTTATTTTTCATCTTCTCATTTGTAAACATACCAGCCTTACCATGCATTATATATTAACCTAACCAGTATTTCATCCAATGCTTCTATTAATGATTCAATACCCTCTCCATGTTCCTTTTCAGATAAATGGTCAATAAGCTTATAAAAAAACGGTATTGACTTTATTCTTCCCACTAAATACAAATATTTTTTTTCATCTCCTTCTTCAATAATAATCTCAAATGTACCAAACTCACATTGTGCATTGGCTGGTTTGGCATTTGTTATTTCATAACGTTCTTGAATAAAAGATTTGATTTCCTCATAGCTTGTTTCATCTACTTTATGATATGCATATATCTTCCGGTCTTCTGGAGATAAATAGATACCATCTCCTCTTGCGGTATTTATAGTGACAATGACAAATGACCTGTCCTGTGTACCTATATGCCAAAACGATATGTTTTTTCCCGCTTGCGCCTCCAAGCCAAAAGAAACCACTAGCAAAATGGTACTTATAGTTAATATAGATTTCACCAGTCACTCCTTAATTTCTGAAAATAAATTCTGCTGAAATTCCGCGAGTAATAAAATGGGGCATTTCCATTTTTTTCGTTTATATCATTATACGGACTTGTTTTTCCCTTAGGCGGCGTATCGGTTCTTACTGTTTGTATCCAGTTAAATTCTGTTAAGTCGGAATTCTGATCTTTGTACCCCAACACAAGCTCAACGCCACCAGTAATGGCCTTATAAGTATCAACATAAATTTCGCCTGTTTTCTTGACACCCCCGTAAATGAATTGTCTCTACAAATGCCCCTCTTTGGCAACCTGGGAAATACGCTGGCCCATTTTTTCCAGCGGCACCTGTTCCATAACGTGGCCCAATTCGTAGGCGACGCGGGGCATACCGTACACGATGGCGGTTTTTTCGTCCTGCCCCAGCGTAAGGCCGCCTTCTTTATAAATGGTTCCCAGCTGCTGCGCGCCGTCCCGGCCCATCCCCGTCATGATTACGCCAAGCACATGGTTGGTAAAGCCCATCGCCGCCGAAGCAAAAAGTACGTCCGCCGAAGGCCGGTGACCGTTCACAGGCGGCGCGTCAGAAAGATGCAGTATGCTGCCGGCGGCTTTTTTTTCTACTTCGACATGCTTGTTCCCCCGCGCGATATACGCCCAGCCGCTTTTGATTGCCTCGCCTTCTTCCGCTTCTTTAACAGACAGGGGGCAGATCCGGTCAAGGCTCTTTGCGAATTCCAGGGTAAAGCCCGCCGGCATGTGCTGCACGACAACAATCGGCTGTTTAAGCGCCGGGTCCAAATTGGAAAACACCACGCGCAGCGCGTCGGGGCCGCCTGTTGAAATCCCTATGGTGATAAGTTCCATTTCGCCGGGCTTTCGCAGAACCTGGGGCGGCGGCGCGGGTTCCGAGGGGGCCGAACTCCAAAGGCCAAAGGTAGTAGAAAACAGCGGTTTTTTGTTTTCGGCCTTTTCCGGCGTCTCGGGTTGCGGGGCGGGGACTGTCTTCCCCCTGGCGCGCCGGTACCGGCCGCCGTACGCGATAAGCAGATGGGTAAGCTGATCGGCTACCGTGTGAATATCGGTGGATATGGACCCCGAAGGCTTGGTAACAAAATCACAGGCGCCAAGCGAAAGGGCTTCTATGGTAATACCCGCGCCCTTTTCGGCGATTGACGAAAGGATAACAACCGGAATGTCGATGCCCTGTTTTTTTCGCTCTTTAAGAAACTCAATCCCGTTCATTTCGGGCATTTCCAGATCAAGGCAAATTATATCAGGATTTACGCGCGGAATTTTTTGGAGCGCAAAAACGCCGTTCATTGCCTTTTCCGCTACACAAAGCCCCGGCGTTGTCTCAACCATCTTGCCGATAAGGTTGCGCATCAACGCCGAGTCGTCAACAATCAGTACCGCTATTTCATCTGCCACATTTTTCCCCTATATAAATTTTTTGTACAGCGTCGCCCATTTGGTATTTACAAATTCAAACTTTGTGTCCATTCCAAAAAGCGATTCCGAATGGCCTATGAACAGGAAACTCTTGTTGGCCATCGCGTCCCAAAAGCGGTTTATAACCGCGTTTTGGGCGGCTTCGTCAAAGTAAATAATCACGTTGCGGCAGAACACAATGTCGATTCCGCGCTGACCCGGATCGTTTTTTAGATTGTGGTAGTCAAAGCGTATTTTATTTTGAAAGTCCGCGTGAATTTTGAACCCTCCCTCTACCTTGTCAAAATATTTTTTAAGATAGGCTTCGGGAACGCCGGTAATCCGCGATTCGGGGTAAAAACCTTCTTTGGCGCTCATAAGGCATTTAAGGCTGATATCGCTGGCAATAATCTCGAATTTAAAGGCCGGCGGCAGGATCTCGCTTAACAGCATGGCAATCGTGTAGGGTTCCTCGCCCGTTGAACAGCCCGCGCTCCACACCCGTATGGTTTGGTTCCCCTCTTTTTTAATCTTGAGCAGCTCGGGAACTACAAAGTTCTCCAGCGCGTCAAAATGGGCCTGGTTGCGAAAAAACCGCGTCAAATTCGTGGTAATCGAATCCAAAAACGCCTTAAGCTCTTCTTTATCGTTCGAGATACGAACAAGGTATTCATCGACGGTCGGAATATTCTTTGTACGAAGAATCTCCTTAAGGCGGCTTTCCAGGATGGAACGGTTTGTCGCGGTAAAGTGGATGCCGCTTTCGTTGTAGATCAGGTTCCGGTAGGCTTCAAAATTGCTATCGGTAAAGAACATCTCGATCATGTTCTAATTCTAAGTACTGGATCATTTGATGTCAATTGGACTATAATCCTGTTACATGAACAAGTATATCTTTGTCTCCGGCGGCGTCTGTTCCAGCCTGGGCAAGGGCGTAGCGGCCTCTTCCCTGGGGGCCCTTTTGGAAGGACGGGGTCTTAATGTTCGCATGGTCAAATGCGACCCCTACCTGAATGTGGACGCGGGAACCATGAGTCCCTACCAGCACGGCGAGGTATACGTTACCGATGACGGCGCGGAAACAGACCTGGACCTGGGGAACTATGCGCGTTTTACCACCGGCCCCCTGTCGCGGGCCAATTCGATCACCACCGGACAGGTGTACGACGCCGTTATCCGCAAGGAGCGCGAAGGCCGCTACCTTGGCCGTACGGTTCAGGTAATTCCCCATATAACGGACGAGATCAAAAACCGCATCACCGCGGTAACCAAGGAAGATCCCGACAACGATGTCGTGATTGTAGAAATTGGCGGAACGGTGGGCGACATCGAAAGCATTCCGTTTCTTGAAGCGGCCCGCCAGATGATTCACGAATGCGGCCGGTCAAACGCGATTTCGGTACATTTAACCCTTATTCCGGAGGTGGCGGGCAGCGAGCTTAAAACAAAGCCAACCCAGCATTCCGTCAAGGCCATGCAGGAAATGGGAATTCAGCCGGACATTCTTATATGCCGCGCTCCGGCAATGCTCGAAGAAGGCACGCGAAAAAAAATCGCCCAGTTCTGCAATGTCGATCCCGAAGCGGTGTTTACCTCGTATAATATCGCCACCACGATTTATGAAATTCCGCTGGTATTTTTTAATCAAAAACTTGACCTGGTGATTCTTAAAAAAATGGGAGTGGAAAGCCGCCATGCCAACCTTAAGGCGTGGTTCTCGATGATGGAAAAATTTCACGCCATGTCGGGAGTCGTGCGGATAGGCATTGTCGGCAAATACATGGAGCTTCACGACGCGTACAAGTCGGTTTACGAAGCGCTCTTTCACGCGGGTCTTGCCTGCGGCGTAAAAGTCGAGCTGGTAAAAATAGATTCAACCCCGCTGGAAGACGCCGCCGCCGACACCGCAAAAATTCTGGGAAGCGAAGGCCGCAATGTCGACGGCATCCTGGTGCCCGGCGGCTTTGGACAGCGCGGCATTAACGGCATGGTAAAAACAGCCGCCTGGGCGCGCGCCGGCAAAGTTCCGTTTTTTGGAATTTGTCTGGGTATGCAGATTATGGTGATTGAATGGGCGCGCAATGTGCTCCATTGGGATGACGCGGATTCTTCGGAATTTGATCAGGACAGCCGGCATCCGGTGGTAAGCCTTTTGGAAGAGCAGGAATCGGTTGTCAACTACGGGGGAACCATGCGGCTGGGCAAAAGCGAAACGGTAACCGAACCGGACACAAAAATTCACGCCGCCTACGGCGAAAGCCGCGTTTTTGAGCGCCACCGCCACCGCTATGAATTTTCCAATAAATACCGCGATGAAATGAAGGCAAGCGGCCTTACCCTTGCCGCGTTTACGCCCGGCCATACGCTGGTAGAATGTGTTGAATGGCCCGATCATCCCTGGGGAGTGGGGGTTCAGTTTCATCCTGAATTTAAGTCAAAACCCATCGCGGCAAGTCCGCTGTTCAGGGATTTTGTCGCCGCCGCCAAAGTTTTTTCTGCGGAGCGTTCGTGAATTCGGCGGTCCGCGCGGCGTTTTTTGCGCCGGTTTTGATATTGTTTGCGGCCTGTAGTTTTGACTACGGAACGCAGAACGAGGGAAAGGAGCAGCCCAACCTGATTCTGGAAGATCTTGAATATGTCCGCGTCGATGACGGCAACCCGTTTATTAAACTGGCCGCCGAAGAGGCGCGGCGTTATGAAAAACGCCATCTTATGGAAATTGACCGGCTTTCTTTTGAACAATTTAGCCGCGCCTCTTCGCTTTCCAAAGAAATCCCCGCCGTCAACGCCCAGGGCGGCGCGGCAAGCGCTTATGTTGAAACCGATACGTTAAATCTGTCAATGAAAGGAGGTGTTAAGCTGGAAGTTTTTTCCGAAGATATTACCATAACGACACCCGAAATTAGCTGGAATGATTCCACGCATTTTTTAACGGCGCCGGGAAAAATTGAAATTACCAAAAGCGACGGCACCCTGTTGACCGGTTCGGGGTTTTCCGCGGACATTAGACGCAGGGACTTTACCTTTGAATCGGCTGTTGAAGGCGTCGCCATCGATAATGATGACGATAATGATAGCGGCGGCGGCGATGATGACGGTAACGGTAACGATGAATAGGGCAGATGTCCAAAAAAGCCGGGGGAGTTATGGGAAAAACGCTGACCGAAAAAATTTTTGAATCCCACGTTAAAGACCGGCCCTGCGAAGATACCTGGGTGCTGTCGCTGGACGCGGTCTTTTGCCACGAAATAACCACTCCTATCGCCATCAACGATTTGGCGGAACGGAAACTGGATCGCGTTTTTGATCCGTCAAAAATCAAGGCGGTTATCGATCACATTAGTCCGGCAAAAGATTCAAAAAGCGCGGACCAGGGAAAGATCCTGCGCGACTGGGCAAAGCGCCACAATATACGTGATTTTTTTGACATCGGCAATAACGGCGTTTGTCACGCGCTTTTTCCCGAAAAAGGCTTTGTAAGGCCGGGTTATACGCTTGTCATGGGCGACAGCCACACCTGCACCCACGGCGCGTTCGGCGCGTTTGCCGCCGGCGTCGGCACCACCGATCTGGAAGTCGGCATCCTTAAAGGGGTCTGCGCGTTTAAAAAACCGCGTTCGATCCGAATCAACCTGAACGGAAAACTCCGCGCCGCCGTGTATTCCAAAGATGTCATTCTTGCCGTTATCGCGATGCTTGGCGTTTCCGGCGCGACAGACCGCGTTATTGAGTTTCGCGGCGCTGTTACCGGCGGCATGAGCATGGAAGGCAGAATGACCCTTTGCAATATGGCTGTCGAAGCCGGAGCGACCAGCGGCGTCTGCATGCCCGATATGACGACGGTACAGTACCTGTGGCCGTTTATCAAGTACGCTTCAAAAGAAGAAGCGCTCGCCGATTTTCAAATGTGGCGGAGTGACGAAGACGCCGTTTACGACGCGGTATACAACATTGACTGTTCCGCGCTGGAACCGCTGGCAACGGTCGCCTACAAGCCCGACGAAGTAAGGCCCGTCCGTGAACTTGCGGGAACAAAAATCGATCAGGTGTACATCGGCTCCTGTACCAACGGACGCATGGAAGATTTGCGCGCGGCGGCGGCGTTAATCCGGGGCAAAAAAACCGCGGAAGGGCTGCGGGCCATACTTGCCCCGGCTACCCAGGACGTATACCGCCGGGCGTTACAGGAAGGGCTTATCGCCGATTTTGCCGATGCGGGTTTTTGTGTGGTAAGTCCCGGATGCGGCGCCTGTCTGGGAATGTCCAACGGCGTTCTGTCCGAAGGCGAAGTCTGCGCCGCTACCACCAACAGAAACTTTTTTGGCCGCATGGGCAGGGGCGGCATGATCCATCTGATGAGCCCCGCTTCGGCGGCGGCATCGGCGGTTGCGGGCTGTATCGCGGTTCCCGAAGCCGCTGCTTTGGATGCGTCCGGGGCGGTCCAGTGAAACAAATGAAAACATTCGGCGGGCGCGTCCTTTTTCTGGACCGCGCCGACATCAACACCGACGAGATTATTCCGGCAAAGTACCTGACCGAAAACGCAAAAGAATTTCTTAAACCGCACATACTGGAAGACCTTAAACTTGAGGGCTTTGATCCCTCGTCCTGCGGGGGAAAAAGCGTAATTGTCGCCAAAGAAAATTTTGGCTGCGGGTCTTCCCGCGAACACGCCCCCTGGGTGCTGGAACTAAACGGAATCAATACGGTAATCGCCCCGTCCTTTGCCCGGATATTCCGGCAGAATATGTACAATTGCGGAATGATTGCCTGCGAGCTTCCGGCCGGCGATATTGGTTTTTTGTTTGACAATTTTTACCGGGGCGAAACAACTCTGGAACTGGACTTTGACGCGCGGACGCTTGCCTTTACCTGCTCCCCCGGCAAAGAGGAAGCGTCCGGCGGACAAAAAGTTTTAAACAAAACCTTTACGTTTGATCTTGGCGCCTTTGACAAGGCCCTTGTCAGATCGGGAGGCTGGGTAAACTATGCGGAACAACGCTATTAAACAGCCGCAAGGTTCCCGATGGTAAAATTCATAAACGCGTCGGTAATGATTTTTTGACCCCTGGTATTGGGGTGCGTTCCGTCTTCGCATATTAAGTCGTCAATACGCCGGTGTTTTAAAAACGCGCCGCGCAGATCGACCAGGTGTGTTTTGGTCGCCAGCGCGATCTTTTCTACCATGCGGGAATAGGTTTCCTGCCAGCGGTAAATGGTATTGGTGTTTCCCCCCAGCCATTTTAATATATTATCCTTGTTAAGATTCCTGCAAAACCAGTCAAAAAAACGCTGCGGTTCAAGCGGCGGTAAATTAGCCAGAATGGGAATAATGCATTTTTCCCTGAGCAGGGCGATAATCTGGCAATAGGTAGCGTAAAAAACATCAAGCGGCGTATTTGGCAGGTGCTCCGCGTCGGGATTGTCGGCTATTTCTTTCCAGTTAAAATCGCAGTCGTTGCCGCCGTATTCGATAACGACCATATCGTAGTTTTTTCCATTGTCGATTCTTTTTTTAAGCATCGAAATGCCCTTTTTTACGGTACAGCCGAACAGGGAATAATTATTTACCACCAAAGAATGTTTGTGGCTTATTTGTTCAATGTCGATATTGTTGTTTACGCAATATCCCCTGCTTTCGCTGTCAACCTGAATTCCCTTTAGTATCGAATCGCCAAAAACACCTACATTCCTTAACACCATATGCTCCTGTAAAAACCGGCGTACGCCTTCTTCTGACAATTTAGACAACGGCAGACGGCAAAAAGTTGCTGCCTGGCCGGCGGATCCCTTGACAGCCGGAAAAACAGCGTTAAAATGGCAAGCTGTTGTAAAAACGGCGTATTACAGGATGATTGTAAGACCTAAGGGGTGGAAAACAACGATAATGAGTAACAAAAAGACGGCTGATCCGTCTAAATGGGATGAAGAATGTAAAGCAAACGGTTGAATCCGGGGTTACAAAAATAGAGACTGAAGAGGTTTAACCGCGAAAAAGTTACGGTACGGACGTATGAAAGAACTTTTTCTTTTTTGAACTTCTTTACCTTGTTCGACTTAGGCTGTCCGAAGGGACGGCCCGACTTTGCGGTAAACTCTTTTTCAGAGGGGAAATTTTTAACCGCTAAGTCGAAAAAGTCGAAGAAGTTACGGACGTATGAAAGCCCTTTTTCGTTTTTGAACTTCTTTACCTTGTTCGACTTAGGCCGTCCGTTGAAGACGGGCGGCCCGACTTTGCGGTAGAATCTTCTTTGAAGAGGGAAATTTTTAACCGCCAGGTCGAAGAAGTCGAAGAAGTTACGGTACGTATGAAAGCTCTTTTTCTTTTTTGAACTTCTTTACCTTGTTCGACTTAGGCTGTCCGTTGGAAACGGGCGGCCCGACTTTGCGGTAAAATCTTTTTCAGAGGGGAAATTTTTAACCGCTAAGTCGAAGAAGTCCTTAAAAACTTCTTCGGCTTTTTCTTAAGGGGCGCTTATTGCAGGGCCGCGGTGAACGCGGCTGCGTTCCACTTTGGAATGGAAAGCTGGGGCGCGTTCTTGGTAGGCGGAGTATTGCCCGTCCATCCTTGGAGACCCAAAACCCCATAAATGCCGGTATTGCGCAAGCTGGCGTACGCGATGGGGAAACCCTCCGTCTGTATACCGATCAGCTTGGTGGTACCGGGATTGCTTGCATCGACGTAGCCGTCGTTGGCATAGCCGATTTGATACGGGAAGTAGCCTCTGTCAACCTCGGTATACAGCATATGAGGCGACTGGAACGCGATTTCTGTCGCGCCGCCGCCCAATAAAGCCTTGTCTCCGAGTGGCATATCTCTCAAGTCGAGATATA
>JAIRYT010000081.1 GCA_031267675.1 Treponema sp. | reverse complement strand
TTTAACATATTTTATGAATTCAAGTTTTTCATTGGTAGAAAATACAGACTCAAATGAAAATGATTTTCCCTCAGCAACCGCATTATAGCGTTGTGCTTCTGCCTTTTCCATTGCCTCTATATACGCCTTTTTATTATCTTTATACCGTTTATCAATATTATTGTCAGGGCAAATATAATATGGCGGACAAATATTTTTTGTAATGAATTCATTGACAATTGTAGATTTACCAGATCCATTAGGTCCGGCAAAAAGAAACATTTCCTTAATTATTTTCTTTTACATTATATATTGCAATTAGAGGCTTTTTTGAATGTAATTTGACACCAAGGGCTTTCCTTGAAATGTCTGTTTTATATAATACAATGTTTTAACAATGTCAAGGGTTTTGGAGGTAAGTTTCAATTGTTTGGGCAAATTACACATAACAGGTCTGTTTAACCTCCGCCGCATTCGTGATATTAGCGTGGCTGGTGGTAAATTCTCTTTTGATTTCCAAAGCCTTGGGTAACGTTAAAAATACCGAACACTTGACATTACGTAACTTACGCAATATACTAATACCCGAAGGTGTATGCCGGTCAGTCCAAGTGTCCAATCATAATGAGATCAACGGATTACCGGCATCGGCTAAGGAGCAAGATATGGAATATGTTTTTCCGGCTGTTTTTCACAAGAATAAAGACGGAAGTTATACTATCACCTATCCTGATTTACCCGGGTGTATAAGTGAAGGAAAGAGCCTGGGCAATGCTATGTATATGGCTGAATCAGGGTTAAGGCAGTGGCTTGGTTATATCGCGGAAAATAAACAGAACATACCTCCTGCCAGTCATGCGGACAAAATTAAGACAAACAAAAGGGAGTTTGTCAATTTGATACGGGCGGAACTCAAAGACGAACATGCGGTGAGAACGGTCAGCATTCCAAAGTGGATGGATGAGAAAGCCGCCTAAAGGTCAATCCCCGCCGGGCTGTTGCGCAGCTTGCGAATTTATTCGCTGGGCAGGCTGACGGCTGCTGACCTAAAGGTCAATCCCCACCGAGTTGCTGCGCAGCTTGCGAATTTGGTTGCCGGGCGCAGCCCGGATTGTTCTTTCTTGACTGTTTTGGTAGTATGTTATAATCGATGGAGGATTGCACAATGGAAGAAAAAGTAAAGACCGCCCTTGAAAGCGTTCGTCCTTCGCTTCAGGCTGACGGCGGGGACGTTGAATTTGTTTCGGTAAGTTCAGACGGCAAGGTTTCGGTTAAACTTACCGGCGCGTGCTGCGGCTGCCCCATGGCTACCATGACGCTAAAAAACGGTATCGAAAGCTACCTTAAAAAAGAAGTCCCCGAAGTAAGCGCTGTGGTAGGGGTGTAATCCCGGCAGTAATGAGTCCGGCGCAGCAAAAACCGCGCCTGCGCGCGTTTGATTTTGTTCTCCTGTTTTTTTGCGCCGCTGTTACGGTGTTTTTTTCTTTGCGGGCGTACGGTTCGGGCGGGAGTCCGCGTTTTGTGCTACGGGGCGTGCACGACCGCTATCTGTATCCCATAAATAACAGCGAAACAATCGTAGATGTTGAAGGCCCGCTTGGCGTAACCCGGGTGGCGCTTTCAGGCGGACAGGCGCGCATTATTTCGTCGCCCTGCCGGAACCAGATCTGCGTCGCATCCGGGGCTGTTGGCCGCCGGGGCCAGTGGATCGCCTGTCTTCCCAACGGCGTTTTTCTTTCGGTAGAAAACACTTCGAATACACAGGATATACAGGATATTGATGCGGTTTCCTGGTAGCGATACCGCCGGTGAAGCGCCCACCGACATTGGTCTTTTGGGGGGATTGAGCCTTTTTCTTTCCGCGATAGATTATCTTGTTCCAAAACCGCTGCCGTTCATGCGGATTGGCCTTGCGAACCTTCCGCTGCTTGTAGCTCTTTGGCCGGTCCGCGCCGAACCGCTGTCAGCGGGCCCTTTAGCGGCACAAAAACAAAAAACGCTTTTTTCCCTTCGGGAATATTGTCTGCTGGCCGTGGTAAAACTGCTTGGTCAGGCTTTGATTACAGGGAGCCTTTTTTCGTATGTGTTTATCTTTTCGCTTGCCGGTACCACAGGTTCTGCGGCGCTTATGTATGCGCTTGGCAGCTTACGCGCTTCGCGGAATATTCCCGTAAGCCTTGCGGGAATCGGTATTGCCGGAGCGTTTGCCAGTAACGCGGCGCAGATTGTTTTGGCGCGCTTTCTTCTTTTGGGCGAAAGCGCGCGTTTTCTTGCGCCGCCCTTTCTTGCCGCGGGAATTATAAGCGGTATGCTGCTGGGGCTTTTTGCGGAGGCGTTTGGTAAACAATCGGCATGGATAAAAAGCCGGATACAACTTACCGGGCAAAAAACCCGGGTGGATAAAGTTTCCGCTCCCGGTCCGGGGGGAGGCGCAAAAGAGCTTGTACGGATTTTTTTTACGCTTGCGTTGATGCTGTTTTTTCTTCTTGTTTCATCACTGGCGGTAAAAGCGCTTTTGTTCGCCATATTCTTTTTTGCCGCGCTGGTTTATAAAAAACGGGTCCGGGTTTTATTCACCATTGCCGCGCTGGTTTTGGTAACAGCCGTAAATCTGTTTCCGCCCTTTGGAAAAATCATCTGGGAAGCAGGGCCCTTTGTTCTTGCCGAGGGGAGCCTTCGTTCCGGTATTCTTAAAGCGCTTACACTGCAGGGGCTTTTTATGCTTTCCGCGCTGATGGCGAGTCCTTCGCTCATTCCCGGCATTCTGGGCATTCTGGGTGTTCTGGGCGTATACCTTGGCGACAGTTTTGCGGTATTGTCGCGCTTTAACGGCAGAATAAAACCGGACCCGGCGCACAGACAAAAATTATCGGTACACGGGCTGATACAGTGGCTGGATACTATGCTGTGCCAAAAATGAATTATTGCTGCGGACGAAGCGCCGCCTGCCGCCGTGAGCGCTCCAGCGCTTCGGCGGCTTCGCGGTAAGCCGGATTAAGCGCGACGGCGCGTTCATAGGCGGGAACAGCCTGAACCGGGTCTCCGGTCGATTCCCTCACCGATCCAAGGCGAAACCACCACACCGCCATGCTTCCCTCCAGTGTTACCGCGGTCGTATAGGCAATGTCGGCAAGATTATATTTTTTTTGGTTGCGGTAAATTTCGCCCATAAAGAAAAACGCGGTAGAAGCGCGTTCGCCGCGCGGCATGGAAGACGTATAACGCTGCATCATCGCAAGGGAATGAATGTAGTCGTTAAGAAAAAAATACGCTTCGCCCATTGTTTCTATAATACGAAAATCGTTGGCGTTGATTACCAGCGCCCGCTCGCCCCAGGTTATTACCTCGCTGTAACGGCGCTGGCGGAGCAGCGACCAGACAAGAACGGTATACGAATCCATGTTGGAATTATTGCGGCTTATTTCTTCCATACATATTCGAACCGCCGCGGAATAGTAGGAATTGGCTTCTTCAAGGCGGTTACGGGTTTCCATATCGCGGCCAATCCGGTAATTCTGGAGCGCGTCGGGCCGCCGCGCCGGAACCTGGGCTGCCGGAGTCGGAGCTGCCGGAGCCTGGGCGGGAGCGGCGGGAGCGGGAGCGGCCGGAGTCGGAGCGACCGGAGCCGGGTCCGGCGGAATCTGTTCGGGTTCCTGCGCAAAAAGCGCGGTGCCAAAAGCAGCGCCAAAAACTCCAAAAGCAATAACCGCAAAAAACCGCGTCCGGGCGACCATCGTTCTCATTCTATTCACGTTTTATATAGTAATGAATTAAGAGGGAAAATGCAATTGTCACGTTGTCTTTGTAACCGCGCTATGATAACAACTGGTTGATTGCCGCCGCCGCCTGTCTGCCTTCGCCCATTGCAAGGATAACGGTAGCCGCTCCCAGTACAATATCGCCGCCGGCATACACCCGGTCAAGACTGGTTTTTTGGTTTTTGTCAACAAGAATACGTCCGCGTTTATCGGCGTTAAGCCCCGGAGTTGTCCGGGTCAGCAGGGGATTGCTTTCGTTCCCCAGGGCGACAATTACCGTGTCAAAAACCGTCTGATATTCGGAGCCTTTAATTGTCACCGGACTCCTCCTGCCCGATTCATCACTTTCACCAAGTTCGTATTTTAGCAGTTCCATGCCGGTAACGCGGCCCTGCGCGTCGCCCAAAAAGCGGACCGGGTTCCGCAAAAAGTCAAAGGTAATTCCTTCTTCCGCGGCATGTTCGATTTCTTCGGCGCGCGCGGGCATTTCGCCCCTGGTGCGGCGGTAAATAACGTGAACCTCGTCCGCGCCAAGACGCTTTGCCATACGCGCCGCGTCCATTGCCACATTACCGCCGCCAATTACCGCAGCGCGTTTTGAACGATACATGGGAGTGGCGGCATTGGCCTCGTCATAGGCCTTCATTAAATTCGCGCGGGTTAAATATTCGTTCGCGCTCATAACGCCCACAAGGTTTTCGCCTTCAATGCCCAAAAATTTGGGCAGACCCGCGCCAACGCCGATAAACACGGCATCGTATCCCGATGCGGGCGAATTGCCGCTGCTTTTCGCAAGCATATCTTCCAGTTTTCCGGTGCGTCCGGCAAGAAAGTTACATTGGAGCTTTACGCCCATTTTTAACAGTATGTCAACTTCGCTTTGTACAATCACCTTGGGAAGGCGAAATTCGGGAATGCCGTAAACCATTACGCCGCCGGGTTTATGGAACGCTTCCAGTATGGTAACATCGTGCCCTTCACGGGCGACATCGGCGGCAACGGTAAGCCCCGCAGGCCCTGAGCCGATAACAGCCACGCGCTTTCCGGTCGGCGCCTTTACTGGGGGAATGGTTGTCAGGCCCTGTTCGCGCTCCCAATCGGCGACAAAGCGTTCAAGCCGTCCGATGGCGACGGCGGCGTCCACGCTTTTTAACATTTTTCCCAGTGTGCATTCCGCCTGGCATTGTTTTTCCTGCGGACACACCCGGCCGCAGACCGCAGGAAGCAGGTTTGTTTCTTTAACTATATCAACCGCTCTCTTAAAATCGCCGTCCTGTATCCGCGCGATAAAGCGGGGAATGGGAACCGCGACCGGACAACCGGAAACACAGGGCTGGTTTTTACAGCCAAGACAGCGCTCCGCTTCAAGCCGCGCCTGCGCCTGTGTGTACCCCAGGGCGACCTCGCTCATGTTTTTATTGCGGACATCCGCCGCCTGTACCGGCATTTCCTGCGGGGGAATTGCCGCGCGTTCTTTGGCGCCGGGTTTTTCGCCTGCGGCCTTTTTATCAAGAACGGGCTTAAGCAGAGTTTGCGCCAGGGCCTCAAATTCAGTTTTTGTTTTTGCGCTCATACATTCTTTTCCTAATCTTTTAGCCTAATCAGCCTACTAGTCCCACGCGGCAGTTGTGGCGATCCATATCTTCACGTTCCTTGAACGCTTTCATGCGAAGCATCATATTGTCAAAATCAACTTTGTGGCCGTCAAATTCGGGACCGTCCACGCAGACAAATTTTGTTTCGCCGTTTACGGTAACGCGGCAGCCGCCGCACATTCCCGTGCCGTCGATCATGATTGTGTTAAGTGAAACCAAAATCGGTACCGCAAACGCGGCGGTCGTTTTTTCGCAAAACTTCATCATTATGGGAGGACCGATGGCGACGCTCATGTCGGGTTTTGGATCCTGCCTGCAGTATTCTTCCAGCGGTTCCGTTACCAGCGCCTTTCGTCCGTAGGAGCCGTCGTCGGTAACAATGACAAGTTCGTCCGCGTACGAACGCATTCGATCCTCAAAAATAACAAGTTCTTTGGCTCGCGCGCCGATAATCACCGACACCCTGTTCCCCGCATCCTTCATTGCCTGAACTATCGGGTACAGCGGCGCGACGCCGATGCCGCCGCCCACACAAACAACATGGCCGAATTTTTTTATATGGGTCGGATTGCCCAGCGGGCCAAGAATGTTTTCAATATGATCGCCGGGATTTTTTAACGCGAGCTTGTGGGTAGTCGCGCCCGCCGTCTGGAACACGATGGTAAGGGTTCCCTTTTTACTGTCCGCGTCGGCAATGGTAAGCGGAATACGTTCGCCCCAGTCGGTATCAATCTGGACAATAACAAACTGCCCCGCCCTGCGCGCGGCGGCAATAAGCGGCGCCTCTATTGTCATTTCATAAACGTCGGCGGACAATTGTTTTTTGTCAATGATCCTGTGCATTTAATGATAATGATACAAAACGGAGTAAATGTTAAGGGGCCGGCGCTTATTTTTGCGCGGTTTTGTTTTAAACCTATCCGGCAAAATAGGATACCCCGGATTCAAAAATCCGCTGGTTTTTATTTCCGGGAATATTGACGTGGACAAATTCGCCGCATCGTTCGGAATGGCCCATTTTGCCCAGTATGTGTCCATCGGGACTGGTAAGGCCTTCGATTGCGCGGCTGGAACCGTTTGGATTGTCGGGTTCCGCCATCGCGGGATTACCCAGGCGGTCAACATAACAAAAGGGAATTTGGCCCGCGTCAAAAAGCGCCTGCGCTTCTGTTTCGTCCAGAACGAGCCGGCCTTCGCCGTGACTTACGGGAATCGTATGGACAGCGCCCGCTTCTTCGGAAAACAGCCAGGGAGAAAGCGTGGACATGACGCGGGTCCGAACCATGCGGGACACATGCCGTCCAATATTGTTAAAAGTAAGCGCCGGCGATGTTTCCCGGGCCTCGATATAGCGTCCGTAGGGAACAAGTCCCAGCTTTATGAGCGCCTGAAAACCGTTGCAGATTCCCAGCATAAGGCCGCGCTTTTCAAGCAGATTCCGCACCGCGTCGACAATGGCCGGCGAGCGAAGCGCGTTGGCGATAAATTTACCCGAACCGTCAGGTTCGTCGCCGGCGCTAAAACCGCCGGACAGGGCGACAATCTGCGCTTCGTTTATTGCGGCGGCAAGTTCGTTGATTGACGCGCCAATGTCCGCCGCGCCGCGGTTACGGAATATAATCTGCCGCGTACGCGCTCCGGCCCTGCGAAACGCGTAATCCATGTCGTATTCGCAGTTGGTTCCGGGGAATACCGGCAGCACGACAAGCGGGTGAACAACGGCCGGCGGACGGCGGCGGCGCGTACGGGTATGCGCATTTTTATAGGGGGGAATTTCTTTATACGCGGCATTCGAGCTTTGGGGATATACCGCGCTGAGTGTTTCTTCGTACGCGCCGCGCAATTCATCCAGTGAAACTTCCGCTGTTTCCGCTGGCGTTTTTAGGCGGAATACTTTTTCCGCGGTTGTCCGCGCCGCGATTGTCCATTGCGCGTCCGCGCATTGTTCCAGTATTTCGCGCGCTTTTTTTATATCCGCGATTTCCGCCAAAAAAGAACCCGCACAGGGCTGATTTTTGAACGGAGTGATTTCCACGCCAACCTCGTTGCCAAAGCACATAAGGGCGAGGGACACGCCGGCGCCTCCCGCGCCGACAGGATAGGCGGCCTTTACCAAATCCGCTTCCACAAGGCGCGCGAACGCCTTTAGATTTGAACGAAAGGTATCCCAGTTGTTTAACTCGTCAAACAGCAGGACGGTGTTTCCCCCGCCGCAGAGCGCGCCCGAACGCACCCGGTCCGCCCTGGTTGTTCCGGCGGCAAACACAATAATTGACGGCGGTACGGAAATATCATTGTCCGCGTCACGGTAGGTTCCCGACATGGAATCTTTGCCGCCGATGGCGGGAACGCCCAGCGCGAGCTGCGCTTCCAGCGCGCCCAAAAGAGCCGCCGCCGCCTTTCCCCAGGATACGCTGTTTTCCATACGCTCAAAATATTCCTGCATGGAAAGCCGCGCGCCAAAGGGATCGCCGCCCAGACAGGCGAATTTGGCGAGCGCTTCTTTTACCGCGGCCTTTGCGCCTTTGTAGGGATTTTTTGAGGAAAGCTCCGGATCAAAACCAAAACACATAATGCTCGCGGTAAGGGAAGGTTTTTCGAGCGAGGGAATGAGCGCCGCCATGCCGCATTCAGGCGTCGCCTGCTCTTTTCCCCCCCAGGGGAAAAGGACCGATCCCGCGCCGACGGAGCCGTCAAAATGTTCCTGTAAACCCCGGCGGCTGCATGAACGCAGCGAAGCCAGTTCCGCCTTGATCGACTGCAGCAATGAAGGCGCCGCGGAATCTGATGACGGCAATTCCCCGCTTTCAATGGAAATTAATGCGTCAGCCGATCGCGGAGCGCCGTTTGAATCAAGAAAATCGCGCGATAAATCAACGATCATTTTTTTTTGCCAGAACATGCGCAGACGCGCTTTATCGCCGGTGGTAACTTTTGCAATCACCACCGCTTCAAGGTTTTCGCCGGCCGCGGCGGCAATAAGCGCGGGCGCGTCCTGCGGGGCGCACACAACGGCCATTCGTTCCTGCGATTCGGAAATGGCAAGTTCTATGCCGTCAAGACCCGCGTATTTTTTGGGCGCCGCGTCAAGATCAATATCGAGGCCTGCGGCAAGTTCGCCCACCGCGACGGAAACACCGCCCGCGCCAAAATCGTTGCAGCGTTTAATGCGGCAGCTTACCTCGCTCCTGCGAAAAAGCCGCTGAAGTTTGCGTTCTTCTACGGCGTTCCCCTTTTGTACTTCCGCCCCGGCGCTTTCGACCGATTTGTCCGAATGCATTTTGCTGGAACCGGTCGCGCCGCCGATTCCGTCGCGCCCGGTCGCGCCGCCGATTAATAAAACCACATCGCCCGCTTCGGGTTCGGCGCGTTTTACCTGCGCTTCGGGTACGGCGGCGATTACCGCGCCCAATTCAAGGTGCTTTGCGATATAGCCCTGGTGATAAAATTCCGCCACCTGTCCTGTGGCAAGCCCGATTTGATTTCCGTACGATGAATACCCGGCGGCCGCCTCGCGGACAATTTTGATCTGCGGGAGCTTTCCCGGCACTGTTTGCGCGGGCGGAACGCGCGGATCGCCTGAACCCGATATTCGCATAGCCTGATACACATAGGCGCGGCCGGAGAGGGGATCGCGTATCGCGCCGCCCAGACAGGTAGCCGCGCCCCCAAAGGGTTCGATTTCTGTCGGGTGATTGTGGGTTTCGTTTTTAAAAAGCAAAAGCCAGGGTTCTTTTGTTATGCCTTCCTGAGACGCGAATTGAGCGTTAATTTTTATGGTGCAGGCATTGATCTCTTTTGATTCATCCACATCACAAAGCATGCCGCGCTTTTTTAAAACCTTTGCGCCAATCAACGCCATGTCCATAAGGCTGCATTTTTTACCGCTGTCTTTGCCGTATACTTCTTTGCGCGCTTCGTTGTAAAGCTCCAGCGCGGCGCGAATTTCCGTATTGTTATTTGCGACTTTAATGTTTTCAAGAATCGTATTAAAAGTAGTGTGGCGGCAGTGATCCGACCAGTAGGTGTCAAGCACGCGCAGCTCCGCCAGGGATGGATCGCGCTTTTCGTTTGCAAAGTAATCCCGGCAAAATACAAGATCGGCTGCAGACATGGCAAGGCCGTACTGCCCGGCCAACAGGGAAAGCCCCCCGGCTGTCGCGCGGATAAAGCCGTTAAGAACAGGAACAGCGGAGGGTTCGCGGACCGGCCGGTCAAGCGTATCCGGAAGCTCGTTACTGTTTTCGATTATCCGGGAATCAACAGGATTTACCAGATACTTTTTGACTGCGTCAAGTTCGCCTGCATCCAGCGCCCCGCCTGACAGCACATGGATCTTTGCGCAGTGAACCTTTGGTTTAACGCCCACCGCAAGTTCAACGCACTGCGAAGCGGAATCCGCCTTTTGATCATACTGGCCCGGAAGATATTCAATGCCAAAATATAAATCGCCGTCTAAAGCGGGAACCCGGTCCTGAATAAAAACACGATCACACTGCGGCTCTGAAAAAACATAACGTACCGCCTTGTTGAACTGTTCGTCGTCAAGTCCCTGCACGTCATAACGGTAAAGAATACGCAGCGCGGCGGCGGCCAGTTTTGGATTCCCCAAAAAGCCGGCAAGATCGGTTTTGAGCCGCCGCGCCTCCCAATCAAACCGCCTGCGCTTTTCGACAAAAACACGCTTTATTGGCATGGCTCAGTATGCTAAAAAATACCGTAATTCGCAAGTCTCACTGCCAAAAAGCCGTTTCCAAATGCCAAACGCTTTGTTGACAATACCCGTCACTTGCTGTTAAACTAACTGCGTTTAACGCAAGCGGTCCAGTAGCTCAGGGGATAGAGCGACTGCCTCCTAAGCAGTAGGCCGGCCGTTCGATTCGGCCCTGGATCAACGCTAATTCGTTACCATGTAAAGAATTAGACGAACCTCCCGGTACTTGGAAGACAGGTACTCATTGTTTAGGTCAATGCGCCCTGATGCATTCCTTATTCTCCTAATTTGATGAAGGTTCATTGCCTTATTATTTTTACATTTTCAGCAAACGCCCCGTCACCGATACTTTTAACGGAATTAGGAATAATCACGCTGGTTAGTTGATTAGAAGCAAACGCATGATAGCCGATACTTTTAACAGAATTAGGAATAACTATGCCGGTTAGTTGATTGTTACTGAACGCCCAATCACCAATGGTTTTAACAGAATTACCAATAACCACGCCGGTTAGTTGATTAGAAGTAAACGCTCCGTTACCGATGCTCTCAACAGAGTTAGGAATAACCACGCTGGTTAGTTGATTTACAGCAAACGCTCCGTCATCGATACTTTTAACGGAATTAGGAATAACCACGCCGGTTAGGCGATTTTCGGCAAACGCACTATACCCGATAGCAACAACAGGCAGTCCGTTTATTTTTTCGGGGATCACAGCATTTTTCACATTTCCCCTATATTTTACAATTTGTATTTTTGAATTATTTGATACTATATCAAAATCACCGAAAGCTAAATATGAAAATGTATAAGCTCCCCCCTTTTTATTATTTGCGGTATAATCATCAAATAATAAAAAGTTAAATGAGGTTAATTGTATATCGACATTGTTAGGCAGGGTTATACCGGTTAGTTGATTTTCGTGAAACGCATCTTCACCGATACGCTCAACAGAGTCAGGAATAACCACGCTGGTTAGTTGATTTACAGCGAACGCATTATTACCGATATTTTCAACGGAATTAGGAATAACCACGCTGGTTAGTTGATTGTCGAGAAACGCCCCATCACCGATACTTTTAACAGAATTAGGAATAATCACGCTGGTTAGGCGATTTTTAGCGAACGCATTATTACCGATATTTTCAACGGAATTAGGAATAACTACGCTGGTTAGTCGATTGTCGTGAAACGCCCCATCACCGACACTTTTAACAGAATTAGGAATAACCACACTGGTTAATTGATTTAAAGCAAACGCCCCGTCACCGATAGCAACAACAGGTAGTCCGTTCATTTTTTCGGGGATCACAACATTTTTCACCCTTCCCTTATATTCTTTTATAGTTATGCCGCCATTTTGTGCAGCGTATTCAAAATCGCTAACGCTTTGACCGAAAACAGCAAACGAAATAACCGCAAACATCACCACGAACACAAATTTTTTCATTTCAAAACTTCCCTAACGATTATTGTAGGACATACCTTTTATTCCGCTTTGTCCTTGCCGGTAGCCGGTCTGTTTTGAAAAACGCTCCCGGTAATCTGTATGTACGTATGCTATCAGTAACATAGTAATCTGCCAATAGCTTATCTAAATAATCTAGATTACGCCTTTGGCACGGACGAAAAAACGCGGTAATACAACCTGTCTGAACGGGCGCATATATTTCGCAGATCCGAACAACAACGAATCCAGTATAAAATCCGTTCCGGATTTGTATGTGCCATCGATATTTCTGAAGGGGAGAAAACAAGTCTCCATAAATATAGTCCGGATTGGCAAAAAATGCAATGACCCACTGGATAAATTTTCTAAAAATGAATTATCGGGGGATGCGGTTTCTGATTAACGAACTTTTTGTCAGATCTGTTTTTTATTCGTGATGCTGCGGAACAAAAACTTTCGGAGAGAGAGGGATTTGAACCCTCGGTACCCTTTCAGGCACACACGACTTCCAATCGTGCACCTTCGACCACTCGGACATCTCTCCAGATACAACTTAGCGGAGCAGGGGGGATTCGAACCCCCGGAACCCTTACGAGTTCAATGGTTTTCGAAACCATCTCCTTCAACCGCTCGGACACCGCTCCATAATACGGTCCGTCAAGGACCCTGTACAAAAACTCCCGCAAGCCGGGTAAGGTTCGCAAACATTCGGTTTGTTCTGCTTTCTCCCGGCTCCTTATCGTTCGGAGCAGGGGGGATTCGAACCCCCGGTACCTTGCGGCACAACGGTTTTCAAGACCGCCTCCTTCAACCACTCGGACACCGCTCCATAATACGGTCCGTCAAGGACCCTTTACAACCATTGGGGTTTTGGACCCCCGGCTCCTTATCGTTCGGAGCAGGGGGGATTCGAACCCCCGGTACCAGTTACGGTACGACGGTTTAGCAAACCGTTGCCTTCGGCCACTCGGCCACCGCTCCATATACATTCACCTCGTCACTGGGTCATAACTGTACCGTTTTTTTGGCCTTTTGCCAAGAGTATCGGCGCGGATCCGATCCGCCCGATTTGTCGTCACGGTTGCACATTCATCCCAAAGAGGCTACACTTGCAGTCACATGAAAATCCTTTCTGGTCTTTCGGTGGCACAGGGCATTGTGATCGGCACAGCCATGCTTTATCTGGAAGACGACTATCCGGAGATTCCCCGGTATACGGTCAGCGGCGATCAGGTTTCCGGCGAGTTGGACCGTTTTGCACGGGCGGTAAAAGACGCGGCGGAGGAGCTGTGCGCGCTTAAAGAAAATTCCCGCGAGGTAAAGGGCAGGCAGAACGCCATATTCGACGCCCACTTGCTTATGGTCGAGGACCCCGATTTTCATTACCAGATTCAGGTGCGTATTGAATCCGAATACGAAAATATCGAATGGATTGTATGGGAAGTCGCCCGCGAACTTACGCAAAAACTAATGGTTTCCCCGGATCCCTATCTGCGTGAACGGGCGGTGGATATTGCCGATGTTTCGCGGCGCATTATTAATCACCTTATGGGGATTAAGCGTTTTTCACTTGCCAGCCTTGACAGGGATGTCATACTGGTTGCCAATAATCTGCTTCCTTCCGACGCGCTGTCCATGAACAAAAGCCGCGTAAAAGCGCTGGTTATGAACATGGGCTCCCCAACAAGCCACACGGCGATTCTTGCAAAGGCGTTTGGTATTCCTTCGGTTTTTGGTGTTTCGGGCGCGACGCGAAAAATTACCGCGGATGATATTCTGATTGTAGACGGCGGTAAAGGAAAGGTGATCCTTGACCCCGATGAAGAAACACTTGAACGGTACAAGGGATCGGTGGCCGATTACCAGAAAAATTTTGCGCAGCTGCTTGGTCTGGGCGAGTTTCCGGCGGAAACAATGGACGGGCATCGTGTCGCCCTTAAAGCGAATATCGAAATCCCCGGCGAAGCGGAAGAACTGTTCCGTTACGGCGCGGAGGGAATCGGGCTGTACCGTTCGGAATTTTTGTTTATGCAAAGCGGCCAGAACGCCGATGAAGAGACGCAGTACCAGGCGTACCGCAGTGTAATCAGGGCAATGAAAGGAAAGCCTGTTACCATTCGTACCGTGGATTTGGGCGGCGACAAACTGTTAAGCAGTCTGCAGACCGCGCAGGAAAGCAACCCGCTGCTTGGCTGCCGCGCGATACGTTTTTCGCTTTCGCTTCCGGAAATGTTCAAAACGCAGCTTCGCGCCATTTTGCGCGCCAGTGTCGAAGGCCAGGTAAAAATTATGTTCCCCATGATCTCGGGGATCGAAGAACTGGAAGAAGCTGTTTCAATTTTAGAAGAAGCAAAAGGCGAATGCCGCCGGAGAGCCCAGGCGTATGCCGATACTATCGAAGTAGGCACAATGATCGAAACGCCCGCCGCGGTAATGACGGCGGATTATCTTGCCGAACGCTCCGACTTTTTTTCCATTGGTACAAACGATTTAATTCAGTATGCCCTGGCGGTAGACCGGGGAAACGAAAAAGTAAGCTATCTGGCGCAGCCCACTCACCCCGCGGTGCTCCGTTTGATTAAGGCGACAATTGATTCGGCGCACGCGGCGGGTATTAGTGCGGCCATGTGCGGAGAACTTGCGGGCGATTTGCCGATGGCGCCGCTTTTGCTTGGTTTGGGTTTGGACGAATTCAGCATGACGGCAATTTCAATTCCCGCCGTAAAACATATTATTCGAAGCGTAAACTACGAAAAATGCCGCGATCTTGCGTACGAAGCGCTAAACTGCCCTTCCTGGAAACAGGTAAGAACGCTTCTTGAAAACTGGATGTAATTGTGAAGGATTATCCGCGTTACCATAATCTGCCCCGCGTCGCCCTGGTCGGCAGGGCGAATGTCGGCAAGTCAACGCTTTTTAACCGCCTGCTTCATCTGCGCCGGGCCATTACCAATCCTGTTCCGGGCGTTACCCGCGATCCGGTAGAGGCGCAGGCCGTGATCGGCGGCAAGCCGCTTATGCTTATTGATACCGGCGGTTTTCGTTTAACAAAAAACAGCGGTGTTCCCGGCGGCCGTTTGTCCGAAATTGACGGCATGGTGCAGGAACGCACCCGCGAAATTATCGAAAGCGCCGATCTTATTGTGCTTATTTTTGAGGCGGGCGAAATTACCGCCGAAGACGAAGAATTTATCGCCCTGCTGCGGCCGTACCGGGATCGCCTTATTGCCGTGGTAAATAAAACAGAAGGCGGCCGGCGCGAAGAAGAAGCGTGGAATATTCTTGGCCTGGGTTTTAATTCCCTTGTCATGATCTCTGCCGAACACGGAGACCATATTGGCGAACTGGAAAACGAGATTCTTTCAAATCTGGATTTTTCAAAGGTAACGCCGGTAACCGCAAACGAAGAAACCATCGCGCTGGCTTTGCTTGGCAAACCAAATACCGGAAAATCCACGCTGTCAAACCGGCTTACCGCGTCGGCGGCATCTATTGTAAGCGCCGTTCCGGGTACAACCCGTGATGTAGTCGAGGGGAATTTCCACTATAAAAACAAAACGTTTCATGTGCTTGACACGGCGGGCATACGGCGTAAATCCAAAG
The DNA here is from genome assembly GCA_031267675.1 of Treponema sp. Lineage (GTDB taxonomy): Bacteria > Spirochaetota > Spirochaetia > Treponematales > Breznakiellaceae > JAIRYT01. The sequence continues at coordinate 25,190 of JAIRYT010000081.1, read as the reverse complement.
TACACGAAGATATTGAATACTATTCGGTAAACAGGGCGATAAAGACGCTTGAAAAGGCGGACATTGTTTTTTTAATGATTGACGCGCAGGAAGGCCTTACCGATCAGGATAAAAAAATTGCCGGGTTGGCGCATGAAAGGGGAAGGGGCATTATATTTGTACTTAACAAATGGGACACAATGCCGCAGGTAAAAAACGCGCTCAACGCCGTTACGGACAGTATTCACTTTTTTTTTGGACAGATGGAGTATGTTCCAATCATTCCCGTTTGCGCGCTGGACGGCGAAGGCGTGGACGAACTTTTGTCAAAGGCGATTAAAATGTACGCGCAGCTTTGCAGGCGCACCGAAACGGCGGAACTTAACGCGGCGCTTGAAAGATGGCTTACCGAATATCCGCCGCCCCAGGGTCCGCGCACCCGCTTTAAAATTCGCTACGCGGTACAGGTATCAGAAAACCCCGTGCAGTTTGTGTTTTTTGCTTCCCGTCCCGACGCGGTAACCAACGCCTATAAAACGTATCTTTGCAAAAAAATACGAAAAGATTTGGGATATTCGATGATTCCCATAGGAGCGGATTTTCGCGCCGGTCATGAAGTACGCACTTTTAAGGGACGGCGATAATGTTGTTTCCGGCGCTGGATCAAAAAACACGTTCGGCGATTGATCAGTTTCTGGATCTGATTGCGCGGAACTTTCCGCTGGAAAAACGCTTTCGCCGGAATCTTCCCGGCGATGTGGCGGAACTTTCGCGCCTGTTTACCAGCGACCGCAAAATCCGCGATACCGGTTACCTTGGGCGGCCGGCGATGCTTTCGGCATATTTGTACCACTACCTTCCCTGGAATGTATATAAGCTTTGCAAATTGTTTGGCGGCATTGCTTCTGAATCGGGCGGGCGATTCCCGGAGCTTGACGAAGACGACGCGGTTACCGATCTGGGGTCAGGCCCCCTGACGCTGCCCATTGCCCTGTGGATCTCGTTTCCGGCCCTGCGAAACTGTAAACTGGAATTCCGCTGTGTGGATCGTACCGGACTGATTCTTGACGCGGGCCGAAAATTATTTGACGCGCTGATTATGGAATCGGCCGGCCTGCGCTTGTGGCGCGTCAAAACAATCAGGGGGCCCCTTGACGCGCCGCTGTACGGAAAGCGTTCGTCGTTGATTGCCGCGGCAAATGTATTTAACGAAAGCGCCGGCGTAGAAAAAGCCGCGGTATTGATTGATGCGCGCATAAAAGAAAACGGTCATGTTTTGGTTGTAGAGCCGGGGACGCCGCCTTCGGGCCGTTTTATCAGCGCGCTTCGAACCGCGCTCGGTAAACACGGAATATCGATCAAAGCGCCCTGTACCCACTGCGGCAGCTGTCCCATGCCCTCCGGCGCAAACAAAAAATGGTGCCATTTTCCAACAGATACCAGCGATGCGCCGGAACGTTTAAAAGCGCTGTCGAACGCCGCGGGGATTCCCAAAGAACGCGCTGTAGTAAGTTTTTTATTCGCGCAAAAGACCCCCGCTCCTGCAACATCTACGATAGAAGCAAATACCAATAAAATACGGATTATTTCTGACGCGTTTCCCCTGCCGGGCCGGGAAGAAGGATTTTTTGGACGGTACGGCTGTTACGAACAGGGCCTTGCGCTGGTACGCGGAAGCAAAGAAAAAACCGCCCCGCTGCTGCCGGGCGCGTTAATCAACCAATCCCCGGCAGACGGAAAAGATACAAAAAGCGGCGCGGCGATCTTTACTATATCTTCGCCGCCTTTGTCATCTGTTTAACAAGAACCGCCATATCTTTTGATAACGGCGCTTCAAGACAAAGCCGCTCGCTGTTTGGCAGCGGCAGTTCAAGGCGCAGCGCGTGAAGGCCAAGCCGCGCCAGCAAAGGCCGTTCCTCCGCGCTGTCGCCGCGCCAGTTCCGTTTGAACGAAGAAAGATAAACTCCTTCCATGCCGCCGTTCGCCCGGCCGTTGGAACGGCTGTGCCTTCCATAAACGGGATCGCAGACTATCGGGCAGCCGAGCGAGGCAAGGTGTACGCGGATCTGATGCGTCCTTCCTGTCGCGGGGCGGGCTTCTACGACACTGTAGTTTCCCGAAGAAAGCAGCAGTTGAAAACGGGTAAGCGAAGCTTTGCCCCGGCAATTATCGATAATGGTAAGATGTTTCGCGGTGTTGACAAACAACGACTCCGCGCATTCCGTGATGTTGCCGGGCCAATGGGGCCGGCCGTAAATAACGGCAGTGTAGGTTTTTTCCGCTTTGCGTGTTTCAAAGAGGGCGCTTACTGTTTTATGTGTTTTTGCGTTTTTTGCAAACACAACCAGCCCCGAGGTATCTTTATCAATACGGTGCACCGTAAAGAGTCTGCCGGTGTCCGCCGAAGATCCGCCGGAATGTTCCGCCAAAAAGGCTTCGAGCAGCGTATCAAGACGCGGCGCTTCCCTGTCCCAGCGATCACCGCCTACCGCGATTCCCGGTGATTTATTTACCGCAACAAGATTTTCATCTTCATGGATGATGCTAAAAGCCCGTGAACCCCCGGCGCAGTCCCCGATCATATTACTTTTCGCGATCCCGGTTTATCTATGGGAATTCCCTGTCCGCACAACGCGCAGTCTTCGGCGGCCCAGTTTTTCGCGTCCACCGTACAGGCGGCATATAAAGGCCAGGGCAGCTGTTCCGCGTTTTCGCGGCGATCAACCACACAGGCAAGCGCGGCAACAACAGCGCCTTTTGCTTCAAGCGCCGCCGCGCATTCCCCAAAACTTTTTCCGGTGGTAATTACATCTTCGGTTATAAGAATCCGCTCGCCGGCGTTAACGCTAAAGCCGCGCCGCAGCGACATAACGCCCGCATCATCACGTTCGGTAAAAAAGGCGGGAAGCCCCAACTGCCTTCCTATTTCGTACGCGACAATAATGCCGCCCATCGCGGGCCCGGCCACCGCGTCAATGGCAAGCTTTCCCATGTCGGCGCGTATACGTTCCACCGCCGGAGCTAAAGCCCTGGCCGCGCGTTCGGGATATTGAAGCAGCCGCGCGCACTGAAAGTATTTGTCGGAATGGCGGCCCGATGAAAGCAAAAAGTGTCCTTCCAGCAGCGCGAATGATTCGCGGAGCAGATCTATTGGTTCCACAACGGCAAGCATATCATAACGCGCGCGCGTAGACAATGCGGCTGCGCGTGTTTATACTTTGCACATGAAGCTTCTCCTTCATGTTTGCTGCGCTCCCTGTTCGGTAAGCTGTATCGCGTCACTTCGTGATGAAGGAATAGAACCGGCGCTTTTTTGGTACAATCCCAATATCCATCCGTTTGGCGAATATAAAAAAAGGCGCGACACGCTTTTATCGTACGCGGCATCGCGCGGCCTGGAAGTAATAATAAAGGATCAGTACGGCCTTCGTACGTTTCTTTCCGCCTTTTCCGCGGAGAAGGGCGATCCCTGGTCAAAGGAAACGCGCTGCGCGTACTGTTACCGAACGCGTCTTGAAGCTGCCGCGCGGGCTGCGGATGAAAACGGTTTTGACGCGTTTAGCACGACATTGCTTGTAAGCCCCTACCAGAACCACGCGCTGATTTGTAAAATCGCCGAATCGCAGGCCGTTCCGTTTTTATATCGCGATTTTCGCCCCCGCTTTAGGGAAGGCCAAAAAACGGCCCGCGAAACGGGACTTTATATGCAAAAGTACTGCGGCTGTATTTTTAGCGAAGAAGAAGCGGCAACGTCCAAACCCGGCGGCTAATGTATGCGGATTTCGTGTAAATTAGTCATCCCCATACGCGTCATATATTCCGGTATGCCTTTAATTATTTCGCACATTGCGCCGGCGTGGGCAAAGGTTGCAGACCCCACCTGAATTGCCGCAGCTCCGGCCAGTAAAAATTCCAGCGCGTCAATGGCGTCGGCGATGCCGCCCATTCCCACCAATGGTACTTTCGGGCAAAGCGATTCATATAATTCCCATACCATGCGCAGCGCGACGGGCCGTATCGCCGGACCGGAAAGGCCCGCGCTTATATTGTCGAACACCGGTTTTCGCTGTTCAATGTCTATCGCCATTGCTTTAAAGGTATTCACCAGCGAGAGCGCGTCCGCGCCGGCGTTGATACAGGCGCGGGCTATCGCCGCCAGGTCGGCCGCGTTGGGCGAAAGCTTTACCATGAGCGGTTTGTGCGGCGCCGCGCCGCGCACCGCTTTTGTTACCGATGCCGCGCTTTCGCTGTCCAGGCCAAAACTCATGCCTCCTTCCCTTACATTGGGGCAGGAAATATTAAGTTCGATCATATCGATAGAAGAAGAATCCAGAAGCTTTGCGCCGCCGCTGTATTCCTTTATATCAGAGCCGGAAAGATTGGCGATAACCGCCGGCCCCAGTGTCCGCAGACCGGGCAGATGTTTTTCGATAAAAACTTCGATGCCGGGATTTTCAAGACCTATTGAATTAAGAAGGCCCGACGGCGTTTCCCACAGCCGCACGCCGCTGTTTCCCGCGCGCGGGGCCAGGGTTAACCCCTTTGTACAGATGCCCCCAAGCAGGGACACGTCGAACACTTTGGTGTATTCCCCGCCGTAGCCAAAAGTACCGGACGCGGCAATAACAGGATTACGCAGAACGACGCCGGCAATCGTAACGGAAAGATCCGGCCCTGTTTCCTTTGGCGCGCCGGATTTTTTTGACGGAGCGTTCTGAACAAATTTACTCAAAGACAAGTTCCTCTGCCGGAAAGATGGGGCCTTCAACGCAGCAGCGTTTGTTGCCGTTTCGCGTTTGTACCGCGCAGCCCAGACACGCGCCGGTACCGCAGGCCATGGGCCGCTCAAGACTTACATAACAGGGCGTTGACGACTGCCTGCAGTGTCCGGCAATCGCCGCGAGCATGGGTCCGCTTCCGCAGGCAAAAACAGCGGAATATCCGGTATAGTTGACAAAATCCGGAATGCGGCCTTTAACACGTTCCGCGCCAAACATCTTTTTGCGGGGTTTTCCCGCTTCGCTGGCAATACACGCAATGACCGCGCTTGCGGCGGCGGGCGTTAACAGCAGGGCGAGCGGCAGGGTGTTTTTTTCGGTACGGAAACCCGCGTAAAAATGGAACAGGTTTTGCGCTTTTACGGCACAGGCAAGCGCTGTCAGGGGGGCAATGCCGGCGTTGCCGCCGATAAGGGCAATTGGTTTTGGGGGATTGCGCGGCATAACAGTGAGCCAGCTGTTTCCCAGCGGGCCGCGTAATTCGACAACATCGCCTTTTTTAAGCAGGGCGAACGCCTCTGTCGCTTTTCCCTTGCGGGCGATCAAAAACGAAAGCCGCTTGGCGCCCCCGGGATCTATATAAAAGGTTTCAAAGCTGATTGCCCTCGGTAAAAATACCGCGGACGGAAGCAGCCTGCACATAAAAAATTGTCCGGGCTGCGGAACGGCGCCGGGCCACGCTACCTCAAGGCGAAAAAACACGCCGCTGATTTGAGAGTTGCTTTCGACATTACAGCGGACGCCTGCCTTTGGAAACATTTAATTTTTTACCGCCTGCTGTAACGCGCCGCGCATTTCTTCCGCCGCTTTTCTGGCCGCAAGAGCGGCGCGTTCAAAATCGGCGTTATCTTCTTTTTTCCACGCGGTAAGTATCGAGCGGGATGCGTTGACAACGCCGCCGTTTCCTTCGCGTAAAAGCATCGCGGCATCCAGAGCCGTTCCGCCCTGGGCGCCGTAGCCGGGGACAAGAAAAAAAAGACCGTCAAACCGGGCGCGAAGCCGGGCGGCTTCTTCCCGTTCGTACGGTGATGGATTAACCCCTACCACCGCGCCGAACGCTCCGTATCCGCGTGTCCCGCAATGCGACGCGGCAAGCGCGGCAAGTTTTTCGCCCACCGCGTCATAAACACGGCGCGAATCCTCCTCCGGTTTTGGCGCAAGTTCAAGGTATTCAAAATCGCGCATTCCCCTGTTGCTTGTCCTCATCAATACAAAGGCGCCTTTCCCCCTGGAAACAGCCCATTCAAGCCAGGGTTCAATCGAATCCATTCCCATATAAGGAGAAAGGGTCACAAAGTCGGCTTCAAAATCGCCGGAAAAGTGAGCCGCCGCGTATTGTTTTGCGGTGTCGGCGATGTCGCCGCGTTTTATGTCGGCGATAACCAGCAGCTTTTGTTCCCGCAAATAGGCGAGTGTTTTTGAATAACAGCGCAGTCCGTCTATGCCCAGCGCTTCATAACAGGCGATTTGGACCTTGTAGCAGGCCGCAATATCGCGAGTCGCGTCAATAATGACGCGGTTAAACGCCGCCGCCGCGTCGGCGTCGCTGCCGTAACGCCCGCGCTCGGGCGGCAGACAGGCGGGCGAAGTATCAAGACCTACGCACACCGGCCCCCTTTTGGCGACCGCGTCAAAAAGCATATCCATATTGTAAGACATTTCCGGAATACTAGCATTTTTTTTGTATTTTGACTATTCTGTGGAACAGTATGAATTTTGTCAGTCTGGAATTCAGTGTTTTTCTGCTGGTTTTTTTGCTTGTTCAAATTCCGCTTCGCGGCCGCCCCGCAATTTACCGGCCGTTTTTAGTGCTGGCGAATCTTGTTTTTTACGCGCATTCCGGATTGTTCTTTGTGCCGCTTCTTGCGCTTGTTTCGCTTCTTGTGTGGCTTGCCGCGCTTGCGATGGAACGGTATGCGCAGCGCCGTTCGTTTTTTCTTGCGTCGGCGGTATTAATCTGTCTGGCGCTGCTTGCCTTTTTTAAATACGGCGAACTGATTTTTTTAAGCGCCGATCAATTCCTGTCGCGCTTCGGCCTGCAGCTTCCGGTTCTTCATGAATGGGGGTTTCCCGCCGGTATTTCGTTTTATACGTTTCAGGCAATCGCGTTTCTTGTCGAGCAGTATAAAAAGTCAAAAACAGCGGGGCGGCATACTCCGCCATATTTATACGTACTCTGCTACCTTTCGTTTTTTCCTACCGTAATGGCGGGCCCCATTTTTCGTCCGGGGCAGTTTTTTCCGCAGATTGAACACGGCAGAACCCGTTTTAGGCTTCACCGGGGGTTTTTATTAATTCTAAGCGGGCTTTTTAAAAAAGTGGTGATTGCTTCGTATCTTTCTGAATATGCCGTACGCGAAGTGTTTCAAACGCCGGAGCTTTTTTCTTCGTTTGCCGTTCTTGGATCGGTGTACGCGTACGCGGTCCAGATCTATTGTGATTTTTCCGGGTATACCGATTTGGCCCTGGGCATTGGCTGTCTTATGGGATTCGAACTGCCCCGTAATTTTGACTCGCCGTATTTGAGCGCTTCGATTCGTGACTTTTGGAAAAAATGGCACATTAGCCTTTCCTCCTGGCTGCGCGATTATTTATACATACCGCTGGGAGGAAGCAGAAAAGGGAACCGTTACGTTAATCTTTTTATCACCATGGTGCTGGGCGGACTGTGGCACGGGGCGCATCCGCGCTACCTTGTGTGGGGCGCTCTGCACGGCGGGGCGCTCGCGCTTAATCACCTTTGGGCCGCGCTCAAAATAAAGTTTGGTTTTACAGGCGTCCGGAACAAAAACAGCGCTTTTCTGCTAAAGATCGTTTCTATTTTTGTGGTTTTTAATTTTGTTTGTTTTGCCTGGATCTTTTTTCGCGCCGAAGACATGAGGGCTTCTTTTGCGGTTATTGAACGCATTGCCGCGTTTAACACAAACGGCGCGCTGCTTCCGCTGCTTGCCTGGCCCGCCATGCTTGCGGGGTTTCTTTTACAGGCGGCGGGACCGCCCGCGTACCGGTGGGCAATGCGGGCAGGCCGGCGCATTCCCTGGCCGCTTTTTGCGGTCCTTTGCGCGCTTATTGCCGGTTTGATTTTGCGCATGGGACCGGAAGGCGTAATGCCGTTTATTTATTTTTCATATTAAGGAACGCAAAATGAGAATAAAAGAAAAACCGTTTGCCGCGCCGTTAATTTTTCTTTGTTTTTTTCTGGCGTTTGTTTTAACGGCGCTGCAGGAAACAAAACGCCTTGATTCCTTTATCCGCCAGCTTCCCTTTAAAAACGCCGAAACAGGCGCGGATGCGGTCGCGGCTGTTTCACGTTTTTCGGGAATGGCCGCCCTTGCTTCCGCCGAAACAGCCCTTGCGCGTCAGGCGGAAAAATTTTCGGTTTCGCTTACAGGCGTTACTGCCCCGGACGCAAACGTACCGGACGTACAGGCGGCGGAAATTCCGGCTGCCGCCGCAAGCGATTCCTGGTTTCCCCTTAACAAGGAAATCAAGGTGCTTATCGCCGGCGATTCAATGATTGCCGATTATCTGGGCGCGGAATTACAGCGCAGGATTTCGGCCCGCCCCGAGGTTCAAACGGTAGTTCGTGACGGGCGTTATTCGACAGGACTTTCCAAAGACGATTACTTTGACTGGCCCGCCCACATGGCGCTGCTGCTAAAAGAACATAAACCGGATCTTGTTATTGTCTGCCTTGGCGGGAATGACGCGCAGGACATTGTAGAAAACGGCAAGCGCTATTACGCCGGGACCGCCGACTGGAATCTTTCGTACCGCAAACGGGCCGAGGACCTGGTACGCGCCGCAACGGCAGACGGAGCGCGTCTTATTTGGCTTGGGCTTCCTGTTGTGGGAAATGAAAAATTCGCTCCCTACTATAAGACGATTGTATTTTTGCAGGAGTTTGCCTGTAATATGCCAGGCGGCGATGATAATTTTGCCCTGGCAAAATTTATTGACAACTGGACGGTGCTTGCCGACCCCGACGGTTCCTACAATAGCTACCGCCTTACCGAAAAAGGCCGCGTCCGCGTCCGCACTTCGGATCGCATTCATGTAAACCAGGCCGGAGCGGAAATTCTGGGGGAATACGATCTGGCGCGGATTTATGAAGCAATCGAACTGCCGGCAGTAGCGGCCGCCGCCGAGGCGGAGCAAGCCGATTAAGCGCGCGGCGGGGTAGGAAGAATTCCACCACAAAGGGCACGAGGAACACAAAGGAAGAAAGATGATTACGCAGGAGCAAGAAGCAAGTGCCAAAAAAGTATTGGATTGCGCCTATGAAGGCCATCAAGGAGTTAAATGACACCCATCTGGCGCAAATACTCAACGTGTTAATTATTGCAGGGCCGCCGCCGCGCGGGCGCTGAGCGCCTGCAATCGTTGCAGTTCCTGTGTGGACCAGCCTTTTAACTGCTGCAGTTTTTCCAGTTTCAAGACAAAATCCAGGTTTTTCGCCGACAGGGCGATCTTTGCCGCCGCATCCTTTGCATTCTCCAGTTGTACAACATAGTCCTCGTAACCTGTTAAAAGCCCGTCCAGCTCTTTCCTTAGTTCGGCGGAAAGTTCTCCCAATTCCGCCGCCGCTTGATCCTTGGCGTCGCCCAACTCCGCGGAGGCTTCGTCTGCGGCGGCGCCCAGGTTTGCGGCGGCTTCGTCTTTGGCGGTTTTAAGCTGGGAACCCAGGTCGTTGAATGCCCCGGTAAGGTCCGAAGCGCTGTTTTCCGTAGCGCCGGATGTCGACGCGCCGCTTTGCTGCGGGCTTTTTCCGCCGCCGCAGGAAACGACGGTCAGGGCTATTAAAAGCGCCGCCGTTAAAGGTAAAAATTTCATTATTCCTCCTCTACGTTACTATGAGACTGGACTTCGGATTTGAAATTTAATCGAGAAGTCAAAGAAACCGAAAAAGTTTAGTGTCAAATTTCTCTTTTCTCCTTCCTCATGTTAAATGTTCACCATGGAATATTCGGGAATAGTTTACCGGTTGTGTTTTTATAGATACTGGGGTTCCAGCAGTTTTTCATTTATTAAACCGTCCATCCTGGTAAATTCCCGGCCATCTATTATCAATATTTTGCCATCGTCTTTTAGCTCATAGTTGGAGTCAACAACAGTTCCTTTGCTCAACCCCAAAGCGGACAGTGCATATTGGACTACTATACTTATCTTTCCATCGGCGCATGTAAAGGTTCCTTCCACGGCATGGATCTCGCTCTCCAAAAGTAATATTACTGTGTTTCCCCTAAAAACCCAGAACTGCATATAACCGCGGTCTTCCAGCCCCCATAAACCTTCTATGGGTGTTTTAGCCTGAGCAAAGGCCGCTGCCGCCGCCAGCAGCAGGGCCAGCGCCCACACCGCAATTCTCGTTTTCTGTTTCATGTTGTAACTCCTCTTACAATTATTTTAACACCAGCGCGGCCAATCCCAGGCCGGTCTGGATAAGCTCCATATGATGTTCCCGTATATAGGCGAGCACCCCTTTACACCGTTCCAGCAGGTTCTTGCCGTTCCGCTCAATGCGTGAACAGTTCCGTCAAGAGTTTGCCGCGCTTCGCGCCCAAAACCCCAAAAAATCGCCGCGCGGACAATTGTTTAAAACGTAAACCGTATCGGATACGAGGCATGTTCTCTCCGGTATTCGTCAGGAATACGTTTGTTGAGATAGCGGTTTTTCGCCGCCCCATCCACCTCCCTGCCGTAAAAGGCATACCGGCCGGGCCACAGGACGCCGCCATACCGGGCTATATTTTCGGCGGTTGTTTCGTACCACCCATCTGCGGTAAATACTCCCTCCACCACGCCGTTGACCACCGCGAGGACGAAGCAGGCCTGTTCCGCCCGCGCCTTGTTCAAACGCCATGTGGATCGGACCGCTTCATATACCGATCCGTATTCCTCAACCGTTTTCTGCCTGATTTTGATGATAAGGCACCGATCATCAAAAGAATCAATAACCGGAAGTCCGTAGGCTTTTACAATCTGGGCGGCGTTCATCGGCCCGTAGTCGGCGCTTCCATGCCCGCCGGCACTATTGGCAAGTATTGTGTAGGTGTCGATAAGGGCCGCCTCGACCGCGAAGGCCGTATTCTCATCCATCCCGTGCCGGTGGATAATATGTATAACCTCTAACCCCTCGGCATGAATTTCTCTGATTGTCCGAACCTTGAGGCTGAGATCGTCCTCGTCTTCATCGCGCATTTCACCGGTATCACCGACACTGTTCTTGAAGGACGGTAATGAGCCTTTAACATGGTCAAAAACCCGGTTGCCCTTCCCCTTGCCGACATAAAACGTATTACCGTTGCGCGGGTCTATCAGGCGATACACATAATAATTCAATGCCGTTTGGACTTCCGGCGGGAATTCGTCCATGCTAACATCACTCATAGATTACTCCTTTGCGGCCCACAGCCTGTTTTGCGTTTTCCGTTTCAAAACTTTATCCGCTGCGGATGGGGCTAAAACTGACTGGCGGAATATCCCTGGGCTGTCAGCTGATCCCGCACCGCCAGGGGAAGCTTATGGCAGTCAGAAAAGACATTGTAGCCATACTGCGTTAACGCGGCGGGGACATTAAACGAACTTAAATTCCTGCAGTGGTAGAACCCCCCTTCCCGGACAGTTGTTAAAGTTTCAGGCAGGCTTATGCTTTTTAGCGAAGAACAACTCCCAAAAGCATATGACCCAATAGTAGTAAGCGCCAGGGGCAGTTCAACAGATGTAAGGGCGGTACTATTAAAGGCGGAATTACCAATACTAACCAGCGATGCGGGCAGTTTAACCTTTGCCAGAGCCTCGCAGTTATAGAAGGCGGTGTTAGGGATTGCGGTTATGGTATCCGGTAAGGAGACGGATGTTAGTTTCTTGTTTCCGGAAAAGAAACTAAGGAATCCCACCACCGGGTAGTCTTCGATGGTGTCGGGAAAAACTACGTCGAAAGAGGAACCGGTATAATAGGTGATGATAATCCCGTCCTTTGTGTCGTTTAAAATATAGCCAAAATCTCCGGCGGGAAACTGCTTTCCGCCGCTTTCACTGGAACCGGAAGAACCCTGGGTTCCGCCATCCCCCGCCTCGCCCGCAGTCCCGGTTTCGCCCTCCGTCCCGGAAGCGCCGCCGCAGGAAACAACGGTTAGGGCGATCAAAAGCGCCAAAAAAGAAACCACTAAACCTCTTTTCATTTGAAAACTCCTGTGTTTAAGGTCCACATGACCATTAAATATCAGTGCGAGGGTCGACCTCTCACGGGGGGAATTTTAAAACAGAAAAAAACATCCGTCATCCGTGTGAACGCACGGTTTTAGGAATTTTTAACCACCCCAACTGCCCGGAGCTGGTTTATTGCGGTTTGGGGTTAATATCGGGGGCAAAAAAGGGCGGCCAAGGAGGTGACCGCCCAGGTGAGAGGATTTCGGGGTATCTTATCAACCCGCGCTACACGGCCTTTTCCACCTTACAGGGAAATTTCGTAGCCTATGCCGATTAAAACGCCGCGCCGGGAAAGGGCTTTTTCGGTTGCCCCGAACACTTTTACTTCTACCGCCGACAGATCAAACAGGAAACGAATATCGCCGACAAGTCTGCCGGGCCCTATGGGATAGCCCGCGTAAAGACCGGCGGTAATACCAAAGACCGGGAGGGCAGGATAGCGGAGCTAATTGTGAAAAAAAAAGAGATTTTATACCACGCGGCCGGCGGGGCGATGGACGATCTTATTATGCAGATAGTACGAGAGAAGTAACCGCTTCCACGCCAACATCACGAACAAAGCTGGAGTTCTACAAAAAGTTCGTGAGGTTAGTGGTGAATTTTTCCTTCCTGGTGGTAGGAACCGATCCGTTTTCCCATCAGCGAAATTGAAAAACCGCCGAAGATGGTGATAAAACGGTCCACCACGTTTATCGGGAGGCGCGAGAGGATATTTGCCGGCAGTATGGGCAGGCTGCTGCGGAGGAGGCCTACCTTAAAGGTGTCCTCCGGACTGTAATGGAGTTTGTTTTTCAGCATAAGATCGTAAAGGATAAAATCGATAATTCCCCCCAGAATGCTTACCACCACACAGGCGGCAATGTACAAAAAGAGCAGGGCCGCGAAGGTGTTGACCAATGAAGCCGCCTCCGGGTAAAAACGGCCGATCCCTCCTGCCCTGTTCTGACGGGCTTTGGGTTTCAGGAAGCATATCAAAAGAACCTCGGTGATACTGCACAGGACAAACAGCCGGGTGCTGCCGTCCCTAAACGAAATGACAACGGTGGTAAGCGCCGCCGCCGCTATACCGGGGACGGGGCCCGCCGCAAAGGCAAGGGCGCAGGTAAAAACCGTATCCAGAAACAGGGGCAGTTTAAGGATAAATACGCTCAGGGTGTTAAGCAAATAGTTTGCCCCCGCCGCCAGGACGCAGAAAATAAGGAGTTTTATCCCTTTTACCAGGTACTTCGCACTCATCCAAAAAAAGTATACCATTCAGGGGCGATGTGCCGGAAGCCGGTAATTTTTATTTTAACCACTGACCCTGCGGACTACACGAATAAATCCGTGAATAGTGAACGAAAAGTTCGTGTTGGCGCGGCTTAATCTGCAATGAGAATTGCCGGCCAGCCGAGGATATTGGTTTTTGTGTTTTTCTTGTTTTTTCAGGGAGCCTGCGCCCGGCAGAACGAATCCCGCCAGGCGGGGATTGAAGGAATTGAGGGGATAGGAACTGGAGGAGAGGCTATAGAGGAGATTATGGCGCAATGGGCGTCCATAGAGCGGATTTTTTTAACAAGCGTTCCCGCCCGGGACAGGGCCAATCCTGTTCCTGTTCTGTATGCTTCCGATCTTTCCTCCGCCGGGCTTATCAAAAAAATCGACGGCCTTTACGATTCGGTTCAGGCCTTTCTTGGTTCGGCGGTCTACCGCATGTACCGTTACATTCCCCTTTCCCGTACCGAAGGATCGATAATTCCCGGTTCCCTCCCCGGCGCTCTGGAAGAAATCCAATCTCTCGGCGATCGAACCTGTTCCTTTAGGGACGCGGTTTCCAGGGGCGACCGGGAGGGAGCTCTTGTCCTGGCCGTGGATATTCAGAACTCCCTGGTCCGCTGGCAGAGACTGGAATGGGAACTGGAAAAATTCACCGGGTCCGCTTTTTTGAAGCTGTTTCTTATGTTTATCTTTTTTCTTATGATCATGGCGGCGGCCGTATGGTTCCTTCGCCGGGATCTGGAACGCTCCCTGAACAGGGAAAAGGCGGGGTCCGTTTTTTCCCACGCGCTGGTGCTGGCCCAGGAAGAAGAACGGTCCCGCATTGCCGGGGAACTTCACGACACGGTTGCCCAGGATCTGCGGTACCTGACGCTCAGGATGAACGCCATAGGCCGCGCCGGGGACAGGACGGAACGGGAGCGCCTTTGCCGGGAAGCCGCGGCGGTCCAAAAAAACCTGATGGACCGGGTACGGAATATCTGCGACGGCCTGGTGCCGCCGGACTTCCGCTTTCAGGGGCTTCCCGACGCCCTAAGGCGGCTCTGTTACGATTTTGGCGGCAGAGGGCTGGACTGCCGCATAGACGTGGCGGACGGGCTCGTGATTGAGCCGATGAGCGAGGATATGCAGCTCCAGGCTTTCAGGATTGTCCAGGAAGCCCTGACCAACGTGGAAAAGCACGCCGGGGCGGCGGAGGCCGTGGTGGTGTTACGGAATTCCGGCGGCGAAAATAACCGGGGTATTTTTATCAGCGTTTCCGATGACGGCAGGGGTTTTTCCGCTGTCCATTCAACCCGCGTCAAATTTAACGCCCCGCCGCCGGGCGTACCGGGACATTTGGGACTGCGGAGCATGTATGAGCGCTGCGCCATTTTAAGGGGGAGCCTTGTCATTGAAAGCGAGAAAGGGGAAGGAACCATAATATGCCTGGAAGCTCCCCTGGAAATTAATATGGAGTAGGTATGGATTCTCCGGTGAAGGATCTTCCCGCGTCGATACTCGTGATTGAGGATCATCCCTTGACCCGGCACGGCCTTGTTGCGTGTCTTGAGGATACGGGGCGCTTTTCCATTGCCGGTACAGCGGGATCCCTTGATGAGGGACGGCGCTTTATTACGGATGCCCCCGGTCTTCCCGATATAATTATCCTTGACATTTTACTGGGCGGTGAGAACGGCCTAAAGTTTATCGACTTTCTTAAGGAGTTCCGCGAAATACACGGGCTCAATATGCCCGCTGTTCTTGTCTGTTCCGTCTTCGAGGACCCCTTTCGTATCAGGACGGCCCTGCAGATGGGCGCTGCGGGTTATATCTCCAAATCGGCCGGCGAGGAAGAACTGCTCAGAGCCATCGACACGGTTTTATCCGGCAAGGAATTTGTCGATCCCCGGCTTAAATTCATAATCAGCCGGGCCCCCGGCGTATACGGCAAATTTACCCGCCGCGAACGGGAAATACTCACTCTGGTAAAACAGAATTACACGAACCAGCGGATAGCCAGGGAACTTGCCATCAGCCTGCGTACCGTGGAAAACCACATCAGCCACATTTACCTCAAGACCAACACTTCTACCCGTCAGGAGCTGATGGAGTTCTGAATAATTTGGCGGCTTACAAAGAGGCGAATTTTTTGCGATGCGGGCGGATCGCAGCCGATCCGCCGATGAGCAATTAGAGGCTGATTTCCATTTTTTGTTCGCCAATGCCGTGCTTTTCGCAGTACCCCGTAAGGATAAGGCTAAGGGCGCCGTCGCCGGTAACATTGCAGGCCGTACCAAAACTGTCCTGAAGGGCGAAGATGGTGAGCATCAGGGCCGTACCGCTTGGACCAAAGCCCAGGACGCTGACGATAAGCCCCAGAGAGGCCATCACCGTTCCGCCCGGTACGCCGGGGGCGGCGATGGCAAATACCCCCAGGAGCAGGCAGAACATAACCATCGTGGAAACTGCGGGAAGCTGCCCGTAGAGCACCTGGGAAACAGTCATCACAAAGAAGCACTCGGTCAGGACGGAGCCGCAGAGGTGGACGTTGGCGAAAAGCGGCACTCCAAAGGCGACCATGTCTTTCCGCAAAACCGAAGACTTGTTCGCGCACTGCAGGGCCACCGGCAGTGTCGCCGCGGAGCTCATGGTTCCCACGGCGGTAAGGTAGGCCGGCCCGTAGTGGCGCAGCACCTCGAAAGGGTTCTTGCCCGAATAGACGCCGGCAATGCCGTACAAGAGGGCCATCCAGAGGTAATGCCCGGCCACCACGATAATGATAACCACAAGGAAGATCGGCAGCTGTCTGGTAATCGCCCCCTCATAGGCCAGCGACGCGAACGTACAGCCGATAAAAAAGGGCAGCAGGGGAATAACTATTCTGGTAACAATCGAGATAACGATCTTCTGGAATTCGTCAAGCAGCTTGATGAAGGTTTCCGCCTTGTTCCAGATGGCGGCCAGTCCCACAAAGACGGCGATTACCAGGGCGCTCATGACCGGCATAATCTGGGGAATGTCGATGTGAAAAACCTGCTGGGGAAGCTCCCTGCTGCCGGCCGCGCTGTTGACAATGTTAAGATGGGGAATGATCCCGTAGCCCGCGAAGGACGAAAAGAGCGCCGCGCCGGCGCTTGACGCATAGGCGATAAACAGGGCAAGCCCCAGCAGTTTCGACGCGTGTCCGCCGAGCTTGGTGATCGACGGGGCGATAAAACCGATGATAATAAGGGGAATACAGAACATGATAAGGCTGCTCAAAAGATTCTGTACGGTAACGATTACCTGCATCACGGCTTCGGTTGAAACAAGGCCGGCGGCGATGCCCGCAGCCAGGGCCAGAACAAGCCGTACCGGAAGACTGGATAACACTTTCATAACTAAAAGCTCCTTTCTTGAATCATTTTATATACGGCCGACAGCCGTAATGGATCAAACCTCCTGGATATCCAGCATGATTTGAATTATTTCCTTGTCGGTTTTGCGCATGCCTTCCCTGCCCAGGCGGTAAATGTTTTTAATCGTGTTTTCCACACCGTGGGCTATAATGCCGTCTCCGCCGTAGAACTGCCGGCCGCTTTTGTACATTTCGTAGCCCAGAATGCCGGCGTCAACCGCCGCCGCGATTTTTGCCGCGCAGGAAGGTTTCGCGCCGTCGCAGACAATGCCGGAGGTAATAGCCAGCGCGTTTACCAGGGTATGGGAGATCTCTTCCATGCGGCCGCCCTGGAGGTACGCGATGCCCGCCCCGGCGGCGGCGCCGGCGCAGACTACCCCGCAGTAGGCCGAAAGCCGGCCGATCCCGCTTTTCAGGTGCAGCGTGATAAGGTCGGAAAGCACCAGCGCCCGGATAAGGTCATCTTCGCTTTTTTTAAGGAACGCGGCGTATTCGATAACCGGCATCGACGCGGCTATGCCCTGGTTGCCGCTCCCCGACAGGATAATAACCGGCAGGTTGCAGCCGCTCATCCTGGCGTCGGAACCCGCCGCAGCCGCAGCCTTGGCCCGTACTTTAATATCGCCGCCGTAATTCAAATTCAGCACCCTGCCGATACTTGCCCCATAGTCCCCTTTAAGGCCTTCGGCGGAAATGGCGGAATTGTATTCTATCTGCCGTTTGATAAGGGCCCTGACATCGTCCAGCCGTACCGTGTCCGCAAAGCCGATAATCGCCTCCACGTCAAGCATGGTCTCCGGAACTGCCGCAGTCGCCTTTTTATCTTCCGCGGCAAAAACCGCCTTTCCGTCTTTTTCCACAAGGATGATATTGGTATGATCGTCGGCAATGCGGACGCGGGCGTTTTCCACGCCGGCATAAACGGTGATGGCGATATCCAGCACCCGCCCGGTATCCGCCATGCGCAGCTCAATCGGAACGTCGTTTAAAAAGGCCGCTATTTTCCGCCGCTGTTCATCGCTTACCTCCGCGATAACTTCAAGCTTTTTATCGGCCCTGCCGGCGGCGATTCCGGCTGCCGCGGCGGCCTTAAGCCCTTTAAGCCCGCCGGTGTTGGGGACGGTTACGCTCTTTACATTTTTAACAATATTGCCGCTTACCTCGACAAGCACTCTGTCGGGCGCCTTTCCCAGGATTTCCCTGGCCTTGGCGGCGGCATAGGCAACCGCCACCGGTTCGGTACAGCCCATGGCGGGCACAAGTTCCGTTTTTAACAGTTCCAGATATCTTCTGTAACGGATGTCATCGGGCATACTTTTCTCCTGGTTCTTACTCGTTCACCACCTGCTAGATAAACTATAAGTGATGGAAATGCAAAGTGCAAACTTGCCCTCCGCCGTCATACCCCTTGACATTTTGACGCTTCTGTATAAAGATACGTTATAGTTTCTGTGTACAGAAGCAACAAGTGAGGATCTATGAGTGAACCCGCGCCGCGCCCGGACGAACCGCCTGAGGCGGGCGGAGCTTTTCCGGTATACAATTCTCTTGAATCGCTCAAACCCTTCGCGGCGGAGTACCGGCGTGTGCCGCTCTATGTGGTTGCCGGTTCGGCGGCGTTTCGTGATCCGGCGGAAGCGTTCAGGGTGTTAAAGCGCCTTTCCCGCCAGTGTTTTATTCTGGAAAGCCTTGAAGACGCCAAAGAATGGGGCCGTTATACGTTTTTGGGATACGATCCCAAGCTTGAACTAAGCTGTCTTGACGGGGAGCTTTCCATACGAAACGGAACAAACATTACGATAAAGACAGACGACCCCGGATCGTATATCGCGCAGATTATCGAAGACAACCGTTCGCCGCGTTTAAGCGAACTTCCGCCGTTTCAGGGCGGCCTTGTGGGGTATTTTTCCTACGACTACATTACGTACCACGAAAAACGCCTGCGCGCGTCCGGAAGGTCCGCGCGCGAAAATTCCCCCGTAAAAGATATAGAAAACTTTAAGGATCTTGATCTTATGCTCTTTGACCGGCTGGTGATTTATGATCATCTTAAAAACGAAGTTTTTCTTATTGCCCTGGTACGAACGGACGCGCTGGAAGAAAACGTCAACCGCGCCGCGTATGATCTGGAAAATCTTTTGTCGCTGCTTTGTAAAAAAGAGGACGAAGCCGAATATTCCCCCGGAGATATACCCCCTCTGGTTATCAAGAGTCCGTTCCGACCGCTGTTCGACAAAGAGCAGTATTGCGCGATGGTAGAAAAAGCAAAAGCGTACATTCGCGAGGGTGATATTTTTCAGGTGGTGCTTTCCAACCGCCTTGAGGCCGATGTAGAGGGGAGTCTTTTTGAAACCTACCGCATACTCCGCCGCCTGAATCCTTCGCCGTATATGTTTTATTTTTCAAGCGACGATATGGAGATTGCCGGCGCTTCGCCGGAAACACTGGTAAAACTGCAGGACGGCTGCCTTTCTACTTTTCCGCTTGCGGGAACGCGAAAGCGCGGCGCGACAGCAGAAGAGGATGCCGCGCTGGAACAGGAACTGCTTGCCGATCCAAAAGAATTGGCGGAACACAATATGCTCGTTGATCTGGGCCGCAACGATTTGGGAAAGATCTGCCGCTTTGGTTCCGTTATGGTAGAAAAATATCTTTCCGTAGAAAAGTTTTCCCATGTAATGCATATCGGTTCCACGGTCCGGGGAAAAATCTGCCGGGAAAAAACAGCGCTGGACGCGATTAACGCGGTGCTTCCCGCGGGAACGCTTTCCGGCGCGCCAAAAATACGGGCGTGCGAAATCATCAATGAACTTGAAAACTGCAAAAGGGGGCTCTACGGCGGCGCTATCGGGTATATTGATTTTTCGGGCAACATGGATACCTGCATCGCCATTCGAATCGCCTTTAAGAAAAACGGCAGGGTATTTGTCCGTTCCGGCGCGGGAATTGTGGCAGACAGTGTTCCGGAAACGGAGTACGCCGAATGCGACAATAAAATGAAGGCCGTTCTGGAGGCCCTTGTTACCGCCGCAGCCCCGGACACAGGAGGCGGCGCGTGACATTGCTTATTGATAATTACGACAGCTTTTCCTATAATCTCTACCAGCTCATTGGTTCCATTGACCGCGATATCAAAGTAGTGCGGAACGATGAAATTGGTCTTGCCGACATTGTCGTAATGCGGCCCCGCCACATTGTTATTTCGCCGGGGCCGGGTCGTCCAGCCGCAGCCGGAATCTGCGAAAAGGTAATAGAATCCTTTGCGGAAAAAATTCCCATTTTGGGAGTTTGTCTTGGACACCAGGCGATCTGCGAAGTGTACGGGGCGGTGATCGATTACGCAAAACAGCTTATGCACGGAAAAGCCTCGGCTATACACATTGACGGCGGCTGCCCGCTGTTCGCGTCGCTCCCCGCGATTATACAGGGCGCGCGGTATCATTCGCTGGCCGCCGGCAAAACGCCGGCCTGTCTTTTGATCCGGGCCAGGACCAAAGACGGACAGATTATGGCGGTGCAGCACCGCGATTATCCGGTATTTGGAATGCAGTTTCACCCTGAATCAATTTTAACCCCGGATGGAAAAACCATCATCACCAATTTTTTGAACATAAGGAGCAACGTATGATACGCGAAGCAATTATAAAAGCGGCGGCAAAAGAAAACCTTGGTTTTGCTGCGGCGCAGGAAGTAATGGACGAAATTATGGGAGGCAGGGCCAGCGAAATTCAGATGGCGGCCTTTCTTACCGCCATGGCGGTAAAAGGCGAAACAATCGAAGAAATTTCCGGCAGCGCCGCCGGTATGCGAAAGCACTGTATCCGCATCCTTCACGACATGGATGTGCTGGAAATTGTCGGTACGGGCGGCGGCAAATCCAATTCGTTTAATATTTCGACCACCTCAAGTCTGGTTATTTCGGCTGCGGGCATTCCGGTCGCAAAACACGGAAACCGCGCCGCTTCGAGCAAATCCGGCGCGGCGGACGTTTTAGAAAGTCTGGGCGTAAACATTACAGCCAGCCCCGAAAAAAGCCTGGAGCTGCTCAAAAGTATCGGCCTTTGTTTTCTTTTTGCCCAGAATTATCACATTTCCATGAAGTATGTGGCGCCGGTCCGCAGGGAACTGGGAATCAGGACAATCTTTAATATTCTGGGGCCGCTGGTAAATCCGGCGGGCGCCAACATGGAACTGCTTGGCGTTTACAGCGAAGACCTGGTGGCGCCGCTTGCCCAGGCGCTTTCAAACCTTGGCGTAAAGCGCGGCATGGTCGTTTACGGTCAGGACGGCCTTGATGAAATTTCGATGAGCGCTCCTACCAGTATCTGCGAATTTGCCGGGAGCGCCCCGGATACCTACACAATTACTCCCGAAGATTTTGGTTTTACGCGCTGTAAAAAAGAAGACCTTACCGGCGGCACACCCGAAGAAAACGCCCGCATTACCCGGGGGATACTGCAGGGCGGCACAGGCCCCCGGCGCGACGCGGTACTGCTTAATTCCGGCGCGGCCATCCACATTGCCCGCCCGGAGCTTTCTATACAAAAGGGAATAGCGCTGGCAAGGGAAACCATTGATTCAGGCAAAGCCCTGGCGCAGCTGGAAAAATTTGTCAAGTTGTCGGGAAATGGTTAAACTTAAAATTTGCGGGATCTTTCGCGAAGACGACATTGCCTTTGCGAATGAGGCGCTGCCCCATTATATTGGCTTTGTGTTCGCCCCCAAAAGCAGGCGGTATGTCAAAGCCCGGCAGGCGGCAGCGCTGCGAAAAAAACTCGACCCCGCGGTCATTCCGGTGGGAGTTTTTGTCAACGCCGGAATTGACGATATTGCCGCGCTTTGCCGGGACGGCGTTATTGACATGGTGCAGCTTCACGGCGGCGAAACGGACGAGTACCTCGCCCGCCTGCGCGAAAAATGCGGCGCGCCGCTGATTAAGGCGTTTGACGCGGAAGAACTGCGCGCCCGCGGCGGGAATGTCCGGTGTACGGCGGAGTATCTTCTGGTTGACAACGGCGGCGGCGGAACAGGCGAATGCTTTGACTGGAGTCTGCTTGATTCGCTGCGGGTCCATGCGCGGGAAAACCCGGCCCTTTTTCTTGCGGGCGGCATTGGCCCCGGCAATATAGACGAAGCCCTGGCCCGCCGGCCTTACGCGGTCGATGTTTCAAGCGGGGCGGAAACAAACGGAATAAAGGACCGGAAAAAAATGGTACAGTTGATGGAAAAAGTCCGCGGTTTTGCGGAAAGGACGGCGGAATGAGTAAAGGAAGATTTGGCGAATTCGGCGGGCAGTATATTCCCGAAACCCTGATGAACGAAATAAACGATCTGGAAACGGCCTACCATCAGTATAAAAATGATCCGGCATTTAACGCGGAACTGGACGACCTGCTAAAAAATTATGCGGGCCGCCCCAGCCTTCTTTACTTCGCAAAAAAAATGACCGCCGATTTAGGCGGCGCAAAAGTATATCTTAAGCGCGAAGATCTTAATCACACCGGGTCCCATAAAATTAACAATGTACTTGGCCAGGTTCTGCTGGCAAAAAAACGCGGAAAAACGCGGGTAATCGCGGAAACCGGCGCGGGCCAGCACGGTGTCGCCACCGCCACTGCCGCCGCCCTTCTGGGAATGGAATGCGAAATCTTTATGGGAAAGGAAGACACGGAGCGCCAGGCGCTTAATGTGTACCGCATGGAACTTTTGGGGGCCAGGGTACATCAGGTTTTGTCGGGAACGCAGACGCTTAAAGATGCGGTAAACGAAACCATGCGGGAATGGGTAGGCCGCGTGCAGGACACCCACTATGTGCTCGGCTCGGTAATGGGCCCCCACCCGTTTCCGGAAATGGTACGCGATTTTCAAAGCGTTATTGGAAAAGAAGCCCGCGAACAAATTCTTTTAATGGAAGGAACGCTTCCGCTGGCGGGAATTGCCTGCGTCGGCGGGGGAAGCAACGCCATCGGCCTCTTTTACCGTTTTATCGAAGATAAAACGGTGCGTCTTATCGGCTGCGAGGCCGCCGGAAAAGGCCTGGATACCGGACAACACGCGGCGACCCTTTCCAAAGGAGAAGTGGGAATTTTTCACGGAATGAAATCCTACTTTTGTCAAAATGACGAAGGACAGATAGCTCCGGTATATTCAATTTCCGCGGGACTCGATTATCCGGGAGTCGGCCCGGAACACGCCATGCTTAGAGACAGCGGACGCGCGGAATATACCGCCGTAAGCGACGATGACGCGGTTGACGCGTTTGAATATCTTTCGCGCACCGAAGGAATTATCCCCGCGGTAGAAAGCGCGCACGCGGTCGCATACGCCCGCCGCCTGGTTCCCGCGCTGCCAAAAAACGGCATCGTTATTATTTGCCTTTCCGGCAGGGGCGACAAAGATGTCTCTGCCATTGCGCGATACAGGGGGAAACAGCTTTATGAATAAACCAAACAGAATACCGTCCGCTTTTGGCAAAACGCCCGGCGGCAAATCATTCATCGCCTTTGTTACCGGCGGTGATCCCACCATCGCCCAAACAGAAGAATTTATTTTAGAATTAATCCGTTCGGGGGCGGATCTGGTAGAAATAGGCATACCGTTTTCCGATCCCGTTGCCGAAGGAAAAGTGATACAGGAATCGAATATTCGGGCGCTCAAGGCCGGGGCCACCGTAGAAAAAATTTTTACCATGGTAGAATCGCTGCGTAAAAAAATCCGCGCCCAAAACCTTTCCGATGTACCGCTCGTTTTTTTAAGTTATCTTAATCCCGTGTTCCGTTACGGTCTTGGATCCGGCTCGGCGCGGAACGCAAAATCAGGCTACGCGGCTTTTTTTGACCGCTGTGTATCCGCCGGCGTGGACGGAATCATCATTCCCGATCTTCCCTTTGAGGAACAGGAGGAAGTGCGCGGAGAAGCAGCATCGCGCGGAGTTGACCTTATCTCGCTGGTCGCCCCTACCTCGCGGGAGCGAATCCGTAAAATCGCCAAAAACGCCCGGGGCTTTCTTTACATTGTTTCTTCGCTGGGTGTTACCGGAATACGCAGTTCCATTGAAACCGATTTACCGGCAATCATTGACGAGGCGCGAACCGGCAATCCGGCGCTTCCCTGCGCGGTGGGCTTTGGCATTAATACCCCCGCCCAGGCCGCGTCCATTGCCGCAGTCGCGGACGGCGTTATCGTGGGCAGCGCCATTGTAAAAATAATCGAAGAACACCCGCATGACGCTGCCGCGCTTTCATCCTATGCCCGCGAAATAAAGGCGGCGATCTCGTAATGTGAATCTAGAGGAGCGCATTTCCGTAAAAAGGCCTGCGGCAATTTTAGGGCGGATCTTTGCCGCCTCCGGTTAAATTGCTGATGGCATATTTTATGCCTGTTTTTATTATTCTTCTGTTCTTATAGCAGATAATCGTTAAAAAAGGAGGAAAATTTCTTATAATCTCCGCCGGATTTACAAACGTGTATTCACCAATAAATTCCATACAAGGTAAATTTGACGCCATTCTTCCCAATACTTTTTCCAGTAATATATAAGAAATTATCAGAAAAATAATTAGCACAAAATATTTTCTTGCAAAAATGATATTGATTTTTATTAAATGCCTTATTTTAAAAACACAAAGTGGCAAAAACATTACCAAAAATATAAATTCGACAAAATAACCGATTGTAATATCCAGTATTTTTACATATTTAAATAACCCGTTTTGAAACATAATGTCGTGAATTGCCGCGGTAAAACAAAAACATAAAAAACCGGATATAACAATAAAAACAAGGGTCTTTATTCTGATTTTTAACCCAAAATGCAGTTTGCATATATACAATACAGCCAATACATAGAGCGCGGCCCATAAAACGGGCAACGCTATTTTGAGAACATCGTATGAAATATCATGTACAAAGGCCACTACAAAATTATCGTAGTAAGCGGTAAAAATTATATATGCGTAGATCGATAACAGTACCGGAATTAACAGGAATACCCGTAATTTTTTTATGGTCAATAAAAAATAGCGCAGCTCTTTTTTTATGACATTCACTATTCCCCCCCGGCAGCGAAACTGCCCAGACCTGCAATACATGCAGACCTGCGAAATTTAACCACCAACCACCCGAACACCACGAACTTTTTGTCAACAATTCTGTTCCTTATTCGTTGGTGTGGTTCGTGGTAAATTCCCTTTCAATTTCCAAAGCCCTGCGCAAGGCGAGTTATTAACCACCAACCCCGCGAACACCACGAACTTTTTGCCGGGTCCAATTCTGTTCCTTATTCGTGATGCCGGTGTGGTCCATGGTACCGTACACTTTATTGTTGTTTTTGTCAATCCCCTTGAATGCGGTATGGACAGCGATTCCTGCCGGGGACCTAACCCGGCCCGGAGCGCGTTTGGCAGGTACTTGACAGGACGGAAAGTCCCTGAAAAAATGAGGGTATGGAAGAATGGTACAATCCAATCCACTTGCCACTTGCCACTTGCCACTTGCCACTTGCCACTTGCCACTTGCCACTTGCCACTTGCCACTTGCCACTTGCCACTTGCCACTTGCCACTTGCCACTTGCCACTTGCCACTT
>JAIRYT010000102.1 GCA_031267675.1 Treponema sp. | reverse complement strand
AATTCCCCGCCCTTTAGGGCGTAACACTGGGGGTGCGGGGGATTTGTTCCCCCGTAAACACATAGATTTCAAGGAGAAATCTTTAATACCCCGCCGTTCACGGCGGGGATTCTTTATTTCACTTTTGTCATTGTCGCGGATAGCGGGCAATGGGTAACTCCGAGCCTTCAAAATATTTACCGGGAGTGTATATTTTGTCAGCCATTTTCAAGGCGTACGACAAGATGCGGCCCGCTGATGGATGAGCTTCTGCCCCGGAATGTCCGCCCGGCCATCCTCCCAACCGGCAGCAGGTAAATATGGTATTGACAACGCGCCCATATCGGGCGAAAATGAGTCATGTATGTGTCCATTGCCGTAGATCCGGGATCAGAAAGCAGGGCAAAGGAACTTGCCGAAATGCTGGCCCAGTATGGCTTCGAGAAAGTCCAGCGCGGTTTGTGGGAATCGGCTTTTGTGTCAACGGCGACACTGGGCCGCCTAAAACGGGATCTGGATCGTGCTACCGACGCGTTTGACCGGCTGCGGCTTTTTCAGTTTCCCGTTGATGAAACCCTTGTTTTAAGCACGCTGCGTGACAAAAAATGGCGCCGTCTGGTTGCCAGAGGCGGGGATACCGCACAAAAAGCTTCTGTTCCGGTCCATCAGGCCGGAACGCAAAGACAGCGGCGCTGACTGCGATCAAATGCGAATTTATTTGCCGGCACGCTGGAGGGGGAATTATGCTGCTAATTGAATTGGGGAGTCCGGTAACGGAACTTTCCGCAAAAATACTCGACGCCTGGAGGCGTCTTTGAAAGCGTCCCGGTAAATTCTGGCAAAGAGACGCTGCCCCGGCGTATTGCGGAGCTAGAAGGGCTTTCGGGCGCTTCGGATTTCTGGAATAACAGCGGCAGCGCCGAAAAAGTAATGGCCGAATTAAAGGCGCTTAAAAAACGCTACGACCCCTGGCAGGTCCTTAAAAAAGACTCCGAAGATTTAACCGCGCTGCTTGAGCTTGCCAATGAGGCGGGCGACGAGTCGCAGAGCGCGGAAATCGAAGCCGCCCTAAAAATGACGGGCGAGCGTTTTGAAAAACAAAATCTGGTTGAATTAATGTCCGGCGAGGTCGATCAGAACGGCTGTTTCCTTACCATCCATTCCGGCGCGGGAGGCACCGAAGCCTGTGACTGGTCGCAGATGCTGTACCGTATGTATCTGCGCTGGGCGGAGCGAAGGGGGTTTAGCGTTGAAGAAGTAGATATGCTGGAAGCGGAAGGCGGCATAAAAAGCGCCACCTGTAAAATCGAAGGCGACTACGCGTACGGGTATCTTAAGGGCGAATCCGGCGTTCACCGCCTGGTACGGATAAGCCCCTTTGATTCCAACGCCCGCCGCCATACTTCGTTTGCTTCCGTGTACGCGTTTCCCCTGCTTGACGATTCAATAGAGGTAGAAATTCGCAGCGAAGATCTGCGGGTTGACACCTACCGCTCGGGGGGCGCGGGAGGACAGCACGTCAATAAAACAGACAGCGCGGTGCGGTTTACCCATCTTCCCACGGGCATTGTCGTCGCCTGTCAAAGCGAACGCAGCCAAACAATGAACCGCGCCACGGCAATGAGCATGCTTAAAGCGCGGCTGTATGAACATTACCGCCAGGAAAAAGAAAAAGAAAACGAACGCTTTGCCCAGGAAAAAAAAGATATTTCGTGGGGAATGCAGATTCGCAGCTATGTTTTTCAACCCTATACACTTGTTAAGGATTACCGGACAAAGGCGGAAACCGGAAACATTCAGGCGGTCATGGACGGCGACATAGATTTTTTTATAGAGGAATATTTAAAAAGCCGTGTGGGATAACGTAAAAAAACCATGCTTTTTGTTTTTATGCGCCGCGTTATTTTTTACCGCGCGGCATGTCAACGCGCGCGGCAAAACAGAGGCCGCCGGGGAAGAAGCAAAAAACACTGAATATACGCTGCTCATTACCGCCTTTGACACCTCGTCTGTAAGCGCCGCGCAAGAGGCCTTTGGGCCCATTCTGCAGCAGCAGCTTGCGTTCCAGTTAAACCGTATCCATCATCGTACCAGAAGCGGGGCCGAACTTTTACGTTACGGGGATCTTGGCTGGACGGCGGCGATGAACGAGGCTGCGGTAAAACTTGCCGAAAAACGCGCTGAACGCGACGCCCTTGTTTACCAGGGGCTTCCAAAATGGAAGTACAAAAAAGAAACCAGGCGCCTTGACAGGGAAATAATCGCGCTGGAACTTGAGTTTGCAAAAACAGAAGTAAAAAAACCCTTGATCGAGGGCGAGCCGGTTTTTCTTCTTTCCGATCCATCCATGACTGTTTTTCCCCTGCCCCCAAAAAGGGGCGAAGAAGAAAGTTTTCTTAAAACAAATAACGCCGATTCTTTTATTGCCGGAACGCTTCAATTCCTCTATGGGCGCATCTATGTCGAACTGCGTCTTTATACGCGGGGCGGCGCTTTTACCTACGAAGACTCAACCATTTTTTCGCCCGACGCGATGAACGAAGCCGCCGATGAAATTAACCGCCGTCTTTTAATTGCGGTTTCAGGCGAACAGCCGGCGCATATTACCATAACAACCGATCCGGAAGACGCGCAAATTCTGGTAAACGGCGCTTTGATGGAATCGGGCCAACGGCTTACCATTACCCCGGGGCCGGTAGAAATAATCGTCAGCGCCAATGAGCACCTGCGCCGTATCGAAAACACAACCATAAAAAGCGCGGAAGAAGCGGATTATTTTTTTATCTTAACGCCGTTTCTTGTCGAAGAGCTGGATATTATGCCGGCAGGCGAAAAAAATTTATCGGTATATATGGGCGCGTTTTACGAAGGCTCCCTGTCCGCGAATAATATAGAAAGCATGAACGATATATCAGGGGAAACCGAAACACTTGGGGAACTGGAATCGGAAATGCAGACGGCGCTGCGTCTTCGCATTCCGGTAAACGAATACCGCTATATCAGAATTGAAACAGAAGACGGTCTTACCGGCGAAGCAATCGTAAAGGGAACGGTTGACACCGCCGAAATCCGCGTATTGGATCTGGATTTAAAAAAGCTGTCGTCAAAAGACGAACAGACGGTTGAAAAAGCCCGAAGAAAATTTTACGGCGCGTTTGGCCGTTTTTGGGTAACACTGCCTGTGGCGTTCTTTCTTAACGGTTATACCCAAACCTATGCGTTAGGCTATAATTTATCGGGGAATCAAAATCTTTACCGCAATACGAATAATTATTACTATTGGTCCATCGGCGCGTGGATAGCGGCGGGAACATTTTTTGTTGAATCGATGATTCGCCTGGTAATTTATGTTCATACGGCAAACAAAGAAACAATACCATTGTGGGAATAGGAGTATATGGCAAAATTTACCGCCGCGCTAAAATTTTTTTTTGGCGTATCCAAAGCAATTGACGATGCCTTTTATGATGATTTGGCCGACCTTTTGGTCGAGGGGGATTTTGGCCCCGCCGAATCGTTTAAACTTGTCAAGGAACTAAGGGAACTGGCAAGAAAAGAAAAAATCACCCTTCCCGGCGATCTGCGCGAACGCTTTGCCGCGCTGCTTTTGTCCATGCTTGTGCCGGCAAACGCGGCGCTGCCAAATCCGGCGGTAATTTTACTTTTGGGCGTAAACGGCGTAGGCAAAACTACCACGGCGGCAAAACTTGCCTGGCGGCAGAATAAAGCCGGCAGAAAAACAATACTTGCCGCAGCCGACACATTTCGCGCCGCCGCCATTGATCAAATCAAAATACACGGCGAGCGGATCAATGTGCGGGTAATAGCGCATCAGCACGGCGGCGATCCCGCGGCGGTTGTTTACGACGCGGCCGAAGCGGCGCTTTCCGGCGGCGGCGATCTTGTTATCGCCGACACCGCGGGTAGAATGCATACCAAAAACGCGCTGCTGGAAGAATTAAAAAAAATCGACCGCGTGCTTGAAACAAAAATGCCTTCTGTTCCGGTGTTAAAGTACCTTGTTCTTGACGCGACAACAGGAAGAAACGCTCTCGCCCAGGCCGAAATTTTTCACGGCGCGGTGCGTCTGGACGGGGCAATACTTACCAAATACGATTCGCTTGCCAGGGGAGGCGTGGTATTTTCGCTGGCGTCACAACTAAAACTGCCCCTGCTCTTTATCGCAAACGGCGAAGGCTACGAACATCTGTTTGAATTTGATCCCGCCGCTTTTGTAAAAGAATTTACCGGTTTTTCAAATTGAATTTATCCCTGCCAATAATTCTGGCGGCGCTTTTCTTTTTTTCGGCGGCCCCGGCAAAGGCGCAGGTTTGGTACCGCTCAAATCCGTCGGGCATGGCGCTGGAACGCGCCGATTCCCGCATGATCGCTCTGCACCATGAATGGGCGTTGTCGGTACAGGATGCGGCCTATGAATCGCTTCCCGAAGCGCTTCGTCCGTATTATGCCGGTGAATACCAAATTGAACAGCGCCTGCTTTACCAGCGCGGTACAATACGCCGCCGCCAGTGGATATTCCGCGATTCAGGCGGACGAACGCGGATTAACGCTTCGCTGCCCTCGGATCTTTCGCTTGTGTACTCAGGCGGCGCGACGGAAAAGCGCGCGGCCGGCGGTAACAGCGAGCCGGAGGCGCAGCAGGACGACGGCGAAACGCCGGCATTTGTAGAGGTATTTAACACAGAACGCCGTCTTGTAGAAAATCACCAGTATTTGACCGGCGGTATTTATTCAACCTATTATAATTACCACGACGAAGTATTAACCAGTTCACAAACAAAAGCAGGCGGGAACACCCTGTGGACCGACCGCTACCGCTACACACGTTCGCGTCTGCTCCGCGCGGTAGAGCGCGTTTTTACAAACAGCGAGGCTGCCGATCAACGATCAAGCGCCCTGCCTCAAATTGCGCCTTCACTCAAAAACGCGCAGCCCATAACCGGTTTTATAGACAGCTCCCCTCCTTTTGATTATTCCATGATGCAGGGCGCGCTTGAGGCGGTATACGCCATGAAAGCCGAGCGGGTAGTGTATAACACCGATCCGGCAGGTAGAGTTTTAAGTGAAATTCATTATAATGAAGAAGATGAAATTGTCGCCCAAATCGAAAACCAGTGGGCAAACGACCGGATAAGCACGGTCATGTGGAAAGCGGGACCGGAAGAAGGAAAGATTGTGTTTGGCTATAATTCAAAGGGCGAGCGCATGAGCGAAGATGATTTTCGTAACGGCGTGCTTGGCCGTACCGTCCGCAAGTCGGGAACGCTGGACATTGAAGAAATAATTGTAAACGGAAAAACAGTTCTTCGCGCGGTGTGGGATAACGGACGAAAAGTTTCGGAGGAGCGCCTGTGAAATTAAACTGGATCGCGTTTATTGCCCGCCGTCTTTTGGTGCGCAAGCGGCGCTTTCTTCCCTTTTTTCCCATACTTGAAATTGCCGTCGGCGTTTTGGCCCTTACCGTAATTATCGCGGTAATGAACGGATTTCAACTGGGCTTTATCGAAAGTATTCTGGAAATTTCATCATATTATGTACGGGTGGACAATGCTCCTCCGGGCGGCGAAGGCAAAGAACTTTATTCCCGCCTGCAGGCGATGCACGGAGTAAGCGCGGTTATTCCCTACCGCGAAGCCCAGGTTTTAATAAAGGGCGAGATATATCAGGAAGCGGCTTTGATCCGGGGGCTTACTACTGACACGTGGACAAAAGATCCCGCCATGGCCGCAAAACTTGATTTTGAAGAAGGGAATTTTTCACTGGATGATCATTCATCAATTCTTTTGGGGTCGGAACTGGCAAGGCGGCTGCGTGTCGAAACCGGCGATACTGTTACCCTTATCGCAATCAGCGGCGAAGTTCCGCTGGCGGAACTTTCTGCGGAACAGTCAAACAGCGTTATAAACGCGGAATTTACCGTAAGGGGAATTTTTAGATCGGGGTTTTATGAATACGATTTAGGCTGGGCCTTTATTAATTTTGACCGCGCCGGGGAACTTGCCGGGACTGAATATACCCTGGGCCTTAAAATGAACGACCGCTTTGGGGATCGTAAACTGCTTGACGAAGTAACAGCCCTTCTTGCCGATTATCCGCAGGCGGCGGCGTCTTCGTGGCGGGATTACAACCGCGCTTTTTTTGGCGCGCTGCGCACCGAAAAATTATTTATGTTTATACTGGTCGGCCTTATTTTTATCGTGGTCGGACTTAACATTTACCAGTCGCAGCAGCGCATCGTACTTGAGCGGCGCGAAGAAATAGGCCTGCTCCGCGCGGTCGGCGCGGGCGAAAAAACAGTGCGCATGGTGTTTGTGTGGGACGGTTTTATCATCGGTTTTTTGGGCGCGCTTTTGGGAATGATCCCCGCGCTCGCCATTAGTTTTAATATCGGAAGCTTCTTTGCCGCGTTTGAAAAAGCGGTAAACGGAATCCTTCGGATTCTTAACAGCTCACAGCGCTTTGCCGTGTTTTCGCCGGCTGTTTTTTATCTTAAAGAAATTACCGCCCGGGTTATTCCCCGCGAAGCGCTGCTCATTTTTTTATTCGGGCTTTTTTCGGCTCTCGCGGCCGCCTGGTTTGCTTCCGGCAAGGTGTCCAAAATTAATCCCGTGGAGGTGCTTCGATATGAGTAAAATTGACAACATTATACAGGCACAGGGGCTGGTAAAAAATTATGCGTCCGGAGACGAAACGCTTAATATCCTTAAAAGCCTTTCGTTTACGCTAAAGAAAGGCGCGACGGCGTCGGTCTGCGGAAAGAGCGGCTGCGGAAAAAGCACCCTGCTTAATATTTTGGGCGGCCTTGACAAAAGCGACGCGGGAACAATAACGGTAGACGGAACGGAGATTTCATCGCTTGGCGAAAGCGATCTTACCGAATACCGTAAACATAAAGTAGGATTTATTTTTCAGTTTCATTATCTTTTACGCGATTTTACCGCGCTGGAAAATGTCATGCTTCCCGCCTATATTGCGGGACTCTCCAAAAAAGAGGCTGTCGAAAAGGCCCGCGCGCTTATTGCCGATTTAAAAATTACCAACCGCGAACATCATTATCCCTCGCAGCTTTCCGGCGGCGAGCGCCAGCGTGTCGCCGTGGCGCGGGCAATGGTAAACAATCCCGCGCTCGTGCTGGCCGACGAGCCGACAGGAAACCTTGACAGCGAACACAGCGCCCAGGTGGCGGAACTCCTCTATACCGAAGCGGAAAAACGGCACACAAGCCTTGTGGTGGTAACGCATGATGAAAAAGTCGCCGCGCGCGCCCAGCTTAGTTACGAACTTTCCGGCGGCGCCCTTTTTGAAGCGGGTAGAAAAGCGTGAACGTTTTTTTTTCCACAATGCGTTCTTCTTTTTTTATCGCGCTGCGTTATCTTTTGGGAAGGGCGAAAGAAGGAGGCCGTTATCTTAGGGGCGCGGCAATCGGAATCGCGTTAAGCCTTGTTCCCATTATCATTACGCTTATTGTTTCCGACGGAATGATACGCGGCATAAGCGACCGCTATATTGAATTGGGAACAGGCCATATTCAGATATATGATTATTTTGGAGCGCCGCTGGAGGATTCCGCCAAAGATGAAATCGGGCGCCTAGACAAGGTGCGCGGCGTCTGGCGCGAAAAACAGGGGCTGGGAATTATTTTGGGCGCGCACGGGCGGACAGGCGCCGCAGTACGCGCGGTCGAAACCGGTTTCTGGCAGGACAGGGGAAGCGCCCAATTCCTTGAAACAATTGAAGGCAGTTCTGTTATTGCCGGTGACCGCCAGGTTTTACTGGGGCTTTCGCTTGCGCGGAATCTTAATGTTAAAACAGGCGATACCATACGAATAATGACCGTACGAAGCGGCGAAGAAGGACAAACGCTTCCCCGCCTTACGCTGTTTACCGTCGCCGGCATTGTATCTTCCGGGTACCGCGAACTGGACGCGTTATGGTGCATAATAAGCTACGAAGCCGGAGTGGAATTGCTTTCCGGCGATCTGTACCGTTCATTTTTAATGGTTAAATGCGACGATCCCTATACACAGGCGGACGAGGTTTCATACGCCATCGCCGGCAGTCTGGGTCCGGGCTTTGGCGTTTTTACCTGGAAGGAACTGCAGACATCGCTTTATAAATCATTTGAGTCGACGCGCCAAATGCTGCTTTTTATTATGGCGCTGCTTGTTGTTGTCGCGGCGGTAAATGTTTCATCGGCAGCTTCAATGCTGGTAATCGAACGCCAGAGGGACATAGGCGTATTAAAAGCGGCGGGCGCTTCGCCGTTTTTTATCGGGATTGTTTTTTTAATGGGGGCGTTTTTGACCGGCCTTGCGGGAACGGTGCTTGGTACGGCTGTCGCTCTTGTTTTGGGCGTTAACATTAACAGCGTTATACGGAGCCTTGAGGCCGCGTTAAGTTTTTTTGCCTCGCCCTGGGGCAGGACGGTAAAAATTCTTGACAGTGAGTACTACCTTGAAACAATACCTGTTTTGCTGAACGGCGCCATGATCCTTGCCATTGGAATTTTTACCCTGCTCTGCTCCTGTGCCGGTTCGTTGCTTCCCGCCGTTCGCGCCGGTAAATCAAAACCCCTGGATATCGTACGGCGGGTTTGACAGACGGCGGCGAAAGCGCTATTGTTACTGTCATCCGGAGAAGCCGTGTTTAAAGGACTAACCAGACGTGCCCAACGTGTTCTCAGCATTGACGCGCAAAACGAAGCGCGGCGCTTTGGCTCCGGGCATTTGCTGCCGGAGCATGTTATTCTTTCACTGCTAAAAGAAGGCGGGGGAACAGCCTGCAAAGCGCTGCTTTTTTTGGGAGTCGATCTGGGTGAATTCCGGCAGACCCTGGAGCGGGAGCTGCCGGGGCTGGAAAGCGATTTATACGGAACCACGGCGCTGCTCCCCGGCGATTTGCCTCCCTCAAAAAGGACCCGCCAGCTGCTTGAAAACGCCGCCGAAGAAGCCCGCGTACTGGGACGGGAATATGTAGGCACCGAACATTTGCTTTTTGCGGCGGCCCGCGAACGCGGCATGAGCGTGCACAATTATTTGGCGTTCCGCGCGGTCGACGTTGACATGCTCCGCATAGCTGTCGAAACAACCATTAATCCGGTGACAAGCCGCGAAACGGCGGCCCGCGCGAAACCCGTGGTGTATCCGGTTCTTACCCCTGTTCTTGATGAATTTTCTACCGATCTTACCGCGCTGGCAAAACAAAATAAACTTGATCCGGTTATCGGGCGCGAACGCGAAATAAAACGAACGGTACGAATTCTTGCGCGGCGTACAAAAAACAATCCCATACTTGTCGGTCAAAGCGGCGTCGGAAAAACAGCGATTGTAGAAGGTTTGGCCCGTTATTTTGCGGGCGATGACGCGCCGGCGGTTTTTTCGCACAAGCGGATTCTTTCGCTTGATCTGGGCGCCGTTGTCGCGGGAACAAAATACCGCGGCGAATTCGAGGGCCGCCTAAAAAAACTAATGAAAGAGATTGTTCAGGCGGGGAACATTATTCTTTTTATTGACGAAATCCATACCATCATTGGCGCGGGCGGCGCCGAGGGAACAGTCGACGCGTCAAATATGTTAAAGCCCGCCCTTTCGCGCCGGGGCCTGCAATGTATAGGCGCGACTACTTCAAACGAATACCGCCGGCGCTTTGAACGGGACGCCGCGCTGGAACGGCGCTTTCAACCGGTCATGGTCGAAGAAACCGGGATCGACGAGACCATCAATATACTCAGGGGAATACAGTCAAAGTACGAGGAATACCACCATGTTCATTTTAGCGGCGAGGCGGTAGAAGCGGCGGCCCGTTTGTCATCGCGGTATATTTCCGGCCGGGCCATGCCCGACAAGGCGATTGATGTGCTTGACGAAGCGGCGGCAATGAAAAAGCTCGAAGTTGCCGTACAGCCCGGAGAAATTGCCGTACTGGAAAAAGAAATAGACACGGTAAGCGCCCAAAAAAATTCCATGGTGTATCTACAGCATTTTGAAGAAGCGGCGGAACTCCGCGACCGCGTCCGCAGGATGCGCGAAAAACTGGAACAATTAAAAATTTCCTGGGAAAGCCTTGAAAATCCGGTCGCCGTGGAAGAAAACGACATACGGCGCGCGGTAGCCGAGGCAACCGGCATTCCGGTTGAACGCATTGCCGAAGGCGAATCAAAACGCCTGCTTCATATCGAAGACGAACTGCATAAAAAAGTAGTGGGCCAGGACGAGGCGGTGCGGCGGGTAAGCCAGGCGGTGCGCCGCTCGCGGGCGGGAGTCGCCGATCTGTGCAGGCCGATGGGTTCGTTTATCTTTTTGGGGCCGACCGGCGTAGGCAAAACCCTGCTTGCCAAAACGCTGTCGTCCTGCCTATTCGGTTCGCCGGGCGCGCTTGTGCGCGTTGACATGTCGGATTATATGGAAAAACATAATATATCCCGCCTTACCGGCGCGCCTCCCGGATATATCGGGTATGACGAGGGGGGCGCGCTTACCGAAGAAATCAGGCGTAATCCGTACCGGGTGGTTCTTTTTGACGAGATTGAAAAGGCGCACCCCGATGTATTTAATCTGCTTTTACAGGTGCTCGAAGAAGGGGAGCTAAGCGATCATCTGGGCCATACGGTAAGCTTTCGCAATACGGTGATCATTATGACAAGCAACGCCGGCGTGCGCGAAATTTCGCGGGATTCACGGCTTGGTTTTTCGGCGCAGGACGGCCTTATGAATGCGTCCGAGATCGAAAGCGCCGCCCTTTCTGAACTAAAAAAACTGTTTAATCCCGAATTTATTAACCGGGTTGACGATGTGCTGGTGTTTAAATCCCTGTCCGAAGAAGAAATTGAAAAAATCCTCGATCTGCAGCTTGGCGAACTTAAAGAGCGCCTTGCCGAAAAAAAATACTCGCTTGACCTTGACGATGCTTCGCGCAAATACCTTGTGCAAAAAGGCTGGGACCCCAAATACGGCGGGCGGCCCCTGCGCCGTGTTATTCAGAGCGATCTGGAAAATCCGCTGTCGCTTCTTTTGCTGGAGCATAATCACCCGGAAGGAACGGTCTTTTACGCGCGCGGAGACGAAAAAAACGGCATTTATCTTGAAGCTGAAACCGGGCAGGAGCAAAAGACAGCCGAGCTGTCGAACATTCCCGCCGGCTGCTAAATTACCGTTCCCGGATAGAGCACCGTATTTTTGGGAATAACGATAATTCCGTCAATAATGTAGTAGTGACCGTAATTCCCGTTGGAGCGGACAATGTTGTCAATGCCAATGCGGCAGCCTTCGCCGATTGCGGCGTTTTTGTCAATAATCGCCCCTTTGATAATGCTGCCCTTGCCAATGCCAATATTGGGAATATGCTTTTCGTCGTTAAGTTTTTTTTGCGCCTCGGACTCGTAGTAGTCCGAGCCCATGCAGACAACGCCGTTCAGGCTTGCCCCCGACTCAATCGAAGTTCGGACGCCGACAATCGAATTGGAAATTGACGCGTTTGTAATAATACAACCCTCGGAGGCAATCGACTGGTTCATGTTGCTAAAATTCATTTTGGAGGGGGGAAGGTTCCGCATGTGCGTGTAAATCGGCATGCTTTCGTTATACACGTCAAAGCGGGGGCGCAGGGTTGTCAGCTCAAGGTTCGCGTCATAAAAACTGCGTATGGTTCCGATGTCTTCCCAATAGCCGTTAAAAATAAACGCGTTTATTTTAAGTTTGTTAATTGACTGGGGAATAATCTCTTTGCCAAAATCGGTCAGATCGTTATTCAGCACCGCTTCCATTGCCGCCGCGTTAAAAATATAAATTCCCATGGAGGCAAGATATTCCTCCCGGCCGTTGTCTTTTTTAAGTTCCGGGGGAACGCGAAAATCGCCGATATCCTTGTCCGGCCCCGGCTTTTCGCTAAATTCGGTAATCCCCGCGTTTTTATTTACCTTGAGTATGCCCAGCGAACCGGCTTCTTCGCGCGATACCGATGTCGCGGCAATGGTGATCTCCGCTCCCGATTGTTGGTGATTTTTAAGGAATTCTTTTAGATCCATACGGTAAAGCTGATCGCCTGAAAGAATCAAATAGTAGGAAGGGTTCTGGGTGCGAAAATGGATAAAATTCTTGCGGATTGCGTCGGCCGTACCTTCAAACCAGCTGGTATGTTCAAACGTCTGCTCGGCGGCCAAAATTTCTACAAAGCCCCGCGAAAAGGTGTCAAACGTATAGGTCTGGGCCAGATGCAGATTAAGCGACGCCGAGTTAAACTGGGTCAGCACATATATCTGCCGCAGATTGGCGTTGATGCAGTTGGAAATGGGAATGTCAACAAGCCGGTACTTTCCCCCAAAGGGAACGGCAGGTTTTGCCCTGGCTTGAGTCAAGGGGAACAACCGTGTTCCCTTTCCGCCTCCCAGAACAATCGACAAAACTTCCGACATGACACCTCCGATTTTTACATTTAGTATAATACCATTTTGCCGTTCTGTCGATAGAAAATGTCGACATTTTTGTTAAAACACGGTAAACTGGACCGGGAGGATGAGTGAGCGATCGGTCCGGTCAGTACAGCGCGTTAGATGACATTATCGCAAGCCCGGAATTTGCCCGGCATATCGTGGTAAACCGCCTTATTCCAGCGGCGGAGGGCGTTTATATCCCTTTTCCGCAGGACCTGGACAGCCGCCTGCGCGGCGCGCTTTGTTCGCGGGGCATTGAACGGCTCTATACCCACCAGGGCGCCGTATGGGAGGAAGCGCGGCAGGGCCGTAATGTGGTAGTCGTCACCCCGACCGCCTCGGGCAAAACCCTCTGTTACAATTTACCGGTGCTCCAGACCCTGCTCGAGGACGATGAAGCGCGCGCGCTGTACCTGTTTCCCACCAAGGCGCTTTCCCAGGATCAGCAGTCAGAATTAAACGAAGTAGTCGGGGACGGTTTTGGGCTGCCGGTAAACGTTTCAACCTATGACGGCGATACCCCGGGCAGCCTGCGCATCGCCGCCCGCGATACGGCGCGGATCGTCATCAGCAATCCCGACATGCTTCACGCCGGGATTCTTCCCAATCATCCCAAATGGATCAAGTTTTTTTCGCGCTTAAAATTTATTGTCGTGGACGAGGCCCACGCGTATCGCGGCGTTTTGGGGAGCCATGTCGCAAACGTAATCAGGCGGCTTAAACGCATAGCAGCCTTTTACGGTTCCCGCCCGGCCTTTATACTCTGCTCGGCGACCATTGCCAATCCGAAAGAACTGGCCGAAGCGCTCATTGGAGAGGCGGTTTCGCTGGTTGACAAAAACGGCGCCCCGCGCGGAGAAAAGCGGGTTATCCTTTACAATCCGCCGCTTGTCGATTCCGTGCAGGGAATACGCCGTTCCGCGGTCGCGGAATCAAGAAGATGGATGGTCGCGCTCCTTCGCGGGGGAATCAAGACAATTCTCTTTGCCCATTCGCGAATTAAAACAGAGATTGCCGCTTCCTATGTAAACGAGGATTTAAATAATTTTTTTACCGCGAACCACGGCATACATGTTGAACCGTACCGGGGCGGGCTGCTTCCCAATGAGCGGCGCGAAATCGAAAAAGGCCTGCGCGAAGGATCGATACAGGGCGTTGTGAGCACGAACGCGCTGGAACTGGGCATTGATATAGGCGGATTGGACGCTTCGGTCGTGTCGGGTTTTCCCGGCTCGTTTAACAGTTTTTGGCAGCAGTCGGGCCGCGCGGGCAGGCGCGGCGGAACTTCTGTTTCGGTTTTTGTCGCGTCCTCCAGCCCCATTGATCAGTTTATTATGGACGACCCCGAATGGTTTTTTGGCCGGGGCGCGGAAGAAGGCCATATCGATCCGAATAACCCCTACATACTGACCGATCATGTAAAATGCGCCTGTTTTGAACTTCCCTTTCGGGACGGAGAAGACGATCCCTTTAATCCTGGAGCGCTTGACGTTTTGGAATACCTTGAAGAAGACGGCGTTGTCCGCCATGCCGCGGGGCGCTGGCACTGGTCGGATCGTTCGTTCCCCGCGGAAGGGATCAGCCTGCGCTCCGCCGCTTCTGACAATGTAGTGATCATCGACATTACCGGCGGGCGTAACGCGGTCATTGGCGAAATGGACCGGCCCAGCGCCCGCGAACTTGTTTTTAAAAACGCCGTGTACATTCACCGGGGCAGCCAGTACATGGTGGAAGAACTTGATATTCCCAACCGTAAATGTCTTGTACGTGAATCGGAGGTTAATTATTTTACCGACGGCCTTGTTAAAACTGATATCAAAGTATTAAGCGAGGATGAAACAAAAATCCATAGACAGGCGGAATCCCGGGCGGACCCGGCAGACGAAGTATATGCGGGTATTATCGGCGATGTGCTGGTTCGTTCCCAGGTTTCCAAATTTAAAAAGCTCCGTTTTCACACGCACGAAAATATTGGATACGGCGATATCGACCTGGGCGAGGAAGAAATGCAGACGCGCGCGCTTATCCTGCGCTTTCCCCCAGGGCCCGCGGAGCGTTTTCTTTCCGCCATTGACGAAGAAACGGCGGGCTCGGTATTGAGCGGGGCGGGAACATTGATAAAAAATATTTCGCCGGTATATCTTTTGTGCGATCCGCGCGATCTGGGAATTTCGGAACGGGTGCGGGACCCGCATTTTGCCCAGGCGGCGCTTTATATTTATGACAAATATCCGGGCGGAACCGGCCTTTCCGAAGCATTAGCCGAAAAAATTCCCCTTGTTCTTGCCGCGGCGCTTCGAACCATTGGTAACTGCCGGTGTAAATCGGGCTGTCCTTCCTGTGTGGGACTGGACGGCGGCAAAGAAAGCGCCGCCCGGTTTCTTTCCATACTGACAGCGGCGACATGAACAATGGCTAATCTTGCGTCGCGTTTAAAAAAAATCAGGGAGCTTGGTCTTGCTCCCGCGTCCGAGCTTTCGCCGCGCGAAGAGGAAAAAAAAGCGCCCGTAAAACCTGACGTAAAAACGTCCGCAAAAAAACGCCTGCCTCCCCGCAGCGCGCCGGGCCGCAGTGCAAAAACGCCCGAAAGCACCGCACCGATACCGGGGGAATTTAACGATTGGGAGGCGGCGGGCTACCAGGTGCTGCGCCGCACCCTGGTAAAGGATATGGGCAGCTACGGCGAAATACCGGCTCACCTCGCGCTGCTTGCTCCCGATCTGGAAGGGAAAAACAATCTGCAGTATGAAGACTTTCTTTTCTTTGATCTGGAAACAACCGGGCTTTCCGGCGGCGCGGGCACGGTCGCTTTTCTTGCCGCGTTTGGAAGTTTTGTGACCGATAAAAAATCGCGCGTCCAGCTCCACATTGATCAGTTTTTGCTGATGGATTATCCCGGCGAGGCCGATTTTATCGCGCTTGTTTTGGATTTTATCGCGTCAAAGGGCAATGTCTATCTAAGCACCTACAACGGAAAAACATTTGACTCGCAAATTCTAAAAACCCGCTGTCTTATGAACGGATTTAAGCCGCCCGTAATAAAGCAGCTGGACCTGCTTTATCCCGCGCGCCGGCTCTGGAAACGGATTCTTTATAGTTGTTCACAGGCGGTAGTCGAGGCGGAGATTTTGGGCATTGATCGAAGCGACGATGTATCGGGCGCGTTCGCCCCCGATATTTGGTTCCGTTTTTTGCGTTCACGATCTTCCAAAAAGGAACAGCCGGATACCGAAGAAGCTTCGCTCAATCTGCTCGCGATTTGTAATCATAATGTCAGGGATATCAGCGGTCTTGCCGCGCTTTTTGGCGCCGTTGTTAAAATTGCCCGCGATCCGCTTGACGGCTGCGGCCGCTATAACGGCGACAGCGAACATGTCGCCATGATGTGGCGGCGCGCCGCGCGGGTTTTACCGGCGCAAAGCGGCCTTCCTGTAACTGAAACGGCAAAAACCGCGCGCGCCCTGCTGGAACTGGCCGCCGAAGACTGGCCCCGGGCCAGCCTTCGGCTTGCGCTGGATGATCTGCGCCAGGGCGCGCGCGAAGCGGGAATAACGCGGCTGTACGAACTGCTCTATCGCGGCGGCGTACGTTTGGCGGGGTATAAAAACACCGGCCTGTCCGGGGACTTTCGCATAGTATGTCCGGATACCGTCAAAGCGCTGGCCCTGCGCCGGCTTGCCATTGACGCGCGTAAATATCCGGGAAAACTGCCCGCAAAAACATTTCTGGATACCGCCCTTTCCCTGGAATCGCTTCCAAACGGACTACGGGAAGAACTTACACTATTTGTTACGTAACTGCCAGACGCTTTCGCATCAGGTTAAAATAATCTTCTGCCTGTTTCGGGTTTTCAACGGCGCTTTCTGTCTGGTGAACCTCGATTAAATGAGGCGGTATTTCTTCCAAAAAAGGAGACGGCCTGCATTCAACCAGTTCCTGCAGACGCCGCCGTTTTTGGCAGCTGGTAATAAAAAGTTTGTCGCGGGCGCGGGTTATTGCCACATAAAAGAGGCGGCGTTCTTCTTCCATTGAAAGCGATACCGGCGTTTGTGTATCTTCTTCTGCCGAAGCCGGGGTAAACGGCTCTTCTCCGGCCGCTTCAAGACTTCGCGTATGGGGAATAATTCCGTCTTCCGCTCCGGCGATAAAAACAACCGGAAACTCCAGTCCCTTGGAAGCGTGTATCGTCATCACGTTTACCTTTCCCCTGTCTTCGCCGCCTTCGTCGCGCGTAATAAGGCTTATGCGGTTTAGCCAGGCAAAAAGGCCCGTATCAGTATTGTCGGGATTTTTTTCCCATTGATCAATTGCGCCGATAAAGTATTCGATATTCGCGAATTTCCACCGCGCTATTTTTTCGTTTTTGCTGTGTTCGCTTATCAGATAAGACCAGTAATCAATTTGGTCTGCAAGATTACGGGTTTTTGCCGCAAGGTCCTTTTTTTCGCCCAGCATTCGCACGCGAAAATCCTCGATAAGGCCCATGAATGTATCAAGCTCCGCACGCGTTTTTTGCGGCAGCGGAGAGGGAACCCCCTCCGGAAGGCGGCAAAGCCGTTCCATCGCGTCCCAGAGCGATGTTTTATGGCTGTGGGCAAAATCGGACAGGGTCTGTATGGTGGTTTTTCCTATGCCGCGCCGGGGAGTATTGATGCTGCGCAGCAAATTTATATCGTCATGGGTATTGGCTATTAATTTGAGGTACGAAATAATATCTTTAATTTCTTTACGCTGAAAAAAACTGGTTCCCCCGGAAACCTTATAGGGAATGTTTGATTCAAGAAAACTTTCTTCGATTGAGCGCGTCATGGAATTGGTTCTAAACAGCACGCCAAAGGAGTCGTAGGCGAATGTGCCTCCCATCATAAGCGTATTGATCTGTGAAACAATAAAATCCGCCTCGTCGCTTTCGCTGCCGGGATAAAAAAGTTCTATGCTTTTTCCGCCGCTTTGATCTGACCAGAGTGATTTTTCTTTTCGCATGGTATTGTGCGAAATTACGCCGTTGGCCGCTTCAAGTATGGTGGTGGTAGAACGGTAATTCTGTTCCAGTTTGATTTCCGCAAGATCGGGAAAGTCTTTTTCAAAGCAGGCAAGGTTGCGGTAATTGGCGCCGCGCCAGGAATAGATTGACTGATCGTCGTCGCCCACTACACAAACATTTGCCTGCGTACCAATTAAATCTGCGCCGCTTCCCCGCGCAATAAGTGAAAACAGCCGGTATTGGATTAAACTGGTGTCCTGAAACTCGTCTACCATAATGTAACGAAAGCGCTCGTGGTATTTTTTAAGCAGCGCCGTGTTCTGTTCAAGAATCGTTATGGGCAGCGTCAATAGATCGTCAAAATCAACCGCGTTAAATATTTTGAGGCTGCGGTTGTATTCATTGTAAACGTTTTCGTACGCCGCATCGTACCGCGCGCCCGTTCCTGCCGCACCCGGACTGTCAGCCCAGGTATAACGCCCTGTCTTGATGCCGGAAAAAAGCTGCCCCATCTCGTAATAATTGATGTCGGGATTTGCAATTCTGCTTTCCCGCAGACAGTCCTTGATCAGGGCCTCTTTGTCAACTTCATCATAAATTGAAAAATTCTTTCGGTAACCAAGCGATTCAATTTCTTCTTTAAGGAACTTTACGCCGAACGCGTGAAAGGTACAAACGGTAAGCGCCTGTAATTTTTTTCCGCTTAATTCTTTAACGCGGGTTTCCATTTCGCGGGCGGCCTTGTTGGTAAAGGTAAGCGCCAAAATTGAATGCTGCGGAATGCCCGATTCAAGCATGTGGGCAATGCGGTAGGTAATTACGCGCGTTTTGCCGGAACCCGCTCCGGCGATGATCAAAACCGGCCCGTGAATGGCGCGTACCGCCTGAAGCTGCGGATCGTTGAGTTCCTCTTTTAGATTAAGCATTGATTATGATGCTTTCATAAATATATGCAATGCGCCTATACCAAGCGTCATAACGGCGGTTACAACGGCCCCCGCGATACATACTCCCAAAATTACCGCCGGCAGTGTTTTACGTTTTGGCAGGCCCAGCACCCACGCGCCTATTGTTCCCGTCCACGCGCCGGTCATGGGAAGGGGAACGGCG
The DNA here is from genome assembly GCA_031267675.1 of Treponema sp. GTDB lineage: Bacteria > Spirochaetota > Spirochaetia > Treponematales > Breznakiellaceae > JAIRYT01. Next base: position 23,882 of record JAIRYT010000102.1, on the reverse strand, counting down.
ACAAACAGCGCGATTCCCAGCGCCCCCCATTTTTCAACGCCGGAATGCAGTTTTTCCCGCGCGCGTTCTACCACCCGGTCAAAAAACCTGCGATACCAGCCAAAGCCGCCCTGGCCCTTTGCGCCGTCGTAAAAAAGACGGTGCAGCGTCGAAAGAAAAAGCCAGCAGAGCGGAGCCGCCAGCGAATTGAACAATACGGCAAAGGGCCAGGCAATATACCAGGGGATTCCCGCTACAATGGCAAAGGGAATTCCGCCGCGCAGCTCCGAAACGGGAAGCAGCGAAAGAAAAGCCGTCCATAAATACGATAAAGGGTCGGATGTCATTGGATCAATTCTACAATGGATTGACAGTTAGGTCAACGAAGACAAAAAAAGCTCCGGCGCTGCCGGAGCTTTTTAAGCGGTATGCTATTTTAGATCTTTACGGTACGGCACCGGCTCGGTGTCAATATCATCAATGTGGTTTCCTTTAAGATACAGCTTTGTTTCCTTTGCCATGGCGCCGCTCAAAAGAAGAACCGCGACAAGGTTGGGGATCGACATAAGGGCGTTCAGCGTATCGGCAATATCCCATACGACGCCGACAGTAAGCGCGCATCCGCAGTACGCCGCCGCGATGTAAATAATCCGGTACGGTATGCTGATTTTTACACCGACAAGATATACCGCGCATCGTTCGCCATAGTACGACCAGCCAAGGATTGTTGAAAAGGCAAAGGTCAAAAGCCCGAACGTAAGCACGACTTTTCCGATAAAGGGAATCTGGGTAAACGCCGCGTGGACAAGCAGACTGCCGTTTGTCGCGCCGGCGGAAATCGCCGGATTGCCAATGACCGAACTTACTACCACAAGGCCGGTAAGAAGGCAGATTACGACGGTATCCCAAAAAGTTCCGGTGCTGGAAACCAGCGACTGGCGTACGGCGTTTTTTGTCCTGGCCGCCGCCGCCACAAGGGGCGCCGAACCCATACCGGATTCATTGGAGAATAATCCCCGGGCAATACCAAAACGCGCGGCCTGCATAACCATGGCCGCTACAAAACCGCCGCCCGCCGCCCGGGCGCTAAACGCCGACTGGACAATCGTTGTAATGGCCGGAATTACCGACGCGTGGTTAATTCCCAAAAGGATAATACAACCTATGATGTAAAGAACCGACATAAACGGCACAAGCGCGATACATACTTTTTCGATTATCTTGATACCGCCGATAATCACCAGGGCCGCAAGAAGCGCGATTACCACGCCGGAAACCTGCATGTTAATGTTAAACGTTTCCTTAAGCAGATTCGCCACGGCGTTTGCCTGAACGCCCGACCCTATGCCAAAAGCGGCAAGGGCGGCAAAGGCCGCAAAAATAACGGCAAGCCACTTCATTTTAAGGCCGCGTTCCAGCGCGTACATCGCGCCGCCGAGCATTTCGCCCCGTTCGTCCTTAACACGGTATTTAACCGATATCCAGGTTTCGGCGTACTTTGTCGCGATACCAAAAATACCGGTAAGCCACATCCAGAGCACGGCCCCCGGACCGCCAAGGGCAATCGCCGTACCCACCCCGATAATATTACCGGTTCCGATGGTTGAAGCCAGAGCCGTGGTAAGGGCGCCAAACTGGGACACCTCCCCCTCGCTCCCCTCGTCCTTGGTCACGGAAAGTTTAATACCCAGGCCAAGCTTGCGTTGAACCCCCGTACGAATGGTAATAAACAGGTGGGTCCCAAAGAGCAGGGCAAGAAGCCAGGGCCCCCACACAAAACCGTTTACCTTACCAACAATGTCTACAAATTTTTCCATACAACGACCTCCAATTTTCCGTTATTGTACACCAATACAATTTGTGTGTCAATTGTCGCGGAAACCGGGTGCTACGGCGCCCGAGGTTTCCAACTGCCGGCGGCAGGAATGCCGGTCAAAAGGCTGTTTGGTGGGATACCCGGTATCCTTCGCCTCGTGGAAATAGCTGTTACGGCGAAGTGTTAAAAACCGGCAAATGCTCCCGCTGTAGCGGACCCATGTTCGCTAAAGGATCATGAGGATAGCGCATGAGCCGAAACAGACCCCAAAAATATGCCGGCTTTCCCCCGATCCGCCGCCGGAAGCTGCCATTAATCCGGTATATTCTATTCTTCGCCGCCTTTGCCGCAAAATGTCTCAAAAGCGCTTGACAACACTTTCACCATATGCCACCATATTGGCGGGCAGGTTTACGTTGGTTTATACATTGGGAGGGATTATGCAAACCGGACAAAAAGGGCTGTCGCCTATTCTTAAATGGCCCGGTGGCAAAAAGAAAGAGTTAAAATATATTATTCCCAACTTACCTGCCTCTATTCATAAATATTACGAGCCTTTTGTCGGCGGCGGCGCTGTTTACACGGCCATCTCCTCTGCAAAGGAATATTTTATTAATGATAAATCAAATGAATTAATCTCGCTCTACCAAAGTATTTCGGACAAAAACAGATCTCTTTTTTTTAAATCGATTGAAGAGATAATACATAATTGGAATATTTTAAATGCGGTAATAAGGAAAAACGCGGTATTTTTTATCAAAACATATAAAAATTTTTCGAAAGAAAAAACAAATGAAGAAAAGACAAAGAATAAATTGCTTGCTTTTATCTTTGATAATTCCAAGCAATTCAATGGGATGTTTTCTGATAATTTTAATTTTAACACTTCAAATTTTTTAACAGAACTCCAAACCAATTTATTCAGAAAAATTATTCGTATGAAGCAAATTGAACAAAAGAAGAAACAATTACCTGATGAAGATATTTTAGACAATATGGAGACAGCGTTAAAAAGCGCATTTTATATGCATTTTAGGCATATATACAACCATGTTGGTGAATACAATATCGATAATTTCACAAAATCGGCAATATTTTTCTTTATCAGAAATTATGCGTATGGCGGCATGTTTCGTTATAATTCATTGGGACAATTTAACGCTCCGTATGGCGGAATACAATATAACAAAAACAACCTGCAAAAAAAGGTCAATTATTTAAAATCTGATTCATTGTACCATACCCTTAAAAATACAATTATTGACAATCTTGACTTTGAAGATTTTTTTAAAAAATATAAGCCGGCAAAAAATGATTTTATATTTCTTGATCCTCCATATGACACCGAATTCAGTACTTATACCAAAAATACGTTCGGACAATCAGATCAAAAACGATTATCAGAATTTCTGACAAACAAATGCAGGGCGTATTGGATGTTAATAATAAAAAATACGGACTTTATCAAGCAGTTGTATTTCAACAAAGGGTTAGAAATAAAATCTTTTAATAAAACATATCTCGTTAGTTTTATGAACAGGAATAATAAAGATGCCGAGCATCTATTGATTACCAACTACAATAACGGGGCTTTATACGGCAAGTAATAACCGAATACCCGAAAGTGAATTGGTCTTACCCGCTCTTTTTCTTATGCGAATGAATGGCGATCATATTACAACCGAAGAGTTAACGCCTCGTTTGCGCGAAATTATGAAACCAACCGGAGCAGATTTAGAAATATTAAACAATCGTACAGACGATAAATTTTCACAAAAAGTAAGAAACCTTAAATCACATGAAACATTTGAACGCCTCGGCTATGCGGAATACACAGATGGCACGTATTTTATAAACCAAAAAGGGGAGAGGTATTTAGACGAAAATCAGGATATTCTAAAATATCTCTTAATTAATGATTTTTCTTATCCTGACCTTGTTGAAAGTCTGCAGACAATTAGCAATTGTAAAAGGACACAGGAAATTCAAGTGTTTGATGAAAACCCAATAATACAGGAAGGCATGAAAACTATCACAGAGAGAGAGGTTTATACACGTTCCAACCAATTGCGTGAATATGCATTATCCTATTATGATGAACATGGGGGTTTAAATTGTTTTTGTTGTGGTTTTAACTTCACAAATTTTTATGGGAAGAAAATTGGTGATAATTTTATAGAAATGCATCATATCAAACCGATATTTCAATATCAAGGAGATAATCTTGTCCAAACGATAAAAAACGCGGTAGTAAATATAACTCCACTTTGTTCTAACTGTCACCGAATGATACACCGGTATCGCCATGAACCATTACAAATTCAATTACTAATTCAATGTGTGAAGGAGAATGGCGTTTTTATCGTAAAAAAATAATACCTTCAAAAACGTTGCATAACGTTGGGGGGCAGCCAGGCGGTATGCTTACCGCTTAATCTTTTTCGTCGTTGTCATTTCCAGCGGCTCTTTTAGGATTTCGACGCGCTCGATACGCTGGTAAGGAAGGAGCCGGGTGTTTACCTCCGAAACAACCGCCTCGATCCGCGCCTTAATTGCCGCTTCGCCTGAATCGTTCCATTTAAAGTCGGCGCTGGGATATACGAGCGCTTCAATGTGTTCGGATTTGTTTTGCCCTTTTTGGTATCCCTTAATCAAAATCTGATCAACCTCTTCAAAGAGCTGGAATTCATTTTCGATTTCTTCGGGGTACACATTTTTGCCGCCTTCGGTGACAATCATGTTTTTGGCGCGTCCGGTTAAGTAAAGGTAATCTTCGCTGTCCAGATAGCCCAGATCGCCGGTTTTAAGGAAACCGTCTTCGGTAAACACCTCGGCGGTTTCGGCGGGCATTTCAAAATAACCGGGCATTACCATCGGGCCCTTTACAATTACCTCTCCTACTCCCCGTTCGTCGGGATTTAGTATTTTCATCTCTTCGTAGGGCAATACGCGGCCTACACTTGTTTCCTTGTAATGCTCCTTGGGGTTAAGCGCGATAATCGGGCTGGTCTCGGTAAGGCCGTAACCCTGAATAAAGTCAATACCCAATTGGTTGTACTTGCGAAATACGCTGGGAGCGAGCGGTCCTCCGCCGCAAATGCCGATACGCAGCGTGTTAAGGCTTGCTTTTTCCAGAATAAAACCAAAAAGTTTTTTACCCGGATTTACCCTGAATAGTTTTTTTATAAGGCCCGAAATAATCATAAGAAACGAAATAAGCGCGTACGCAACGGGGCCTTTTTCTTTTATTCCGCGGATAATCCCGGCGAGTACCTTGTTAAAAAGCAGCGGTACCGCCAAAAGCATCGTGATTTTTGCCTGTTTAAGATCGCGAAGAATCTGACTGGTTACCATACGTTTTCCAAATACGATTTCCGCGCCGATACTCCAGCTTTCAATTATAACGGCAAGCATGGTATAGGCATGATGAACCGGCAAAAGCGCGTAAAACACATCTGTTGGAAAAAGATTCAGATGTCCCTGGGCAAGGTAACAGTCAGAAACAAGGTTTTCGTGGGTAAGCATAACGCCTTTGGGATTCCCCATTGTTCCGCTGGTAAACAAAATCGCGGCAAGATCATCGCTTTTTGCGTCTTCGATCCGTTCGTTCAGGCCGTCAAGATCATAGACGTAGGTTCCAATGCCGCGTTTAAGCGAAATTACTTCTTCAAGGCCCTTGTCCCGAAAGCGGTCAAATTTTTCTTCATCGACAAAAAGAATGCGCGCGTGAACGGTTTTAACAAGCAGTTCGGTTTCTTCGTCTTTAAGCTGGTAATCAATCGGCACTACCGTCGCTCCCGAAAAAAGCACGCCCAGATACGCGGCGGCCCATTCGGGGCTGTTTTTTCCGGTAACGGCAACCTTGTCGCCGCGCCGTATGCCCTTGGCGTGAAGCCAGCGGGCAATCGCCTCCGCCCGGTCGCGGGCTTCGTTATAGCTTAGGCTGATTCTGTCGGGTTCGTAGATGGTTAGACAGGGCCGTTCCCCAAAACGCTCGCAGCTAATACGAAACATCTGCGGAAGCGTCGGCCACGCATCCTCGTAGTATCTGCCCCGGTATTCTTCCAAAACTTTCCACGGCTGCCTTCCGCAGCTTCCAACTTCACGCATACGTTCACCTCCGCCGTTACTGCCATGTTACTTCATAATCAATCGCCTGCTCCAGTACCAATAAATCGATAAGCGGAATCTCAAAGCGCGCAACACGGCCCTGAAAGGACCCGCCTTTTGATGAAAGTACCTGACCGGGCAGGGTAAGTGTTACGGTAATTTTGCCCGCGTCAATTTCGGCGGCAATGGCCTCGCCGTAAATTGATCGCACAAGCGCGCGGTATTCTGTTTTGCCCAGCGCCTCGCCGGTAGCCGCCGGCGCCATAAGCGCCGAAAGATAATCGGAGGCTTCCGCCGACAACAGGAGGAGCGCTTTGGGGGCGATGGTTCTGTCAAAGTGTATGGCGAGCCTCCGGCCCGCCGCGTCGTAGCGGAATACCTGCCGCGTCACCTGGGCGGTCCTATCCGCGGCAAGAAGATCGCCAATCGCGCCGATTTTGATCGTACCGGCAATCCGCTCCGGCGTCCGGTTGCGCAAATCGGCCTGCGTTATACCCGGCGAGCGGGAAAGTGAACGCGAAAGCGCGGGCCCGTCCAGCACCGGCGCGGCCGCCCCTGAATCGGCGCCGCGCGCCGACACCGCCGCCAAACTGCGGATAAGCGCCGCCGTTTGTGTCCCGATAGAGGCGTTCAACTCGGCGCCGGCCGAAGCATCGGCGGCAAGAGTCGCGGATATCTGCGCCGAACAGGAAACCAGTGTAAAAAGCAAAGCCGCCGCAAAAATTTTAAAGTTTAGTTTACGCGTAAAAATGATCACGGCACTATGGTAGCAAATGATCCTTCTATCCGCAAGAGGTCCTGGACCTTGCTGATCCGTCGTTACTACGATACTTTGTTAGTGAGGATATTCAAGAATTCATGGTTCAGCCGCTTTGCCCGAAAAGAAGGCATAAGCGATGGTGAGACATGAGAAAGAAATACGAGAGCAAAGCCTTGATGGTCTGCCACCATTCGGCTCAGGAGCTATTTAAACTTGGCATTATTGATACTGATGAAATGCGCGAATTTGATGAAGGCTGCCTTGTTCACGAGAATAAAGCGGTCCGTACCGGTATCCGAAGCCGCCCTAAAACCCCGGCTTATGCGCACGGTTCCCAAAAGGCTGATACCAAGTCCCGAAAATGACCACGTTCTTTATGACAAAAGCCCCGTTTTCGCCGTTCGGGTAGCTTATCCCTGTCTTGCAACCGCTAAATACTCCGCGTTACAATAGCAGTATGCTTTCAAAACGTGTGTTGTTTGGCGGGCTTCTTGGCGCGCTTGTTATGCTGGGCGCTTGTTCCAAAACCATAGGCTGGGGAGTAATACTGTGGCAGACCGCCGATCCTTCTGTTCCTTCGGGAACTGTTGTACCGGTGTATGTGCGGTCCAATGTGGAGCAGGCCTGGATTGTCGCTGTTCCCGATGAATTCCGCAACCCCGAAGGGCCCAAAGAACAAAATATGGAAGTTCCCCTTCCCCATCTGGAATTAATGCGTTCAAAAGGCGCCGCCGAAAAAAGACGGGAAACCTTTGGCGACTATGCAAAAACCTACGCGGAAACCATGCAGGACGGGCTGCCGATACGCGAAGCGCCCGCGAACAACGCGCGGCGCAGTTACCGCCTTAAACAGGGCGAGATTATCAAGATACTGCAAAAAGCCGAAGGCGTCGCCGCCGTCGGTACAAGCGGTTCCGCGCTCGAAGGCGAATGGTTTAAGGTAATGACCGAAAGCGGCAGTTCCGGTTTTTGTTTTTCGTACCGGCTGCGTCTGTTTGAACATGAGGCAGGGCCCTTAAACAGCGCGGAACAGGAAATATCCGCCGGCAGCGACCGCGATTTGGAAATTCTGCTTACCCGCAGCTGGTATCCGGAGTCGTACAGGGCCATGGTCGATTCCGGCCAAATCGATCTTGACTACATGGCAAAGCTCTATTCATTTAAACCGGGTATTGCGTCGGGCACCGCCGTTCTTTCGCTGGAAAGCGGCACGGAAAATTTTCCCTATACCAAAATATCAAAACTGGGGGATCGAAACTGGAAATTTGACGGCAGTTCCCTGGAGCTTACGCTTAATTCGGCAAATTCACTGACTGTTTCCTGGGAACGGGACGGCAAGCGGCATACCGAAACATTTGTTACCCTGGTTGTTTCGGCGGAAAATGTCGTAAATCAGGAACGGGAACGCCGCCGCGCCGCTTTCCAGACAATCTATGTGCGGGGCCCCGATTTTCAAAGCGCCAATTTTGGATCCCTTACCTTTACGGAAAACGGGCAATTCCGCTGGGAGGGAATGGAATTCGCCGGCATAAACGGCCTGGGGAGCGGTTCTGTTGACATGGGCTATTATCTTTCCGGCGAAATGACCGATCGTTATTCGGGAGCGCTGGCAATGCGTTTTGACGCGGTGTCCGGCGGCGGGCGGGTCATGGTTTTTGCCTATCTGCTGGACAATCAGGGACTGCGGCTTGAATATGTCCCCAATGATTATGTAAGCCGCCGCACGGTAAGCAGGCGGGCGCCCGATCCGCAGGTTATTTATCTAAGCCCCCTGTTCTAGTGGACAGCCGCGTTCAATGCAGTAAAATCTCGTTTGCCTTTGGCGACAGGGATTTGCTCAAAGAAGTAACCCTTTTGCTTGCAACCGGTTCGCATGCCGCCCTGGCGGGGGTAAACGGATCGGGCAAAACTACCCTTATGAAAATCGCCGCCGGCCTTGTCAAGGCGGACTGCGGCGAAGTTACCGCAAGCAAAGACTGCCGCGTTTCGTATCTGCCGCAGACACCCGGCGCTTATCTTTCGGGGCGCACCCTTTGGGAAGAAGCGGAAACAGCGTTTGCCCGCATTCAGGAACTGCTTGTCTCCATGGATGTCCTGGGCGAAAAACTTAAAACAGCCCGCGAAAGCGCGTCTCTTGTCGAAGCGTACCATAAATTGCAGGAAGCGGTAGAAGCTTCCGGTTACTACGAACGGGATGCGGCGATTGGCCGCGTGCTGGACGGGCTTGGCTTTTCCGCCGCCGATTACCGCAAAGGGGCGGCGGAATTTTCGGGCGGCTGGCAGATGCGTATCGCGCTTGCCAAAGTGCTGCTCGAAAATCCCGATATTATGCTGCTTGACGAACCGACAAACTATCTTGATATCGAAGCGCGTACCTGGCTGGAGGCATATCTGGCTTCCTTTAAGGGGGGTTATTTACTTGTTTCCCATGATCGTTATTTTCTTGACACGCTGGTTAACGAAGTATACGAGCTGTTTCAGGGAAGGTGCAGACGCTATGCCGGCAATTACAGCGCATACGAAAAAACACGGCAAACGGAAATGGCAAGCCTGTTAAAACAGTACGCCGAACAGGAAGAAGAAATAGCAAAATCAGAAGAATTAATCCGCCGTTTCCGTTACAAGGCAAGCAAGGCGGCGATGGTACAGGAACGGATTAAAAAAATTGAAAAAATAAAAGAAAACCGGATCGAAACCCCGCCGTCACTTAAAAAAATCTCGATACGTTTTCCGCCGCCGCCCCACTCGGGCCGTACGGCGGTAAAACTTGAGGGCGTCGGCAAAAGCTACGGAACAAAACGCGTGCTGGAAAACCTAAACCTTTTGCTTGATTCGGGGGAGCGCCTGGTGGTCGCCGGAAAAAACGGCGCGGGTAAATCGACGCTGCTGCGCATCATCGCCGGGGCGGACACTGATTTTTCCGGCAGTGTTTCTTTTGGCGCGGGAATTAGCGGCGCGTATTTTTCGCAGGATAATGCCGAACGCCTCTTTTTGAACGGCGCCGCAAGCGTGCTTGAGTTTATCGAAAACCGCGCGCCCGATTCCCTTGTTCCAAAACTGCGCGATATGCTGGGCGCGTTTCTTTTTCCGGGCGACGATGTTTACAAAAGTGTTTCGGTATTATCGGGAGGAGAAAAAATCCGCCTTGCCCTTTTGTGTCTTTTGCTTAAAGGGGCAAATCTTTTAATTCTGGACGAACCTACCAATCACCTTGATCTGCATTCCAAAGATATTCTTCTTGACGCGCTTAACGCCTTTAGCGGCACGATTGTGTTTGTTTCCCATGACCGCGCGTTTATGGAATCGTTGTCAACCAAAACCCTGGAACTGAGCTCCGAAAGCGGCGCGCGGCTTTTTTACGGCGGTTACGGCTACTATCTTGAACACGCGCGGGTCCAGGAGCGCGAAATACCCAAAACGCCGGAAAAAAACGAAGATCGGCGTGTTTCCAAGGAACGGCAGGCACAGCTTCGCCGGCTTAAAAAAAACGAACAGCAATTACTTGAAGAGCTGGAAGCGCTGGAAACAGAATACAAACGCCTGGAACAGCTCCTGTCGCAAAGCGGCGTATACCGCGACGCCGTAAAAGCCCGCGAAACAAAAGCGGCGCTGGATAAAACCAAAATAGCAATCGACACAAAAAGCGGGGAATGGGAACAGACCGCCCGTTTGCTGGAAGAGGGATAGGATAAGTTATTGCGCGCCGTACACGGTAAACGCCATTCCCGCAAGGCCCTTTATTTCGCGGTCGCTAAAACGTACGCCGCCGCCCAGGAAGAAGTCGCGATCTTTGTTAAGCGTGTCGTACACCCCCGCCTTAAGGTAAAGCCAGTTTAGGGGATTATTTGCTTCGGGGTTATAGAAGGGATAGAACGTCGCGGTTGCCCGCAAATTCGGCAGGCTGTCATTCTTGAATTTAAATACTTCGCCCGACAGGGCTACCCAGCGTACCGGCCGGATATCAACGCCAAGACCGGCGGTGCTTTCCAGCAAACCGCCCCGGACCGTTACCATGCCAAAACGACGCGCGATTTCCGCGTCAATCGAAAACGTATATTTTGTTTCTGTTTTATCTTCGTAACTTGTCGCCGTTCCGGATGTTGTGGTTACGGTGCGGGTGCTTATTCCGTCGGGCGCGCCGTTTACGCCCAGGCGGTACCAGCGGTCGCCTGAGGCCGGCTCAAGAACCAGAGACGCGCCGGCGCGTACATTCTTGCTGTTAAAACCGTAGTTCGCGCCCGTATCAATTAAAAGGCCCATATTATTGGCCCGCGCAAGAAACTCGTTCGCGCCGTCAATGGCGGTTTGCAGTTTTACCACGGCAACTTCCACTTCGTTATACAGCGAGTCATCGTAGATAAGTTCGCCTACCGTGCCCTCTCCGGAAGCAATCTGATCGGAAATCGCCCGTATATTTTGAAGGGCAAGCCTTACTTCCGAAAGCGACAGGCTAATGTCTTCTCCGTGCGCCGAAAGGATATAATCGACATTTGCCGTAATGTTTACCGCGTTATCCAGAATTTCGGAAATCTTGGCAAGTTCCGCATCCATGACCGCGTCAAGCTTGCCCGCGATGGAATTAAAGGTTTGTATGGAAACTTCCAGCAGCTGTAAATGATTGTTGCGTATTTCTTCGAGTACGTCGCTCGCGACACTCATAAGGTCGCCGCCCCTGGTAGTGCCAAGCATGCTCCCCGGCGGAAGCACCGGTTCAAAATCATTCCCGGGGTCCAGGGCGATCATCGATGTTCCCAATATCGAAGACGAACGCCGCGCTATTGTGGCGCCTTCGTGTAATTCAACATCCTTAAGAATCGCCATTTTTATCCGCGCCTGCCTGCCGCTGATGGATATTCCGTCTATTTTGCCGACCTGAACGCCGGCCATATACACTTTGGATTGCTGCGAAAGCCCTGTCGCGTCCGGCAAAACCGCGCTGTAGGCAACCGTGTTAAAGCCGCTAAAGCCGTCCGCGGAAAGGACCACATACCCTATGCCTACCGCCCCCAGAACAACAAAGAAAAGCGCTACCTTGGCGTATCGTGTCACATTCATATTTTTAGCTCGTTAAAGGAAATGCGTATAAAATCCCTTACCATGGGATGATCCGATTTTGCCAGATCCCCGGCGCTGCCCTGCGCGATAATATACCCCTGATCCAGAAACGCGATGTCGTCGGCGATACGAAACGCCGCGGGAATATCGTGGGTTATCATAACACAGGTAATTCCGAGCTCCTTGTTTACGCGGACAACCAAATTGTTGATTGTCTCGGAAAGCACCGGGTCAAGCCCGGTGGTAGGTTCGTCAAAGAACAGCACCTCGGGGTTAAGGATCAACGCCCGCGCAACGCCCACGCGCTTTCGCATTCCGCCGGAAAGCTCGTCGGGCCACTTTAATTCTATACCGGGAAGCTCGATCCAATCAAGAAGTTCCGCTACTTTTTTGTTTATTTCGTCCTTATTCTTTAATCCCAGCACTTCGACAAGGGGAAAGGCCAGATTTTCGCCCACGGTCATTGAGTCAAACAGCGCGGCGTTCTGGAACGAATACCCAAAAAAACGCCGTATCGGCGTCATTTCGCCCCGCGACAGGCCGGAAAGCTCCTTGTCCTTAAACCAGATACGGCCCGCGTCTGGTTTGATCATGCCAATGATTGTCTTGACAAGAACGCTTTTACCGGTGCCGCTCTGGCCGATGACCGCGTAAATAACCTTTTCGGGTATGGCGACAGAAACATCGCGCAGCACATGGTTTTGACCAAAGGCCTTTGCAAGCTTTTCGGTACGAATGATAGTCTCAGCCATAGAGCAGCCTCATCATCATGGAGGCCATAATATAGTCCGCCATAAGGATGGAAACAGAGGACGCCACAACGGCTTTTGTCGCGCTGTCGCCGACTCCCTTTGCTCCCTGGGTTGTATGAAGGCCGTAAAAACAGCAGATTGTCGCCGTAATAAACCCCATTACGGTCGCCTTGATAAGCCCGCTTGCCACATCCGCCGGTTTAAGAAGGTCGAACATATAATCGAGATAGCTGGCGGAATCTATTCCGTACAGTTCCGTGGAAATGACATAGGCCCCCAGCGCGCCTATTACGTTGGCCAGCAGCGTCAGCACGGGAAACACCAAAATCGAGGCGATTACCTTGGGCAGCACCAGATATTGAACCACGTTGATCGACATTGACTCCAGCGCGTCAATTTGTTCGGTAACCTGCATGGTCCCCAGTTCGGCGGCCATCGCAGAGCCGTTTTTGGCAATCAGCATAAGCGTGGTAATGATGGGGGCCAGCTCGCGGGCCATGGCGATGGCGACCGCCGCGCCGGTGCCGACTTCCGCCTGAAACATCTGAAACATCACCACCATCTGGAGGGCGAAAATCATGCCAATCGCCCCGCCGGAAAGCAGGATGATCATGATCGAATTGACGCCCAACAGCTCAATTTCGGCGATTACCTGGGCAAAACGGAACGGCCTCATGACGACGCTGCGAAGCAGCTCCCCCAAAAAAGTAAAGTACCGGCCCAAACCGTCGAGTTTATTGAGTACTCTGGCGAACATACTTTTAGTATAGACCCATTGCGGGCGATTGACGAGGGGGCGGGAGCCATCTATTATAAAGGAAATGGCTTCTCATGTAAGAAAAAAATCCGGTGCGGGCTGGCTGTTCTTTTGGCTTGCCTTTATCCTGGGCGTTACCCTCCTTTTTATGTTCAACCTTGAGCGGATCAAGGCGACCCTTGCCCAAACCAATGTGCTAAACCGCCCGCCCGCAGAGGAAGAAGAAGCGCCGCCTGACGGGGACGATGTCGCCGAAAGCGACACAGCGCCGGCGGTCGCGGCGCCGGTCGTCGAAGCCCCGCCGGACGCGCCCGCCGGGCCGGCTGCGGTGGAGCGTACGAACCCGCGTACAGTTGACCGGAACCTCTATTTACTGCGGATTGACAATGACGGGGCGATTCTTCAAACCAGGGTAACGCGCAGCCTTCCTTCGAGCGACAGCCCGCTCCGCGACACCATAGACGCCCTTATCAGGGGGCCGGCGGCAGATGAAGCAAAAAAAGGCCTGCGGTCGCTTATTCCCGCGCAGACTCGCCTGCTCGGCGCGACCGTCCGGGGCAGCACCGCGTACCTTAACTTTAACGAAGAATTTCTTTTTAACCAGGACGGAATTGAAGGCTATGTGGGACAGCGCCGGCAGATCGTGCTTACCGCCACTGAATTTTCCAATATAAAAGATGTGCAGATTTTGATTGACGGAAAACGGCAGGATTATCTGGGCGAAGGAATCTGGATAGGCAGCCCGATCAGCAAGGATATGTTGTGACAGAATTATTTGAAAATCGTACGATGGCGCTCATGGACGTTATTGGAGCCTACGGACTGGGGCTCTGGGATTTGTCCGGGGGCATTCTTCACCTTGATCAAAAAGCCGGCGAAATTATCGGCATTGGCGAAAAATCGGTCAAGCTGGATACCTTTCTTTACCTTGTTCACGAAAGCGACCGCGATGTTATTAAACAGGTGTTTAACCTGGTCAACGAAAAACCGGGCAGTCACCAGATTGCCGACTATCGTATTCTGTACCGGGGCAGCTACCGCTGGGTACGCAGTCTTGGCAAGGGCTATTCCAAGGGCGGCAAGAATTTTGTGCTGGGTACCACGCAGGTGCTGGAAGGCCGGGCGCTGGAATATTTTACCACCCGGGCAGACTCCGCCGCCGTGGAACTTTCGCAAAAAGAAAAACTGTACCGCTGCGTGTCCGAAACAGCCGAAATTCTTCTAAACGCCGAAGATTCGGGCTTTGAAAAAACAGTGCAGTTAAGCATGGAAATTATTGGAAACGCCGCGGGACTTGCCCGCGTCTATATGTATAAAAATCACCTTGTGGAAGGCATTCTTTGCTGTACCGAAATTTACGAGTGGACGGATTCCATCGAGCCTACCCTGGGCGAGGAATATACCACCGATATTCCCTACCATTCCTGGCCCGGACTCGAAGAAACACTCACGCGCGCCAACAATTACAATCATCTGGTACGCGAAGTAAGCAGCGAAATTGAATCGTTTGTTCCCACCGGAATTAAAGCGCTGCTCATTGTTCCCGTGTTTATCAAGGATCTGCTCTGGGGTTTTGTCGGATACGACCGCAGCAGGGAACAGCGTTTTACCGGCGCCGAAGAATCGGTGCTTCGTTCCGCAGGGCTTCTTTTGGCTAATTCGGTTATCCGTTACGATTTAAACAAAAACCTTTATCTGGCGGTGGATAAAATAAACACCACTTCGATACGCGCCGACGCGCTGGAAGTATTCGCCTACACCGACGCGCTTACGGGCCTTCACAACCGCCGCCATTTTATGGAACTGGCTATGGGATCGCTGGAAAAGGCCCGGCGCTTTAACACTACCTGTTTTGCGATGATTCTGGATTTGGACTTTTTTAAAAAAGTAAACGATACCTACGGACACCTTGCCGGAGACGAGGTTTTAAAAAACGCGTCAATGGTTATGAAAAACACCCTGCGGGCCTACGATCTTCTGTGCCGTTACGGCGGCGAAGAATTTGTCGTCCTTACCGACACTTCCAAAGAGGCGGTGATGCTGTTGGCCGAACGTATCCGCGACTCAATTGAAAACACCCCCTGTGTCCACGGCAATATTCTTGTTCCCTGTACCGTGAGCATAGGAGTCGCCGAAAGCAACCCGGTATGTTCGGTAAGCGAGTTAATCGATATGGCCGACAAGGGCCTTTACCAGGCCAAGGAATTGGGCCGCAACCGGGTAGTTTTTTATGACGCGAACGCTCCGGCAAAAACTTGACAGACAAATTTGACGATAGGCCCGTAACGCAAGTATCTTTTGATCATGAGAGCCAGTATGACGGGCTGGAACAGGTTTTTCCTTCTTCCCTTCCTTGGCATCTTCTTTGCTTCCGGCTGTGAACAGCTTAACGCCCCCCTTAAAGAAGACATTGAGTACAATCTTTCTGTCCACCCCATTACCAGCGGAAAAGAACTGGCGGACGCCATAGCCGGCGCATCCGGCGGGCGCACCTTTACCGTGATGTGCGACATTACGATTCCCGCCGCCATAGCCGTAAACAGCTCAAAAGCCATTACCCTGGAGGCCTACCGCGACGGCCGGACTGTCCATATCCGCCGGGAAGGGACAAGCGCGTTGTTTACCGTGATCGGCGGACGCCTTACCCTGGGAACCGACCGGAACAAGGGAACCCTGATTCTGGACGGCGGCGGCGTTGGCGCCGGCGGGCTGATCAATATTGGGGGGAGTTCGGCACATCTTACCCTGAACAGGGGGGCTGAACTACGAAACGGCGCCGGCACCTGCGGCGCTGTCTCCATTGACACCGGCGGAACCTTTACCATGAACGGCGGCGTTATCAGCAGGAATACGGCAACCGGCCGCGGCGCCGTACATATTGCCGGCGGAACCTTTATCATGAACGGCGGCGCTATCAGCGGGAACACGGCCGCGAGCACCGGCGGCGGCGTGTATATTACCAAAGGAACCTTTACCATGACAGGCGGCGCCATCAGCGGGAACACGGCTCTTGGTAACGGCGGCGGCGTGTTTGTTACCGGCAACGGCACCTCTTTTATCATGAGGGGAGGAACCATCAGCAAAAATATTTCTGCCAGCGCCGGCGACGGCGTGTATGCCGACAGTGGTTTGGTTTCTTTTACCATGAGCGAATCCGCCGTGGTGACGCCCGATAACGCGGTAAGCCTGGGAAGCGGCGCCAGGATCACCCTTTCCGGCGCTTTGACCGCCAATCCTGCGGCAAACATAAACATGATGATTATGCTGCCCGGCATTCCCCTGTTGTACGGCGACACGCTCTCCGGAAATCCGCCGAATTATCAGCGTTTTTTGATCAACGGGGATTCGGGCAAAATCGGGGCTGATGGAAAATCGCTCTAAGCTGCTTCAGGCCGGGCTTTGAACTGAAAAGAGAATTTACCACAAACAAACTTCGCGAACCATCACGAATACCCTGGAATTTAACAAAATGGTTCGCTTTCATGAGGCAACGCGCCCAGTTGATTTCCTTGTATATACATCGTTATACTTGGATATAAAATCTAGCCGGAGGCTTTGGTCCCGGTATAAAGGAGATGCAAAAATGATCAAAATTGCAACCATAGCCGGTTCGGACGCTTCGGGGGGAGCGGGCCTTGAAGCGGACCTTAAAACTTTTGCCGAATACGGCCTTTACGGTATGGCCGCCGTTACCATAATCGCAACAATGGATCCTTCAAACAATTGGTCGCACGCGGTCTTTCCCATTGAGGAAACGGCCCTTCGCTCACAGCTTGAAACCATTTTTAAGGGAGTTAAACCGGCGGCGGTTAAATCGGGCATGCTGGGAACGCCCTACGCTGTTGAACTGACACGCGAATATATAAGCGAATACAAACTAAAAAACTTTGTGCTTGATCCGGTAATGGTCTGCAAGGGAGCGGGCCAGCCGTTAAGCCCTGAACTTAACGCCGCCATCGCCCAAAAATTGCTGCCGCTTGCCGAAGTGGCCACACCCAATCTTTTTGAGGCCGGGCAGCTTTCCGGACTGGGCGAGATTACCAGCATTGACGCGATGAAAGAAGCGGCAAAACGTATCGCCGGGAAAGGCGCCCGCCAGGTATTTATCAAGGGAGGTTCCAAACTCCCTTCGGCGGTCAGGGCTACGGATATTTTTTATGACGGAAAAACCTTTAGCATTGTGGAGGGGGATTTGTTCAACACCCAGTGGACCCACGGCGCGGGCTGTACCGTCGCGGCGGCGATAAGTTCCGGTCTGGCCCGCGGCCTTTCCGCAGGGGAGGCGGTAACGCTTGCAAA
Source organism: Treponema sp. (assembly GCA_031267675.1). GTDB lineage: Bacteria > Spirochaetota > Spirochaetia > Treponematales > Breznakiellaceae > JAIRYT01. The sequence continues at coordinate 6,354 of JAIRYT010000102.1, read as the reverse complement.
AAAATTTATCGGTTCGAGCCTTGGCGCCGGCTTTCCCCTTAATCAATGGGTCGGGCCGGGGAACCCGAGCGCCTGGAGAAAAGACCGGCTGTTTGAGTGATTCGCCGCGCAGGTTCATCCCCATCTCTACCTCCCTCCGTCAACGCGTGCGCTTGACCTTGGGGGCAATCCGGGCGTATAATCAGCATGCCTCCTCGCCAGGAACTATGCGGGGAATCGCCGCCCAACCCCGTCAGGTCCGGAAGGAAGCAGCGGCAAGCGGTTGGTTCCCGCGCCGTAGCCCTCCTGGCGGCGGGGTTTTGCCAAAACGGTCTATACGCTTAAATTTTTTACCGAAAGATCAATTACCGCTTTTAGCTCCGAAATACTCTTGCGCTTGAGTATTACCAGGCGGTACAACGCCGCGTCAATAAGGCTGTTAAATAATTCGTCAATGGTATGTACCGCGCGTTTTTTTATTTGGCCGGCCTTTATGCCGTCAATTACCGCAGAGGCAAGAATATGCCGCATTTTAACGGTACGCCTTTTAACGCGGGTGTCCGGATCTTTTGCGGGAAGCAGCGTGCTTAAAACAACCTGGAGCAGACGGCGGTGTTCTTCGATGCGGTCAAGGATAAAGAAAAGCATTTGGGTAATTTTTTCCGGGTAGGTCAAATTATCGTTTTTTTGTACCGCGCTTATGTCGCTTTCCATTTTTGCCATAAGCTGTTTGATGCTGTAATTAAAAATTTCGCGCTTGTTTCGAAAGTAAAGATAGAGCGTCGTACGGTTAATTTTGCACTTTTCGGCTATTTTTTGGTACGTCGCGTCTTCAAAGCCCAGGGAAATAAAAACATCCAGGGACTTTTCCAAAATCTCCTGGAATCGTTTTTCGTGCTCAACCATTACCGCCATTTTACAATAATCCCTTTTTCTGAATTACAATTTTTCGTATTCATATAAAAGCGTATCCAGCGCGCCGTTTTTAAAATTTTGGCGTGAATTTGCCTTTTTACCAAAGTGCGACTCAAAGTCTTTGTTGTCGCAAATAACAGCCAGTTTCCATCCGGTAAAATTTTTTGCGAGCACGGACATTTCGCGGTACCCCGCTTCCGCTCCGGCGGTATCGCCCAGGCGCTTTCCGTACGGCGGATTGGTAATGACAAATCCCGCCGGTTCATCGGGCGGCTTTGCATCGGAAAGCGGAAGGCATTCAAAATTCACGCATTTTGCCGCATCTTCCACGCCGGAAAACGCAATCTTTGCCGCATATTCCAGATTCCGTTTTGCCAGCGTCACCGAGGATTTGTCAAAGTCGCTGCCGCGGATGCGTATCTCGCGCGTAACATCGACAGCCGCTTTTAGCTCTTCGCGTACGGACGCTTCGGCATCCGGCGAAGCAATATTCAGGCGGGAAACAGCAAACTGCCGCCCCAGGCCGGGCGCGGCGTTCCAGGCATACAGCGCCGCCTCAAGCGCGATTGTACCGGAGCCGCAAAGGGGGTCGTACAGCGCAAACTTTCGCTTCCATCCCGAAAGTAAAATTATCGCGGCGGCGCTGGTTTCCCTGAGCGGCGCGGGCCCGCCTTCGCGGCGGTATCCCCTTTTAAACAGCGGATCGCCCGACAAATCGAGCAGTACGGAAGCTTCATCTTTTTCTATATAGACGCGCAGTTCGGCCTGCGGCGGCCCCTCGGGCAGACGGTTCACCCCGTATTTGCCGCAGAGCCGCTGGGCGGCCGCCTTGTGCACCGATCCCTGTATCGCCGTTTCCGCCTTGAGCGCGGAACGGTTTGTTCGTACTTTATTGATCTTGAGGCCCATGCCCCGGGGTACATATTCTTCCCAGGGAATTGCGGCCGCGCCTTCAAAAAGCTCGTCAAAACCGGCGGCGGAAAAGCGCCCCGCTTCAAGTAATACGCGGTCCGCGCAGCGAAGCGCCATAAGCGCGCGATAGATTCCCGAAAGTCCGGCCGAAAAACGCACTTTGCCATAGGCGCTTTCCAAAATGGTGTATGTTGTTCCGCTGCCGGATGTTTTATTTAAACGGCGCAGTTCATTGGCAAGAACCTTCTCCGCTCCTACCGCGCAAAGCGCCACCGCATTGTAATTCATCATTCTAACATACCATATTTTTTAACTTTGTGTTGAATCCGCCGCCAATTTGATCCAGGTAAGTTCATGTTTATTATGATACAGATGAACAACGCGGCTTTCGCGCACGGCGGCAAAAAGCCGGGGTGTTTCAAAATCCGGCTCCGATCCTTCGCGGCCGGGAACGCCCTGCATTTTTATGGTACAGATAAAATTTTTGCAAAGACCGCTTTCGAGCCATGTTTCGATCCAGCGGTAAAGCCGTCCGGGATAACAGGCGGCATCGCAGAAAAGCCAGTCAACGCTCCCGATATCGCCGGGCGTAAGGGTAAACGCGTCATGCTTGATAAACCGCTTTGCCGCTGACGCGGCTTCTCCCTCAAGTTCCGCGCGATCAACCGCGGTAACCTCCGCGCCAAGTTGCGAAAGCGCCCAGGTCCAGCCGCCCGGACTTGCGCCCGCGTCAAGACATACACTGCCGGGACCGGGCCAGGCGCGGCAGAGCGTAAGCGCCTCCCACAGCTTTAAATACGCGCGGCTGGGCGCGTGTCGTGTTTCGGCAAAACGCGGCATTCCCGAGGGAAAGGGACTGGTACAGCGGGCGCTCGCAATCATCGTATGTTCATCAAGCAGCGCCCAGGCCCCCATTGGCGTCTGCGGCAGCGTCCAGGGAAAGGCTTTTGGCTTTGCCGAAATCGGCGGCAGTTTTTTGCCAATGAGCGCGGCGCGTCTAAAACAGGCAGCCGGCGTCTGGGCCCAGTTCCGCTGTATCGCCCGCAGGGCGTCTGCCGCATGGTTTATTGAATCAAACTCAACGATAAACGGTTCAAGCCATCGATTACGATACCAAAATATTCCGTTCGCCGCACTCGTATTTATATTCGCCGCGTAAAGCGGGCCGCCCAATATAGACCAGCACGCTTCCCGCCCGCAGGAACCCAAACTATTTAATTCGTATTCAAGGTGATCCGCAAAGCCGTCAATGCTTTGATACACAAGCTGTCCGGGGAATATGCCGCCGGAAGGAGCCTTTTGCCGGTCAATTCTGGTTTGAGCGCCAGTCAAGGTAGTCTACATAGTTCTCAAACGCTTTGCCCTTGGGCGATTTGATAATATCAAAACCGGCGTCGCAGGAATATCCGGCCTGCCGAATCCATTTACATTCCACCGTCAAAAGAAAGGGCCGGATACTGCTTACTTCTTCCGGGATTATTTCGAGTGTGTAGCGGCTTTTTGCTTCGATATCAAGATGCATGGTATATTCGATACACGCGCCGGTAACGCTTATATCTTTTAACAGGGCCTCGCCAAAAGAAACGCCCGCCAGTTTTGCCCTGGCAATCGAGGAATACCGGCGGTTCTTTCGTTTGTCTGAATTATACATCGCCCGGTATGCTAAAAAAAAATTGCCGCTTTGTCAAGTCCGCCCCGGAGTTTTGTCCCCCCGGAGTTTACCGGCAATTCCCGTTTTAACCCAAGCTCACCAACGGCGCAACCCACAAGAACAGGGTTATACATTCCGCATAATGGTTCCCTCGCGGGCCTTGCGCGGCAAAGACCATGGCCGGCAAAATGTGCCTGAGCAACGGCGCGGGAATGGAGCGTAGCGTAATGACTTAGCCGTTACGGAGGCCGAGCCGCCGAAGCAGCCGAAGTGTAAACAGTCCTGCGCGGCACCCGCCCGGTCCAAATGGGGAAGGAGCCGAGGAAAGTTCCCCGGCGCAGCCGGGACGCGACTGACCCAGGCGACTGAACCCCGGGGAGCGCGGCGGAGCGGAAACAGACCTGTCAGGCGCAATACCATTTGACATTTTTTTCGTTATGCTGCAATATAATTGAATGGAAAGCAATCTTGTAATTTCATTATATTTTAATAAAAAAGTTGTCTTAACGAACCATCTTCTAATAAAAAAATCATTGTTTTCACGGAATTATTATAATTTATGTGATATTCAAAAAATAGAAATTTTAAATATTCATCAATTACCAATCTATTATGAACCTCAAAATTCGTCCAAAAATCATGGTCACATTGTAAAAAAGGATTTTATTATGTTGTTAATATTTGACAGTAATGGATCGTTATTATTTTTCCATTCATTAAATGCCAATGAAAGAAACAATTATTGTGTCGAATTGGTAAAAAAATTAATCAGGGTAAATTTTTGCGGAAAAATAACAATTAAATTTAATAATGGTAATATGATTCATAAAAATGAGATTATTTCTCTTGACGAGGCTAATCAATATTATATAAAATATAAATACGTTTAATAAAGTGTAAAAAAATGGTTGACAAACGAATCAAGATGATCTATATTCAAAAAGAAAGGGCTGCAAATACTATATAACGATACCAAAGGAGACGGGAAAAATGAATGTGTTGTTGAAAATAATCGATAAATTCAAAAATTTACTGTTTATAGGTCTAAGCATAATTTGTATATGGTACTTTATGGCAATAACCGGCTTTATTGGTTATTTGAATATGTTTAATCTGATATGGCTTTTCTCCGGATTGGCATTAATAGCAGTTACTGTTTTCAGGAAACGTATATACAAAATATTAAAACATAAAATTATTCGAATACTATTTTTAGTTATAGCTTTTATTTTTTCATTATCATTTATTTTGATAGAAATTAATGTAATAAATAACGCCAAAACAAATCAGGTGGAAAATGCGGATTATATTATACTACTGGGGGCCGGACTGAATGGGAAAAATCCGTCTTTGACACTTACAAGAAGAATAAATACGGCAATAGACTATTTGAAACTAAATCAAAACACTAAAATAATTGTCAGCGGCGGAAGGGGAAGAGATGAAGATATATCCGAAGCAGAAGTTATATCAAATGTGTTGCAAAATAACGGCATAAGCGCCGAACATATTGTTTTAGAAGACAAGTCAAGAAACACATTGGAAAATTTAAAATACTCCGGAGAAATAATAAACGATTATAATAAAAAAGTCCTGATTGTATCGTCAGAGTTTCATCTATTTCGCGCAAAAAGTATTGCAAAAAAGATAGGATATAAAAATATATATACACTTGCCAGTAAAAGCCCGCGTATTTTATTAGTAAATTATTATGTCCGTGAATATTTTGCAGTAATAAAGGAAATAATTGTAAAAAATATATAAAAATCGGCGCATACACACCGGAACGTTATGTGGCGTTTGCGCCTAAATGGTTGACAAAAAATTATCAATATGGTATCTTCATAAAATGAAATTATACCTGTCGGCGGGCATATTAATACTTGTAATGTATCTTTACCATCAATTTTCGGGATTAAATGTTAAAACAATAACTTCGATACTATTTTTGGCTGTCATTTCAGATATTACCTTGATTTTTGAAATGACAAAGAATAAAACCATGTGGATTGAAGATATTGGTAAGGTTTTATGTATCATTGGAACATTATTTTTGGTCTGGATAATATTGTTGAATAGGCGCGATCCCACAAAAAAGATACTTGCAAAATGTTTATTTTATATAATTGCATACGCGGTATTTTTAAAAATATTTTCTGGTACAATATTTTTTTATTTAGGAACGAGTTTTAATATTTCTATTGGTTTTATCGGAATTGTAATTATACAAATATTTATAATATTGTTTTTAATATAGCAATAGCGCTGGTTGAAATAAAAAAATTGGATGCAGGTATTATGGCAAGAATTCTTATACCGATAACCTGTTTACCAATAGTAACTATAGGTATTTCCAATTTTCTTTTGTTTCTATTATCACAAAATAGCAATGAAAATTTTGATCGGGTTTTTTTTATCATTGGAGGAATGATATTTGCATTTATTTTTTATGAATGCACATATATAGCATATTTAAGCAAACGGCAAAAACCTCATAAACAACCGGGTGCCTAACGTTCCGGCTGTATATGGCGTTTTTGCAGCCCGAATAAGGGCTTGCGTAGCAAGACCAGGGCTGCAAAAATGTGAGTGGAGCGGAGCGTGGGAGCAAAGCGACCCAGGCGAATAAACCCCGAGCCGCCTGCGGCGGCGAAGCATATACAGACCTGTTATACGACGTACCGCTTTTTACAATTATTTCTTCTTTGAATGTTTTTCATAATATTTTATCAAATCTTCTTTTTTCAACTCACCTTTTGCCACATCTATGATTTTATTATATATTATTTCTTCTTTACAGTTAAATGTATAACCGTTAATGTCTAAAAATACCAACGAACTTGTTAACGCAACACGTTTATTTCCGTCAATAAACGGATGATTTTGACAAATATGAA
>JAIRYT010000074.1 GCA_031267675.1 Treponema sp. | reverse complement strand
CGTCAAGAGCTGTATAATCCCTGGCGGCTTCAGGGATAAATTGAATTTTAAAACTCATATTTCTTTCCGAATATTTTCCCACGAAATATTATTCTTGGGATCATATTTTTCCAATCTTTTTTCTACAATATTTTTTATCTCAAGTTGTTCAAATATTTCTTCAATATTTTTTAAATATTCATATTCATCATAAGAAAGCAAGACCGCTTCCATATTGTTATTCTTTAATATGTATATTGCCTTTCCAGAATCCGACAATTCTCGAACAATCCGGGTAAGTTCTTTCTGGAGCCGGGTTATGGGAACCATTTGTTTAGTTTCGACCAACATATATTTCTCCTTACTATTATACATAATATAATACGTATTTTACTACAATGTCAAGGATTTTCACGGAAATTTCAATATTACTCTCACAAAAATTTTGAAATTTGACAGACGTAACGGCCGTTTACGCTTCGAATATCTTACGGAAGCCGGGAAACAGGTATATAACCCGTTTTTTCTACCAATTCCTGGCCCTGTTCGGACAGTATCCAATCAATGAACTGTTTGGTATTTTCACTTTCGCTGCCTGTTGTTACCGCATAGAGCGTTTTTACAAAAGGATAACTGTTGTCGCCGATTGTTTCTTTTGCCGGAAAAACGCCGTCTATGGCTATCGTTTTTATGCCATTGTTCGGGTGCATTACCGTTATGTAATACAAAAAAGAATAGCCAATGGCGCTGTTATAATTTTGATACATCGATACCCTGTCTACCGTCGGTCCCATTCCGAGCACGAAAAAGTCCCATAAGGGAGCCATGATATTGCTGTTGCCCATAATGGATTGCAGGGCGGTTTGGCTGCCGCTGTTTTCGGGGCGTTGATAAGGGATGATCGGTTCATCAATTCCGGTAATGCTTTTCCAGTTCACAATGTCACCGGAATAGATAGAGCGAATTTGGCTCCGCGTTAAATTAGTGACGGCGCTTTTTTCATTGACGAAAAATACAAACGCATCTTTGCCGATGGGGGTAAGGTTAAAGCGAAGGCCCTTTTCGGCGGCTTTTTGTATTTGGTCCCGCGACGGCTCATAGCAGAAGATAATGTCCGCCTGTCCCTCGATGAGCCGTTGATAGGCCATGTCCGTTTTCGTGCACCGGACAATACTCGGGCTGCTTCCGTCCCGCAGGAGAATATAAGGAAAATAAGCCCACTCGTAATATTCCTCCGGCATTTCAATATAAGGATACACCGCATGAACAAATGAGGAATACAGGGGATACAGGGCGGTGGCGCCGTCCAGCCGGGGAAGATTATCGGTCAATTGTAATAAAGATTCCTCGTCAAGAAGCGCGATTTTTGTACCGTCAACAAAGGGCAGATATTGACCTATTTCCATGTATTCAACGTCCACCGGCGGCGGTTCCGGCAAAACCGCATAATAGCCCCTCCAGACCATCCGGTTAAACTCGCCGGCATCGTCAAAGGGCCGGGAAAGAAAGCGGATTTCGGCAATACAGGTGTCGTCGTACTGTGTCCCCGGATATACATCATCAATTATAAACTGTATTTTTGAACACCGGACAGGAGATTTGAATACATACTGCTCAAAATTAATTGAGTCCCTGATTTCCATGGTTTCGCCGTAGATATCGTCAAAAAGTATCCTGAACGATTTTACACGGTTGTTTTTTCCGTAATATTCAAGTTGACCGTAGCCGTTTTTAAGAACAAACCCCGCCACATCGGTAACACCCGCGAAGGTAACGGTAATATGTTCGCCGACACCGTTGCCCGGCGCCCCCTCGGACCACGAATAATCCATCCTGTCCGTCAGTTTTGAGGCGGCATACTCCTCACGGGAATCGGCCAGCGTCGACGAAGCCCGAATGTCCGCAATTACGGAATTGTCAATAAATTCACCCTGACTATAACATACAAAGGCGGCGTAAAAAAATAGTATGTAAAATAGTGTACGCTTCAAAATAATTCCTCCTGTATAAACCTTTCAAAACCTTGGTCCTGAAACAATCTTAACGTTATTATGAGGCATTCCGCTGCTGTGTGCCGATTGCAAGGCGGCGGACAAGCATATCCATTAAAATTCCCTCGAACGCGGTTCCGCTTGAACGGATAAGGTATTCATAGTCGCCAAGCAGGGCCAGCGCCGCGCCGGCGGACGGCCAGCGCCGCGCCGCTTCGGCATAATCGCTGCGGGTATGGGAAGAACCAAGCCCTATTTTACGAAGTTCAAAATCGCTTGCTTTGCCCTGCGAAAGCAGGGTAAGGTAAGCGCGAAGTTTGCGAAAACACCAGGCAAGACTTGCCATAAGCGCCTGGGGGCTTTCTTTTGCGGCAAGCAGCGCGCGCTCAATTTCAATCGCGCCGTTCAGGTTTCCCCGCGCAACGCTTGCAAACAGGGTAAACGCCGATTCTTCGCGGGTATGGGAAAGGCAGCGTTCCACGTCTTCGCTGGTAAGTGTTTTATCCCTGCCCAAAAATAAAATAAGCCGGGAACATTCGCGGCGAAGCGCGTCGGTATTGTTTTCGACCATTTCAAGAATTGTTTGTACGGCAGTCTGTTCAATGCGGCAGCCCTCCCGCCTAAAAAACGACAAAAGCCATTCTATTTTTTTATTTTCAAAAAGTTCCCAAAAGATAATTTTATCTTCGCGGGAAACAATATCTTCGATACGTTTGTCAATTTTGGTTTCTTCTGAAACAAGAACCGTTAATGTATCGGATTGGGGATTTAAAAGGTACGAAACAAATAACTCAACATCATTTTTTGTTTTTATTTGTTCGGCGTTTTTAATAATAAAAAGGCGGGCCTGCGAAAAAAGACTGCCGTTGCGGATTATCGAAACAATTTCGTTCATGGCTGTTTCACCGGCATAGAACGAAGTTTCTTCCGCGCCCTGGGGCAGTTTTTCGCGGAGCTTTTGGAGGGCGTCGAGTTTTTCGCCCAGTTCGCTTCCAAGCAAAAGGATGCAGCTCCCTTCGGGAGCTGTCTGGTTTCCCTTTTTAGCAGACACGGATAACAAAGGCAAGTTTGCCCAGCACTTTTACTTCGCGGCTGTAAATGGGATTATGAGCCTTGTTTTCCGGGGCAAGTCTAACGCGGTTCGATTCGCGGTAGTAGCGTTTAAGCGTGGCCGCTTCGTCCACAACCGCAACAACAATTTCTCCATTTTTGGCGGTGTTTTGTTTTTGGATTACGGCGATATCTTTTTCAAGAATGCCGGCGTCTTTCATTGAATCGCCCTTGACGCGGACGGCAAAATACTGGCGGTGTTTTTTAAGCATCGAACTGTGAATTGGCACGGCATCATCCAGGCTTTCTTCGCTTGGAACGGGTTTGCCGGCGCTTACGGCGCTTAAAATGGGAACTCTGACACAGCCGTCCATTTCCCAGTCGTTATCGTTTCGTATGATCGACATTGTTCTGGAACGTTTGCCGCCCAGATTTAGCCGGCCTTTGCGTTTAAGCGCGGTAAGGTGATCATAGGCGCCCTTGACGGAAACCCCAAGATGATCGGCGACTTCGCGTACGGTCGGCGGATAGGCCCGCGTGCGAAAATAATCCGCGATAAAGGCTAACACTTCTTTTTGCCGTTCTGTCAAATCTTTCATGTTACCGTTCCTTTAGGTTGGCGGGGACTGACCTTTAGGTCATTCCTCCTCGAACTTTGTTTCAAAAAGATGGGCAATTGTCTCCACCGCGTTTTGTTCATCGGGTCCTTCGGCAATTAGTTTAATTTCGCTGCCGTACGCCGCGCCAAGAGTTATGATGCCCATGATCGATTTGCCGTTAATCCGGTCGTCATTACGCTCAAGGAAAATTTCACAGTTAAAATCCTTTGCCTCCTGCACAATCAGGGCCGCGGGTCTTGCATGTATTCCCGCCCGGTTAATTACTTTGACTGTTTTTTCATACATCGTTCTGCCTTTTCCTGCCGGGCAAAACTGCCCTGCCGGGATTGTTATATTATATCCTCGGGCCCATAGTACACTGACCGGGCCTGGTCGCTTTCTATCCATTTAAGTACATTTTGATTAAATTCCTTTGACGAATTATATCCCATTTTTTTAAGCCGCTCGTTCATTGCGGCAACTTCGATAATTACCGGAACATTACGCCCCGGCTTGACCGGAATCTCCAGCTTTGGAATGCTTACTCCCAAAAAATCGATGTATTGATCATCGCTTCCAATGCGGTCATAGTTTTTGGAAGAATCCCATTCTTCCAAAAGAACAACAAGCTGAATTTGCTTGCGGTCCCTGATTGCGCGGACACCGAACAGATGGGTTACATTGATAATCCCCAGACCGCGAATTTCCATATGGTGGCCGATAATCTTGTTCGCCCCCGCGCCCATAAGGACGTTGCCGTTTACACAGTGAATCTCGACAACATCGTCGGCGACAAGCCGGTGCCCCCGTTCGATAAGCTCCAGCGCTGTTTCGCTTTTCCCCACTCCCGAATCGCCCAGCAAAAGAATGCCCAGGCCGTATACTTCGACCAGTACGCCGTGTACGCTTTTTTGCGGCGCGTAAATATTGGAAAGAATGCGGGTAAGGCGCAGCACAAATTCCGAGGTTTCCAGGGGCGTCTGCAGTATGGGACATTCGGCACGCTCCGCCTGGGCGGAAAAGGAAGCTTCGGGCGTTAAATTATGGGTAAAAATACAGCAGGGAATCGCGTAGGAAAACAGTTTGTTAATTGATTCCGTATTGCCTCCGTCGTCGAATTTTTTAAGGGCCGCCGTTTCGCCCTTGCCAAAAATCTGGATACGGTCATAGGCAAAGCTTTCAAAAAACCCCATAACGGCAAGCCCCGGACGGTTTATGTTGGGCACCTCAATAACACGCCCCAGGCCCTTGCGGCCGCCGATACAGCGCAGATCAAGCGAATTGTGTTCCCTAAGGTCGATATCGACGAGATCAAGAACCGTAAAATGCTTTTGGGCCATAATCTTAATTCTACCCCAAAACGGCGGGGAAAGCTAGAACCTAATGCTCGCCTGTAAGAAGTTTAAGTTCCTGAATTTTTTGGACCAGCTCGGAACCGTTCATTTTTCGCAGCCGCGGGGGAAGCATTTCTTTGGAGGTGCATTCGACGGTAGCGACCAGGTTTTGCAGCTCAATTTCGTGGGGATAGGCTCCGGGGACAAAATCGCCCATTGCCTCCTCCATGTCTTCCCTGCGGATAAAGACGCGGTCCTCCATCGCAGCGAGCAATTTTGCGCGGGTAAGGAGGGCTTCAAGATCGGCGCCCGAGTATTCATATTTAAAGGCGGTAAAAAGATCCCTTATGGGAAAATTGCGGATATCAAGGTCAAGCTTTCGCACCAGGGTATTAAACAGATCTTCCCGCTCGATATTGCTTTCCGGATAAAACAGGGCAAGATGTTCTTCGGCTCTGCCCTGTCGTTTTAAATCGATGGGAACCAGATCGGGGCGGCAGGTAATAAGAAACCAGATAATCCTGCCCCGGTATTCGGTATTGCCCATAAACGAGGCAAGCTGGGCAAAAACCCGGTTGCTGGTGCCCGAATCGCCTTCCTGGGAGCGGTCGCCCAAAAAGGCGTCGGCTTCGTCAATCATTACCGCCACCGGCGCCATTGATTTAAGAATGTTAAGAATTCGTTCCAGATTGGATTCGGTATCGCCCTGCCATTTTGAACGAAAGTTGCGAAACTTGACCATCGGAATGCCGATCTCTCCGGCGAACGCGGTAACCATAAAACTTTTTCCGGTGCCGACCGGCCCCGAAATAAGATACCCCATGGGAAGGACGTCAAGGCGTCCTTTTTTTATGGCCTTGGCCGCGTTTTTAAAACGTTTTTTGACAAACTTGTGGCCCGAAACGTGGGAAAGATCAAAACCGGTTTCCAGAAATTCCAAAAGACCCGCCGCTTCGTTTTCGATAATTTCTTTTTTCTTTTGACGTAAATATTCAAGGGTAAGTACTTTGGAGATTTCAAAATTTTCGGAAATAAGGCGGTTAAGATTCATCAGGTTAAGGCCGTTGGTTACCGAAGCAATTTGCGCTCCCGAAAGCCCCCGGTCAAGAAGCAGCTTGCCCTCGTTTAGTTTTGATTCAAGAAATTTAAGGCGGACCTTTTCATCGGGAAAGGGAACATTTACTTTTACCGTTGCCGGGGAACCTACAAGGCGCTGCGAAATGTCGGCAAGATTTTGGGTAAGCAAAACAATTGAAACATCCCCGTCGGTAAACAGGGGGTTTTCCGCCCAGCGGCTCAGCGTAACAAAGCAAAAGCGGTCTTCTTCGTTATAGCGGCTTAAATCGCCCTGGGGTACCACGGTTTCCGCATAGTCGATAATAAAAACCATGCGGCAGTCCCGCCGGTTTTTGGGAATGCGGGAAAGAAAATATTTTTCCAGATAAAAAAAACTTTCCTGCGGATCGCCTGACATAAGATCGGCGGGATCTTCCAGATCGGGATAGCGTTCGCACATAATCCGCTGGTAATCGGCGGTCATCTCTTCGGTAAGAAAGGTAACGGCGCTGGAACGATCATAAAACGCAATAATGTCCTTGTTTCCAAAAAGCCGGTCGGCAATATATTCCTGAATACGGGTAAAGGTAAATTCCCCTACATTGCTTTTGTGCGGCAGATAATCCCGTATGTTGCCGTGTAATATGTAAAGGTTTGCCGTTTTGGAACCGTATTTTTTTGCGAATTCCTGCGCCCAGGAAGGGAGCGTTTCTATATAGTCCTTGTTTACGTCAATATAGTGGTCATTCATGCCGGTTTCCTGTCCGCCTACTTTTTGACGCCCTGCGACAGATAGGCGGAAAGGCCGGCGGCATATTTTGAGGCGATATCCTTTTCCGCCGCCTGTATCGCGCGGTTCTGCGCTTCGGCGGCCGAAACATGGCCTTCGCGGCCGTTTATGTTCCAGGGAAAAAGCACCGCGCCCGAAGACGTATCCACCAGGGACGCGTCAATTACATACCGTATCCATTTATAGGGATTATCCGCATATTCAATTTCTTCCAGATTTAACGCCGCAGCAAGCGCGTAACGGGAGCCGTTTCCTCCGGTACGAAAACCGGCGGCGGCAAGCGCCCCGGAAAAAGCGCCCTTGATACGGTTGTTTTTGTCGCCTTCTACGGTAACGGCAACGGGAATGATTTTGGCAATTTCGCCGGCGGCAAGGCGGTAATCGGCGCCCGGCTTAAGGTTTTCGCCGGCCATGGAACCCGGACTTATTACATTTCGTACGTTGGCAAATACCTGGTTGGCGTCGGCCAGAACCGCCGCCGTGTAATATTTTATGATACCTTCAAAATTTTGTTTTTCGGCGGCGCTTAAATTGGTAAGCGCGGCAATGGTGGCAAGGTTTTGATCTATCATGCCGCCGTAGATCATGCCTGTTTTTGCCTTGTCCAGCGCCGCAACCGCGTACCAGTAATCTTCGCCCCGGTACGCATCCCTGATTTCAGCGCCCACCAGCGTATCCATGGTTACCGATGTTTTTACCACCTGGGCAATGTCGGAATTTTCTGACCACACCGATTCGCTTGCCGCCACCGCCTGCGAATATGAATAGCTTGTGACCGATTCGCTTCCAACCGATTGGCCAAAGATTGAACTAAGCATGGACAAAGCCGATTTTTCCGCTTCGTCCCGCGATCGTCCCTGCCCGACCGCGGCAATGGTTGTGGCGCGGTCATAAACCCGGTAGGGATCGTTTATCCACTGCGGAGCGCTTTCGCCGCTTGGAACAGTCGCGCAGGAAACCAGCGCCAGTAAAAACAGACCGGTACATTTGGCAGCTGTCCCTTTGCCAAAATTTATCGTAAACATACAGCCTCCATAAGATTAAGCGCGCCCGCCCGTACCGTTACATTTTCAAAACGCTGCGCGCCAATTACCTTTCCGCCGGCGCTGCGAAAAAAGACCGTAAACGAATATGTTCCCGGCGGCACATTGATACCGCCTACATGGGCCTTTCCCGGAAAGTAGCGGGCAACCCGCAGATCGGCCTTTTCGCTTGCTTCCGCATACACCTGGGCAAGAAGCCCCAGACCGGAAAAGAGCGCCGCATTGTTGCCGTCTTCGGTTTCGCCAAGGATGTTAAACACCGTACCGGCTGTTCCCTTGATCGAAGCGCGTATAATTGATTTTGCGTAAATTGCATTTTTTTTCTGGATAAAAGTCGCACTTACCACCGCGCTGATATCTTCGAGCAGTTCAAGGGTAAACTGTTCGCCCGAATCAAATACCGCATCCACCGAAGCGATCTGCGAGGCGCGGGCGGTCATTACCGGAAGCGAAATTTTGATCCAGTTGACACCCAGCGGAATGCGGATTACTTCTTCGGTCTTGACCGGCGACCGGCCGGAAAACCCGATAATATTAAGCCGGGCCATGCCCGCCGGTATAAGTAATTCCTCTTCGACCGAGGAAGGAATTTTATGGTGATAGATTGACGGAGAATCCGCCATTGCGACCTTAAGCTGATTCTGATCAATGCGCGCGTCGTCAAAAAGTCCTTCGCCCCGGTAAAAAAGCATGCCGGCATAACGGGCAAGCGCGGAATCGTTAAATTTTGCCGGCGCCTGCTGATTGGCGGGAACTTCGGTGTTGTTGCTCAAAGCGGCCTGCTGCAGGCGCGTATTGATGCGCCCGTACTTTACCGACAGGTTTCTGATTTTGTTGTTCATGCGCCTGATTTCGACAAGCGCTTCGTCCATGTCGCCCCGGTGATAATAATTAAGGGCGTTAAATACATTTAGATAAATGTCTTCATAATCTTCGCCGTCATATTCGCGCGAGCGGTCGTTAATTAAAAATGTTCCCGCTTCCTGCGAAATGCTGACCGCGAAATTCGCTTCGATTTGTTTTTCGCCGTCTTCAAGCAGCGCGGAGGAATCCCGGTAATCTTTTGCGTAGTGGCTAAGCATTCCCTTGTCAAGCAGATAAAGCACGCGGTCTTTGTCGCGGTAAATGGATTTACTGTGCGATTCAAGCGTTTCTACGCCGGCGGAAAAATCTTCGCTGTCAACCACATGGTCAACAGGAATATACGGATCGGTGGTCGTACAGAAACAAAGACAGAGGCAGAAACAGAGACAAGCGCAGCGACAGAGTAACGGCAAACCCACCCCGGGTTTGCCGTCCGATAAAGAAAATCCCATGGTGCGGTACAAACCTTTACGGTTTTACAGAGGGATTTCTGATGACTTTTTTGATCTCGTTATATTCGCCAATCCAGACGCGGCGGTTTGTCGTAATGTCGGTAAGCTCCGATGTAATAAAGTAGCTTCGCGTCGCCGTTTTGTTATACTGGTCAACGATTGTTTTAACGGATCCGGTCATAATATAATCCGCGCCCTGCTCGCGTCCCAGCGCGGCCATGCTTTCATCGCTGGTGTATCCGGACTGTTGATCCGCCCGCTCGGCGCGTATTTCACCGCGCAAATCGCCCGAGGCGACAAATTCAGCCTTGCCGCTGTTAAGGATCGAAGCCTCCAGCCGTGTGGAAAGAATCGAAGTGTCAATATGCTCGTCACTGCCGTTTTTAAACGTACCCACAATGATAACCGGCAGCCTGCCGTTGGTCCGGGCAAAGGTACTCAGGGCCGGAACCGCCAGCGCCAGCTGGATAAGATTGTCAGAGGCAAGACGCAGATCCGTATCGTTCCAGTAACCGGAAAGATCGATCTGGGTCGAAGCGTCGCGGCGGTCAACTGTGTGGCAGCCGAGTAAGGTGATAACGAACGATAAAAGGACAATACCCTTTTTCATATAACCTCGCTAATTGTCGTACTTGTCAAGTTGGGCTTCAAGCGCCTGAAAGGCCTGGTCTGCCTTAAATTCGGCAAAGGCGGCGGCTTCGTTACGCTGGAACTCACTCGCCATATCCTCAAAATCCTTTTTAAGACCGGCTTTGGGATAGGAATACAGGATATGGTAAATTCCGTCCGGATCAATCCAGTATTCTTCCTGATCAAAACCCGCTACATTTGCCCTGCTCCGCGCGACGGTAGCCTGTTCAAAACGCATCAGGGTCTGGGTGTTCCCAATGGTGCCGCCTTCTTCGATGTAGTTCTTCACGGTGTCGGCCACCACCGCCGACTTCCACTGGGAAAGCTTTGCCAGCGCGTCGCTGCGGGCAAGATTGCGTTTTACCGTATCGGTCGAAGCCTGCCGGCCGTCGCCGACTACGTAGTAGGTGTCGTCTGCTTTTGGAGCCTTGTTCATCCATTCGGGACGAGCAATACCCTCCGCGCCAATAACTTTTGAGCGGGGATCGTCATCATAGGTTGCGGGCTTTGACTTGCAGGCCGCCGAAAAAAGGACAACCGCCGCAACAAGCACGAATAAAAATTTTTTCATGCCGCTACTCCTTCAAATTAAGAATATACCTTAATATTACCGCTGTTGGCGGCCGCTGTCAACGGCGTATCCGCATACTAGAAAAAGGGAAGAAGGCCGGTCTATAGTTTCCTATGCGTTCGTTTAAAGTGGTTGCGCCCTATGAGCCGGCGGGAGACCAGAGAGAAGCCATTGCCGCGCTGGCCGGCGGAATAAAGGCGGGGGCGAGGTATCAGACGCTTCAGGGCGTAACCGGGTCGGGCAAAACCTTTACCATGGCAAAGATTGTCGAGGCGGTGCAAATGCCCACGCTGGTGATTAGCCACAATAAAACACTGGCCGCGCAGTTGTTTCGTGAATTCAAGGGATTTTTTCCGCATAACGCGGTTGAGTATTATGTTTCATACTATGACTATTACCAGCCGGAAGCCTATGTGGCCAGCCGGGACCTGTACATAGAAAAAGACGCGTCAATCAACGAAGAGATCGAACGGCTTCGTCTTTCGGCGACACGGAGCCTTATGGAACGCGAGGATGTCATTATTGTCGCCACCGTTTCGTGCATTTATGGTTTGGCGACTCCCGAAATTTACCGTACAATGACCGCGCAGCTTTCGAGGGAAGAAACCGTAAATATCGGCGCGTTAATCCGGCGGTTTGTGGAATTGCAGTACGAGCGCAATGACGCGGTGCTCGAACGGGGGCGCTTTCGCCGCCGGGGCGACACTGTCGAAATATTTCCCGCGTATCTTGAAGACGCGTACCGGATCGATTTTGACTGGGACACCGTAAAAAAAATCCGCCGCTTTGATCCCGTGTCGGGAAAAAATCTGGAAGATTTGGATCGGGCGGTGATCTATCCCGCCAAACAGTTTGTTATGCCCGAACAGATGATTCGCGACGCGCTGGATCCAATACGTGACGAATTGACATCGCGTTTAAAAGAATTAAAAGCGGCGGGAAAAACCCTGGAAGCGGAACGCCTAAAAACACGGGTAGAATACGATCTTGAGATGCTTGTTGAAATGGGGTATTGTTCCGGCATCGAAAATTATTCGGCGCCGCTTGCCGGAAGAAAACCGGGAGATCCGCCCGATACCCTTATTGATTATTTTCCCAAAGAACATTTAACGTTTATTGACGAAAGCCATGTTACCCTTTCGCAGATTGGGGCGATGTACGCGGGCGACCGAAGCCGTAAAACAAATCTGGTCGATTACGGATTCCGCCTTCCCTGCGCGCTTGACAACCGTCCGCTTCGCGCCGACGAATTTGAAAAGCGCCTGTATAAAACCATTTATGTTTCGGCGACCCCCGGAGAAATCGAATGTAAAAAATCGGACCGTGTTGTCCAGCAGTTAATACGGCCAACGGGACTTTTGGACCCCGAGATCGAAGTGCGGCCCAGCGAGGGCCAAATGGAAGACATTTATGCCGAAGTGTGCAAACGCAATAAAGCGGGGGAACGCTCGCTTATCCTGACCCTTACCAAAAAAATGGCCGAAGATTTAACCGATTATTTAAGCGGCCTGGGATTACGGGTTCGGTACATTCATAGCGAAATTGAAACCATTGAGCGGGTTGAAATTTTAACGGCGCTGCGTTCCGGCGAATTTGACATCCTTGTGGGGATCAATCTGCTGCGCGAAGGAATCGATCTGCCGGAAGTTTCGTTTATCGCGATTCTTGACGCTGACAAAATTGGTTTTTTACGTTCGCTTACCAGCCTTGTGCAGATTATCGGCCGGGCGGCGCGGAACGCGGCGGGCAAGGTTATTATGTACGCCGACCACATGAGCGCCGCCATGGAAAAGGCAATTGCCGAAACAAAACGCCGGCGCGCCCTGCAGAGCGAATACAACGAGAGGCACAGCATTACCCCCACCACGGTACGAAAGGCGATAAACGATATTCTGGAACGGCATGCCGTCGAGGCGGGCGAAGCTGCGGGAGCCTCTATTGAAGTGTTAAAAAAGGCGTATAATGTACTTATTCCCGGGCAGCGTAAAAAATTGATAAAGGCCCTGGAACGCGAAATGCTTGAGCATGCCAAGAATCTGGAATTTGAAGAATCGGCGGTAATCCGTGACGAGATTGCGCGGATTGCCAATATAGGCGCGGGATTGACCTAAAGGTCAATCCCCGCCAACCTGCTGCGCAGGTTGCGAATTTGTTGGCTGGGCAGCCTGAGGGCTGCTGACCTAAAGGTCAATCCCCGAGCTGCTGCGCAGCTTGCGAATTTGTTGGCTGGGCAGCCTGAGGGCTGCTGACCTAAAGGTCAATCCCCGAGCTGCTGCGCAGCTTGCGAATTTATCCGCCGGTAAACCCGGCAGGAGGTTAGTTATGAAGAGAATAGCGGCGGTATTGTTGTTTGCCGGTGTGGGAATCGGCCTGTTTGCACAGGAAATACAGACCCTGGAAACCGCTTTAAAAAGCGCCCAGGTCCAACTGCTTGTACACGGAAACGGAAGCAGCAGCGGGTCTTCACTTGACGGGTATTTACAAAATACAACACAGCGGGCGCTGCGTATTTCGATACATATTGACGATGGAATGTACCTGCTCAATTCCGGCGCCGGGCAAAATATGGTGGTGATGCAGGTTTACCTGGCCGACGGTTCCTATTATGTCGAGGGGCAGAATTCGTTTATTGTGCTTGAACCGCAGGCAAATACCGGCGTTAGCCTGATAGGGTTCTGCGCCGACTTTGAAAGAGAAAATCCTTCCGGCGGCGAAAGCTTTAGCGTGGAACCAATGCCGCGCAATTTACGCTCAATCGCCTCCCACATTTCACGGTTCATGACGGATCACGGCGACGAATACAACATTGTCGCGATACAGCTTGCCCTGTGGCTCGCGCGCGGCGAAAAGCCGCAGGCAATCAGCGAAAAATTTACCTTTACCGAAGAGGATGAGGCGCTGGCGCGGCGTATTATGCGCTATGTCAGACAACGCAATTAAATCCGCGTAATTGACAGGGCGTTTCCAGTTTCGGCGTCAAATTCCGCCGCTATTCCGTGAAGGGCAAGATCGCCGTCTGTCTGCGGCACGGCGCAGGTCATGCGGTAGGCGACCTGGGAACGAAGCCGGGCAAGGCAGATTTCGGCGTCCATGCCAATAATGCCGTTTTGCGCGCCCGACATTCCCAGGTCGGTGATGTAAGCCGTGCCTTTGGGAAGGATGCGCTCGTCGGCGGTTTGTACATGGGTATGTGTGCCGGCGACAAGCGATGCGCGGCCGTCGCAGTAGTAGGCAAAGGCTTCTTTTTCTTCGGTGGATTCCGCGTGAAAATCTACCAGAACAAGGGGATGCCCGGCCGTTATCCGCTCAATGTCGCGGTAAAGGCGATCAAAGCAGCGGAACGGGCAGTCAATGGGCGTCATCATTTCGCGGCCCTGCAGATTAAGCACAAAAACAGGAACACCGCCGGCGTTGAGTTCCAGCCAGGGCCGGCCGGGGAGGGGATCGCCGGGCAAAAATCCTTCCAGTGAACCATAATTGGCGGGCCGGAGCACCATTTTTCCGCTGTCCAGGGCCGGCCAAAATTCACGCTTTTCCCAGACATGATTCCCGCTGGTAACCGCGTCCGCTCCGGCGGCCAGGATACGATCCAGCGTTTCCCCGGTCATGCCAAAGCCGCCGGCGGCGTTTTCGCCGTTGATGATGACAAGATCGGCGGCCCATTTTTCTTTAAGCGGTCCGCAGCGGGTTTCAAACGCCTCCAGACCCGCGTCCCCCACAATATCGCCCAACATAAGGACGCGGATTACCGCCATTTCTTTCCTCCACCCGTAATAACGTTAAAATTTGTCGATACCCCGGCAAAGCCTTGACAAACCTTGACAAAGCTACCATATTGTAGTAGTATTAGACACGTTTTTACAACGGTAAGGGGTTGATATGTGGATTTTATATATAATCCTCCCTCTTGCCGGGTTATCCCTGGGCTGGGCAATTAGATGGCTTTATGCCAGATTTCAACTTACGTCGTCGGAGCAGCGCGCCGAACGCATAAAACAGGATGCGATAAAAGAAGCTGAGGCTAAAAAGAAGGAGACTCTTCTTGAAGCAAAAGAACAAGTTATTCGCGAACGAAACCAGCAGGAAAGGGAAGCCCGGGAACGCAGGGCGGAACTGCAGCGGTATGAACGCCGTGTGGCACAGAAGGAAGAGATACTAGAAAAGAAGACCAGTCAGATAGAGCGGATGGAACAGCAGTTTATCAAAAGGGGTAAACAGCTGGATGAGCGGGATGCGGAACTGGAAAAAGAAGAGGAACGCTACCACTCGGAACTGGAACGGATTTCGGGGCTTACGGTCGACGAGGCGAAAGCCCTGATCATTGCCGATCTTGAGAACGACGCGAAGCATGACGCGCAGGCGCTGATTAACAAGATCGAGCAGGACGCGAATCTCGCCGCCGACAAAAAAGCCCGTGATATACTCGTTACCACCATCCAGCGGCTTGCCACCGAGGTTACCGGCGATGTAACCGTAACCACGGTAACGCTGCCCAATGACGAGATGAAGGGCCGGATTATCGGCCGCGAGGGCCGCAATATCCGTACACTGGAAACGCTGACCGGCGTGGACATCATTATTGACGACACCCCCGAGGCGGTTGTTATTTCCTGCTTCGATCCGGTACGCCGCGAAATCGCCAAAACAAGCCTGGAGCGTCTTATCGTTGACGGGCGCATTCATCCGGCGCGTATCGAAGAAGTTGTTTCCAAGGTAAGCAAGGATACTTCGCAAAAAATATTCGAAGAGGGCGAAAAGGTCCTTTTTGACGTGGGGATTCACAATATCAGCCAGGACGCGATCCGCGCGCTGGGAAGGCTCTATTTTCGCACCAGTTACGGTCAGAATGTGCTTTATCACTCAAAAGAAGTGGCAACGATTGCCGGAGTGCTTGCCGCCGAAGTCGGCGCGAACCGCGATCTTGCCAAACGGGCGGCGCTGCTCCATGACATTGGCAAGGGCGCGGAAAGCGATTCGGACCAAAACCACGCCGAGATCGGCATGGAGATGGCCCGTAAAATGGGCGAGGACCCCCGGATTATCAACGCAATCGGGAGCCACCACAGCGATATTGAACCAAACTGCCTTGAATCGGTGCTTGTGCAAATTGCCGATGCGATAAGCGCGGCGCGGCCGGGGGCGCGGCGGGAAACCCTTGACAACTATATTAAACGGCTTGAAAACCTTGAAAACATTGCCGAGGGCTTTACCGGCGTGGACAAGGCGTACGCCATTCAGGCCGGACGGGAATTACGCATTATTGTAAACAACGAAGCGGTAAGCGACGACCGGACAAAGGAGCTGGCAAAGGGTATTGCCAAAAAGATCGAGGATGATCTACGGTACCCCGGCCGCATTAAAGTTACCCTTATCCGCGAGACCCGCATTGTAGAATACGCGCGGTAGGCTTGCCGTAATGGTCGACGGCTTTTTGAGGCTGACTATGGCAAGCCCGCCAACCTGCTGCGCAGATTGCGAATTTGTTTGCCGGAACAGAGCTTGCCGGATAAACCCGGCAGGCTGCCAAGTCTGCTATAATGGGTAGATGGCTATAATGAATAGATGGCTCTTTGGGGCATCTATTCATTATGGCAAGCCCGCTTTAGGCGATATTGGGGCAGGTGTGGCCGACAAATAGAACTTATTAGTGATAGAACTTGATGAAATATTCAATTCAAGCTTAATCAACAGTCAAAATGTCTTTGCCCAATGGTTTTCCGGATATTTATTATTAAAATCGTCGCCTGTTAAAATGTGGTATGATTCACCCTATGGCGATGAAAAATATTATACTATTATATTTCAAGAATACACAATAATTAATATACAAGATGGAAATGTTGTTGAAGAAAAATCTTATACACAGGATGATTTTTGGAAAATAACAAGCGCAATTTCAAAGTATAACTATTTAAGTGAAGAGGATATAAATATAATAAACAATTATATCGATTATATAAATAAAATACGATACAGGATATTTGCGGAACATCAAGAAGCAAGAGTATATGTAAAAGATGATTTTGAAATATTTCTGGAACGAAATTTTACAAGACAAGTAAATATCCCCCTAACCGAATATTGTATTATAAAAGACGCGGCAATAATTTTTTCAAAAAGCGGGGCATTTATTGAAAGTGATTTAGTGATACAAAATAATCAGTATTTATTAATATTGCAAATGGGCGCATCAAATGTGCCTCATGGTGAATGGTCTGATTATTCTTCCGGGGCGGTTCAAGTATTAGTCAACAACCCCCACCAAAGGTGGGGGCTTGAGGGAGCCTCTAAAAGAGGCCCTCTTGTAGTTCGTGATCTTCGTCCTGCCGCTCGGCGTCTTCCTGATACTTTACGTACCTCCGTAT
>JAIRYT010000021.1 GCA_031267675.1 Treponema sp. | reverse complement strand
TCTTTATCAACAGCGTAATCATAACGATGTTGTAATTCCTCAGAATCTATTACCCGTAAATTTGCGGAAAACTCATCAGATTCCGCCAGTTCTTTTTGAAAGACAAAAAGATCGTTTTGTGCCTGCATGGTTAAATTTGATGTTGTTATCAATTCAAATTCGACATCATAATTATCTTCAAAGGCAATAGCCGCTTCGGCCAATTTTTGTTTTAACTTGTTGTTTCCGGTCTCCTGAAGTCGAACCAAATCTTTCAATAGAATCCATGAAGACAATATTTCTCTTAAAGGCTCCGCGTCAACGGAATTTGAACCAATAAATTTTCCCTGAATAATGTAGACCCTGTTATATTCATCATCCACATAAATCGCATCAATCTGTTTATCATCAGCTCCATCCGTAATATCAGATTTTGCCTGGATTTCATCCCTGCGGTGAATGTTTCGCAAATACCATGCGATGAAGCGCTGCCCGTCATTGGGAAATTGCTGTTGATAATAAGGCAGTTTAATTTCGTTTTGAATTCTGTTATACATTTTACTTTTCCTTATGTTTCATGTTATATAGTATTGAAAAATATATCAACTGCCTGTTTCGCATAACTACATCTTGCGTAAAAGAAGTTTTACCAGTTCCTCGTTGTCGTTTTCCGTCGCAATGTCCAGCGCGGATTTACCCGCGTTGTTGACGGCGTTTATATCGGCCCCGAATTCCAGAAGCATGTCGCAGAATGTTTTTGCCCCGGCCCGCGAATTGTTGCCCGCCGCGTAATGGAGCGGCGTATTGCCGTCTCTGTCCTTGGCGTTAGCGTCCGCGCCGCCTTCCAGCAGGGCGATCTGAATATTTTCCAGTATGTCGAAATCTCCCCCGCATACATACATCAGCGGAGTTCCCCCGGCATTGTTGGGGATATTAACATCCGCGTCGTATTTTAAGAATTCGTTTAACAGCGTTGTCTTGAGGGTTTCGTTGTTGTATCCCGCGCCGCCGTGAGTCTTACAGGTCAGATTGAACATCGTATCCGAATCGTTGTTGACAAAACTGTTAATGTCAAAGCCGTGATCGATTATTGCCTTGACCAGTTTTTTGGGCCGCTTTTCCTTAAAGATCCCGCCGTGCATACTTGCGCTGCCGGGGAAACAGCCGGCCAGGGCCGCTTTGCCGTTGCCGTCCCGGTAATTCGGATCGGCCCCGGCCTGTAAGAGAATTTCCGCCGCTTCGTTGTCCAGCATGGCGCAGGCGGCCCCTAAGGCGGTCGAATTCTCAAAGGAATTTTTTTCGCCGCAGAGGGCGTTAAGATCAACGCCTAATTTGATTATCGCGTCCAGCGCGGCATGATCTTCTTTTATGATTGCCTCAAAAATAGTCATGCCCCCGGCGGCTTCCCGCAGGGGATCGCTTTCGCCGTCCGTTTCCAGAGCGCCTTCAAGCAGGGCGGCGATTTTTTTCGCCCCCTTGTCCACGGCGATCGTGCGGGCATCCGCACCATAACTGTTTTTTTCCGCGCCGTCCAGCTGACCGCTTTTTAAAAACGCCCTGACGGTTTTATAATAATCTTCCAGCTTTGCCGCGTGTTCCGCCAGCCCCTTGTCCGCGTCGTCCATGAGCCGTTTAAGCTGCGGCGAATCGGCGGGATACTGTCCGGGATACGTCTTTTTCTGCTTTTCAATAAGCGCGACCATATGCGCCGCGGAATACGAGTAGTCGGCGGCGATATGGATGCCCGTATTGCCGTCCCGGTCGGCGATATTGAGCTTTGCCCCCCGCGCCGCCAGGGTTTCTACAAAAACATGGTTGGCGTTCCGGGCGGCGTAATGGTAACAGACAAGGTTTTCGTTTTCGTCTTTACGAAGCGCGCTGACTTTTTTATCCAGTAAAAGGTTCACCGTATCCGCGATGTCGCTTTCGGCGGGAACATACGCGCCGCTGCATCCCATTTTTGCGGCGTGGTGCAGCAGCGTAAAGGCGTAGGGGCCGGTAAACAGGGGGTTTACCCCGGCCTCAAAAAGCAGAGCCAGGGCTCCGGCGTCCGCATAGGAGGCGGCAAGGATGGCAAGCTCCTCCCCGAACGAGGGGGCGCCGCCTCCCGGCGCGTCTATCCCCTTTTCGGCAATGCTTTCCCGGTAGGCGGCAAGAACCGCCTCCCTATTGCAGGGATCATTAAGGTAAAGCCGTTCGATGTTCTGCGTTTCTATCATATCGTTTTCCTAATTCCGCAGGGCGGCGAATTCAGGCCCCGAAAGACCCGCGGCCAGGGCTTTGGCCTTGTCAAAAAGGCCGCATTTTTTGTATCCGTAAATCAGGGCCATCGTTATATCCTCGGCGGCCTCGGCGGGAAAGGCCCGTAAAAAATTCGCGTCCATGGGCGCAAGGTAACTTTCGGCGCTGACTTCCATGGCCCGCAGGGTTGTGTACGCTTCACTCCGCGCGTGACCGCCCCTGGAAGGAGGCGTTTTTTTTATAAGGGAAAGCGCCTTTTCCAGGTGGCTTACAGCGCTTTGATAGTCCCCCGCCTTCATGTAACAGAGCGCCAGGTTAAAGCGCCGCGCCGGCGTTTCATTTTCATTTTCCGCCGCCAAAAGGCAGAGCAGGGCTTCGGCAAAACGTCCGGCTTCCATGGCCCGGACAGCGCTTTCAAAAAGGTCCGGCGCGTCAGAATCAGTTTTTTTATCTTCGTAAAAGCCCATGACTACTAATTTTGCACACTTTTGGGGATAGGTCAATGCGCGCGGCGGCTCTTAAACGATTGTCTTGACAAAAGAAAAAATGTGGTATTATTCTAATACGTCCGCACATATCGACTGCCGATATACCGAACTGGGTCAGGGAGACTGTATGCTTAAGCCGTTTTATCCTCATGAATATGTAGAAAGTGTTTTTTCCATAGATTATAAAAAGGTATATGACAAGGGTTATCGGGCGGTACTATTTGATATAGACAATACGCTGGTGCACCATGGAGACGATTCAACAAAAGAAATAGACGAGCTGTTTCAATTTATACATAATATCGGGTTAAAAACAGTCTTACTGTCTGATAACAGCGGTGAACGAATCAATAGATTTTCCAAAAACATCGATTCGTTTTCCATAAGCAATGCCAATAAACCGTCTGTAACGGGCTATTTAAAAGCGGTCGAAATAGCGGACGTAAAAAAAGAAGAAGCGCTGTCTATCGGCGACCAGATATTCAGGGATATTTTGGGAGCAAACCGGGCCGGTATAGACAATGTTTTAGTAAAGTATCTGCGCCGTAACAACGAAACAAAAACAGGAATACGCAGACAGCTTGAAAATTGTATTCTTTGGTTCTATAAACATAATAAATCTTGTCAGAATAGAATCGGCGATATTGTAATCGGCGATAAAAACGCGGCATTCAAAAGAAAGAAGCTTTTTTGCGAAATGCATCCCGTATGCTACGCTATTTCGGTAAAAAAGGAAAGATTCAGGCGGTATTTAAAAGATTTAGCAAGCGCCGAAAAATTTGCCCGCACTACCCAAAAAGAAAAATTACCCGCGATAGTTTTTGGACACAGTTCCAATATAATTAAAAGAGCCGCGGGCATCGGGCTTCAAAGCCAGGAAAACAAAAAAGTTAATATACTGCTGGCCTGTGAAAAAATAAATGGAATAACCATACATCCGGGCGAAACTTTTTCTTTTTGGAAGACAATCGGGGAATCAACGGCGAAAAGGGGGTTTAAAGAGGGAAGGGTGTTATATCAAAACAGGCTTATAACCGGATCAGGCGGGGGACTTTGTAATTTGGCGAATACCATACATTTGCTGGTTTTACACAGCCCGCTCGATGTAACCGAGTTTCACGGACATTCCGACGCCCTGGCGCCTGATGAGGGAAAAAGGGTTCCGTTTAGCGCGGGCACTTCTGTCAGCTATAATTATGTAGATTACCGCTTTAAAAATAATACCAGAGCGGATATGCAGCTGCTCGCCTGGTGCGAAGGGGACTTGTTGTACGCGGAATTAAGAAGCGAAACAGATTCCCCCTGGAGTTATGAACTTGTTGAAGAAGATCATCGCTTTAGAAAAGAAGGAAACAAGTATTATCGAATTTCAAAAATTTACCGGAATATTTCTGATAAACAAACAGGCGCAGTCGTAAATAAAGAACTTGTTTTGAATAATCATTCAGAAGTTATGTATGATTATGATTTAATTCCAAAGGAACAAATAAAAGATGACTAGTTTATCAGATGCAAATCCGGCGGACCTGCCGTCTTTAAAGAGAGCGCTTCGGTCTGCTGACCCTGAAGGATTGCTGCAGCCCATACCGATGGACAGAATATTCATAGGCGAAAACAGCATCGATGCTATCTGCGGCTTTATGGGTTCAATTATGCCGGGTGTAAACGTGCTGATGGTTGCCGACTCAACGCCTATATACCGGGGCGCGGAAAATGTCAAGGAAAAAATATACGGTTTATTATCCGGTCGATATATGGTAAAACGGCTTGTTTTGAGCGGCGGCGGACACGACATACGCGCTGACGAAGCCGCCAGCAGACTAATACAGGATTCCATGGGGATTGCCGATTGTGTGATAGGTATCGGCGGCGGTACCATTACCGATTTGTGCAAGCATGCGGTTTATTCTTCCGGGAAACGCGTGCCGTTATTTATTGTTCAGACCGTGCTTTCGGTAAACGCGTTTTCGGACGGGGTTTCGGTTATGCTTAAACAAGGGGTAAAGAGGACTGCGCCGACAATGTTTCCAACAGCATTGGCAATTGACCTTGCTCTTGTAAGGCAGGCGCCATTCGAGAGAACCTTGTCAGGTTTCGGAGATTTAATGGCGACCTGGACCGCTCCTGCAGACTGGTTTTTATCGCATAAAATCGGAATGAATCGTAATTATCACAGCGCCCCGTATACTATCCTTGCGAAACAGAATTATGAACTTCTTGTAAATGCCGGTAAATTAAAAGAAAACGACGGCAAAACGTTTGAAACGCTTGCAAGAGTGCTTACACTCAGCGGTTTGGCAATGGGTATTGCGGGGGAATCCTCTCCGGCGTCCGGCACGGAACATCTTATGGTCCATCTGCTGGATATGGCGGCGGAATCAAAGAATAGTGAAATCGCCCTGCACGGCGCCCAGGTAGGAGCGGCGTCGTTACTGGCTTCAATTGCCTGGGATATATTTCTTGACACCTTTGAGCCTTCAAACATAGACGTTGATTCCTGCTTTCCCAAAGAGGCGGATATGAAAAAGAAAGTTTACCAAGCGTTTGCGGCGCTTGACGCCGGCGGAAAAGCAGCTGATGAATGCTGGAACGACTATAAAAAGAAACTGGTAACGTGGCGCGACAATAAGGATAATTTTATTCGTTTTTTGTCCGCCTGGCCCTTATTTAGGAAAAAAGTCCGCACGATGGTTCAAAAACCCGAGTTTCTATGCGAGTGTATGCAGAGGGCGGGAGCGCCTACCCGTTTTTGCCAAATGGGTATAGATGCCGATACCGCAAAATGGGCAATCACTAACTGCCATTTGTTTCGCAACCGTTTTACACTGGCTGATATGTTATTTTATACCGGGTGGTGGAATGACGATTTTATCAACCGGATAACCGGCAGGGCGCACAGTATGGATGCGGGCTTATGACCCATGAGTCAGGCAAAAAGGAGCGCGCCGGTGAAACGTTATTTTAAATTACAGGAGGATGAAGAAACATATATACCTTCTCTGGAGGAACATTGGGACAGGATAAATCTTCATTTAAACGAGAATTTTTATAATCCGCCAATATCCGCTGATTTTGTAAATTCATTGCTTGATTTTAAGTTCAATGTTTATGAGAGGGGCGGCGCAAAAAAGCTAAAAGATAAATTAGCGGAAATGTACGATGTCAACAATGAAAATATTCTAATAAGCAATGGTTCATGCGAAGTATTAAAGCACATATTCATATCGATTAAAAGCGGTTCTACTGTTTTGCTGCCTTCCCATACCTGGGCATATTATCCAACTTTGGTTAAAATAAATCATCTGCAGGCTGTAACCTACGATTTAACGTGCGATGATAAAAATAATGTTTATAAATTTGATATTGAGGCAATAAAGCAAATAATAACAATGCGCAATCCGTCATTGGTTCTTGTTGTTTCGCCGAATGCGTTTACCGGAAATTTAATAAGCGGCGCCGAACTGTCTAAAATTGCCGAACAGTGCGGCGAAAACGCTTTGTTGGTTGTAGACCAGGCGTATGTAGAGTTTGCCGAAGATGACGATATTATACCCGGCAAATTTATAAAAGACTATCCAAACACGGTATTTACAAGAACATTTTCAAAATTCTACGCTTTAGCCAACACGCGTGTCGGATACGCTGTTTCCGGCAAGGCCAATATAGCCTGTATTTCGAAATATGCCCCGGCATTTGGAACATCAGGATTATCCCAAAGAGTCGCATTGGAAGTATTAAGATGCCAGGAGTATTATTCTGATATAAAATCAAAAATAGCAGACATCCGGGATCGTTTTACAGCCGGGGTGAATAAACTAAAAAATTTTAAAGCATATAAGTCCTCGGCCAATTATGTTTTAATAAAAGCGGCGTCCCTGGATGCCGGTAAAATTATAAATCATGTTATGGAAAAAGGCATTATGCTGGGCGATTGCAAAAGATACGGTTTGGAGCATAATATAAGGGTAACTATCGGGGAAGAACAGGTAATGAATAAACTCCTGGAAATCTTCACGTTACTCGACTGACGGCTTAACAAGCTTATTACCCCGTTACACGCCCCCGGGAAATTTTACCACCAATGCGAACTGCGAACCACGAACGTTTTACCGGAAATTCCAGGGTATTCGTTGTTGGTGTGGTTTGTGGTAAATTCTCTTTTCATTTCCAGGGTGTTTACTTATTTTTAAGCCCAATAACAATGGCAAGTCCGCGTTCCGCTTCCGGCAGTGAGGGTTCCGCGCGGATGCTGCCGCCCATGCGTTCGATTATTTTTGCGCTTATCGCAAGGCCCAGGCCGGAACCTTTTCTGTTGCGGGAAGGGTCGGCGCGGAAAAACGCGTCAAATAATTTATCCAGCGCGTCTACTCCCGGACCGTCATCTGCCAGGCGGAGGAGTACGCCGCCGTCGGTGTCCGCAAGGCTTATTGTTATTTGTCCCCGCTCTTTTGTTTTATACCTGACGCTGTTTTCAAGAATGTTTACAATCGCGTTCCGCAGCCACAGCGCGTCAACGAAAACAGGGAATGTTTTTTGCGGCGGGGTAAAATGAATGTCAAGGCCCCGCTGGGCATATTCCGCGGAGCACTCGTCAAATATGCCGGCAAGGACGCGGTTAATGTCGATGTTCCGCATGTCAAGGGGGAATTCGTCCATCTCAAGTTTTGAAAATAAAAATAATTGCTCAATGATATGTTCAAGGTCTACGGTTTTACTTTTGATGGTGTTAAAATATTTTTTTCGTGCTTCGGGGGCGGCGGCGACTCCTGTTTCCAGTCCTTCTACATACCCTTTTATCGATGTAAGCGGCGTACGCAGATCATGGGAAATGCCCGCCAAAAGTTCCCGCCGGTCCGCCTCGTATTTTTGACGCTCTCGGACGCCGTCTTCAAGGCGCTGCGCCATATCGTTAAAAGAAGCGCACACCGACCGGAATTCATCATTTTTACGGTAGTCAATACGGAACGAAATATTGTTAAGATGAATTTGCGCGATGCCGTTCGAAAGAACGGTAAGCGGTTTTTCGATGGTCTTGATCATGCGGCGGGTCAGAAACAGGTTGGTAGAAACAATCACCACCATTATAAAAACGCAAAACCCTATCCACACGCCCAGAAGAAGCGGGTAATGGCGCGCAAGCTCCCTTTTAAGCACGCTGTCGGAATACAATTCATAATCTTCCAGCAATTCAAGTACATCGCCCATTATCATGGCGCGAAAAATCATGCTGCCAGCCCAAAGCGCCGCAATCGGAATGGCGATCATAAGGATGTTGGAAATTATTAACTTTCGTTTAAGTGTCATGGTATCCTGGTACTGTTACGGTAATTTTGTACCAAACGCCCCCTCTGGATCAAGTATGCTCCGCAGGGTAATCACGATCGACCCTGAAAAACAGAAGCGAACAAACCCTTGACAGCCGGGAACACATCGTTAAGATGGTAAGGGGCGATAAAAACGGCGTAACTGACCAGTTCCCGCTGCGAGTACATAGGAGAGATGCTTACGGCATTTGACCATTACGGAACCATCTGCGGAACCGATTACGGCTTCGCGCTCGCGGACCGCGCTCCCGCGGATGGGGGCCAGGCAGAACGAGTACAACTGGAACAAACGCAATTTGATGGTACGGAGCAGCGCCGGTAAGGGAATTATGCGGTACCGCTACGGCGCGGTTGACGAGGAGGCGAGAGCAGGCATATATTCGTGGGATCGGTGCGGGTCGCCACGAAGCAGAGGGCGATTTCCAACGAGGCGGTCGGCGAGGAACAGCGGCGTGTTTACGGTCATTTAACGCCTCCTGTAAATCGATTTGATTTTCTCGTGCTACTTGCGGGGCCAGTAAACTCGTTGCCCGTGTTCCATAGAAGGAGTGTGAAAATTAATAGAAGGAAAGCGATGATTTATGAATATACTTCTTTTTTGCCATTAATCTATGAATTATTATTATTAATCCCTTCAATTAAATTATTTACAATTAATTTTATTGGAGTGAGCTATTATATCTTTATTTGCTGCAATGTTTTTATCAGGCTATTGTCTTTTGGGTTAATACTTAAAGGCTTTACTCTTTTTTTGCAAAAAGATAAAAAAAAATGTGATTTTCTGTGGCTTATATTATTATGTAACCAATTCACTTTTCCTGTTTATTGGTATTTCAATGTCGTAAAGAAATAATGGAAATTAAAGGACTGAATTAAAATGCAAGAATATTTTAATATAACAAAGAACGTATTTAACTTGAACATAAACACACTAATTATTGATTTCGCCTTTTTATTTTTTGGAATATTTTTATTACTTTTTGTAAAATGGACAAAAAATAATAAAAATATTTATTTGTTTTTGGGAGTGATTTTGGTCATTTTTGGCATTTTTTCCTTTTATTTTCTGATTTTTCTAAATATTTAAGACTGCGATGGTTATATATTAACAATAAATATGATGTGACAGAGGGATTTGTAGAACACTTTAATCCTATGTCTGAGAACACGGACGAAAGTTTTGAAGTCAACGGAGTAAAATTTAGTTATTCTATTAATTCTGCATCAGCGGCATTCAAACAAGTGAAAATAAATGGTGGCCCAATTAGGGATGGAATTTATGTAAAAATATTTTATATAAATAATGATATACTAGTCCTATGGATTAATAGTGAGTTGAACCCGTAGCGTCAACTTATTCGAAAGGGCGAAAAACCGATGGAGGAGGAAATTTTTGACAGAAAGTCTTCGAGAAATGGGAAAATGGAGGCGGAAAACAGGTCGAAAAAGCCCGGTTTTTCGGCAATGGGGACATGGTTATCCTACACGAAAGCCGTGAGTAGTAAACTGTAAACATCAAGACATTCCCGCCTTAGTGACCTTAAAAACGTTCCGCGAAGGCGTTTAAGTTGACGAGTACGGCGCGGTAGGAATTATCCTTGATACGACAATCGGCATATGCGCCGGAAACGGAAGAGATTTAACCGCGATGCCGAAGAATAAGTATTTTTTCTTCGTAAACTCCTTTGACTTTTTCGACTTTGAGGTAAAAAAATCCGCAGGGTACATAGAAGATCAGGAACCCGAACGTAGCCGCAGGGGTTCGCGCCGCCGCCGGGCGTACCTCCGGACCGACTCGCAACTATGCGCAGCATAGTTGGCGTAGATTGGGTTTTAACCCAATCTAACCTGTTCCTGCGGTTTCTTGACGGAAACGCGCTCCCCCCTTACAATACCAGGAGTGCTCAAAGCGCTGGATTTTGCGGGAAGACCGGTACGGGCGGGGGTTGTTGATTCGATCAATGGATAGGTCAGGAGGAAAAGTGCGTTTTCATTATTTATGTTTAATGGTAATTTTGTTTTTATTATCGATATTAACAGGGTGTGGCATGATAGCTGCAAAATATGTTTTTAGGCAATTTGAGATTCCAGGCGGGCCGTTGTCTGAAAGGATGGTTTCAAGTCAATATATGATTTCAGGCGAAGAATTTGAAGATTTATTGGTTTGTTCCAATGATGGATTTAGTGTAACCAGAATGTTGCTCAAATTTGAAGGAAGGATAGACGGAAGCGGCACGATCTATTTTATAGAACCAGATGGATATGTGATAGAAAAAAAATTGGAAGGGAAATTCAAGGAAGAAATGAGTTATGAATGGTTTGCGCCCGAGTGTTTAGTTAAATTTGTACCTGAGGATGAAAACGCAAAAGGAATACTGGAAGTAAAATTTGCGGCATATACGTATCGTCTGAAAGACGGCAAAACAACTGAAGAGGTGGAAAAATTTTTACAGCAGGGTCCGCCGAAAAAGGACAAAGGTGAGGGGGACCGAAAATGTGCCAAGATTCGAAGTGTCAACGTATTAGATTTGTTCAACACCCGTGAGGGAAAGCAGAACGTGCAATAGATACGAAATCTGATCTATGGTGTTATTTTTCTGTTAGTGTTGCTTTGGTTACTAATATTGTATTTACCGATCGAATCAAAGATGGCTCGTAAAAGTCCCCTTAATGATTGAAAGGGTTCCGTCCGTAGCAGAGGTTGAAATCCTTTATGATGACGGTGTTGGTGCACATGAATTTGGCGTTAAAGTCCTGTTCAAGAGCGGCGACACCCTAAGACTGCATAGGGTTAATGGGCGGGGCAGGAGACAGTGATAGATTCATTCGTGATGCTTGATATTTGTATAACAAAATGCTATACTCAACATATGCAGGATGAGGAATTTGAGTGGGACGATGAAAAGAATCGCAAAAACCTGAAACATTTAAGTTTTTACGATGCAAAATATGTTTTCAACGATCCCCGCAGATTGACGATTCCCGATATTAACCATGGTGGGGAAGAACGGTGGATCACCATCGGTCTGGCCGAAAAACTGATATTTGTCGCTTATACGGAGCGGGGGAAACGAAAACGTCTAATCAGTACCCGGATAGCGACAAAAGTTGAGGAGGAAATATATAATGCTGGTAACATCCAGGCTTAAAGCCGGGGCAAAGCCCGCCGGGAAACAAATAGAGCGTATTCGGAAAGCGGCGCGGCAGCCGGTTACATTTGATGAAGACTGCCCGGAACTGACAACCGGGCAATTAGGGCAGCTTATCGAAGCGGCGCGGTTACGAAATCTCAAACAAACGGTCGGATTACGGCTCAATCCGCAAACGATAGAGCAGTATAAGGCGTTTGGGAAGGGCTATACCCGTGTAATGGCATCGGTGCTGGAATACGCGATAAAAAACCCCTCATTGATAAAAAAGGCGTTATAAAAGCCTGTACGTCGCCGGCATTTGCCGGTTCCGGCGGTACGTCCTCCGCCGGCAAAAACTTTACAAAACCCGCTTGACACGATAAAATTTTATCAGTATATTTTTATTGATAAATAGCAATCGATAAAACAATATCGATAAGGAAGGAACTATGATAAAACGGGAGTTGGTCCAGGACGGACAAAGCCTGGGGCGGGCCCTTGTCTCGATACGGAAGGCGCAGGCGGCTTTCGCGGGTTTTACCCAGGAGCAGGTGGACGGGATTTTTCTGGCGGCTGCCCGTGCGGCCAACAGGGAACGGATACCGTTGGCGAAGCTGGCGGTAGAAGAGACCGGCATGGGGGTGGTAGAGGACAAGGTGATTAAAAACCACTATGCCAGCGAGTACATTTACAACGCCTACCGCGATACCCGGACCTGCGGAGTAATTGAAGAAGACGCCGCCTACGGCATTACGCGGATTGCCGAACCCGTTGGCCTGGTGGCGGCGGTTATCCCCACGACAAACCCCACCTCAACGGCGATTTTCAAGTGCCTTATCAGCCTCAAGACGCGGAACGGCATCATCATTTCGCCCCATCCCCGTGCCAGGGCCTGTACAAACGAGGCGGCGCGGGTGGTTCTGGAAGCGGCTGCCGCCGCCGGAGCGCCGGAGGGGATTATCAACTGGATAGACGGCCCCAGCCTGGAACTGACCAACACGGTGATGAAGGAAGCCGACATTATTCTTGCCACCGGCGGGCCGGGCATGGTAAAGGCCGCCTATTCCAGCGGAAAACCCGCCATCGGGGTTGGTTCCGGAAACGTGCCGGCGATCATTGACGACAGCGCCGATATACTGCTGGCGGTTAATTCAATCATCCATTCAAAAACATTTGACAACGGAATGATCTGCGCCAGCGAGCAGTCGGTGATAGT
>JAIRYT010000003.1 GCA_031267675.1 Treponema sp. | reverse complement strand
ATTTCCAAATGCCTCTCCTGTCCATAAATTTGTAAAGTTACTATTAAACATAAAATACAATAAAATTTATTTCTCATAATTATTATTATAATCCAATGTTTTTTTATGTCAACTACTTTTTGATACTATTTTTTCACTAAATTTCCAACCACTTTAGCCCCCATTTCGCATAACGTTCCGGCTGTTTACGACGTTTTGGCCACCCGAATAAGCAAATGCGTAGCATTTGCAGGGCGGACAAAATGTGCCGGAGCAACGGCGTGGGAATGAAGCGTAATGACCTAGTAGACCGATTTTTCTAAAATGCCGATAATAAAAACCGATACTCTCAGTAAGAGGGGAACCGCAATGAGAGCAAAACAATACAAGGTGCAGCTTACCCGGGCAGAGAAGGCTTTATTAACAGCAATAACAAAGAAAGGGAGCCATCCCGCACGACAGATAACACGGGTCAATATACTTCTTTTTTTGGACCGAAAACCGGAAGGTAAAAAAGGAACGGTACGGAGCGATGCGGAAATAACGGAAAAATGTCATTGCGACACAAAACTGGTGTATACCGTCAGCAAACAATATGCCGAACAGGGGCTTGACCGGGTGCTGAACAGGAAAAAGCGGGAAATCCCGCCGGTACCGCCCAAGGTAACCGGCGAGGTGGAAGCGAAAATAAGTGCGATGGCGTGCGGCCGGCCCCCCTGCGGGGTACGACAGGTGGACGCTCAGGTTATACGAAAAACATTCGAAAAAGTTTGTCGGTATCCGGCTGTCGGACACCAAGATACGGGAAGTTTTAAAAAAACTCCGTTAAAACCCCGTCTGAAAGACTGTTGGTGTATACCTCCGGAACAAAGCGCCGAGTTTGTCTCCCGCATGGAAGACGTGCTTGAAGTATACAAACGTCCCTACAATGAAGCGTATCCGGTTGTCTGTATGGATGAGAAACCGTTACAGTTACTTGCGGACCGGCGGCTCCCGCAGCCCGTGACGCCGCAGGCGCGTTTTTTGAAAGCTTCGTTATTGCGGAAATTCTTAAAAGTTTTTACAACACCGGAATACGGCCCGCCGTCTATTATTACCGCGACAAAGATCAAAAAGAGGTTGATCTTTTAATTGTACAGAACGGCCGCATGTATCCTTTGGAAATAAAAAAAACCGCAAGCCCCGGGAAAGACGATCTAAAAAATTTTGCCGCCCGCGTTTTCGATCAGGGTGTCAATGGGACCGGGCGGGCTTATCTGTACCGGCGGCTTTGGGATTCTTGAAGGCGGCGGAATGCCCTGTTTTTCCATTCCCGCCTCTTTTTTATAATCCGGCGGTCCGTCCGGCTTGGCTGCTGCCACTCAATAATTGAGAACCTGTGCTTTGTGATGATCCTTCCCATGGTATGGGCATGTAAAGAAGTGTACTGATTAAGAGAAGCGGTTCTGGGGTATTGACTTTTTTTATTTGTGTGCTATATTTCCTCTTGAAAAATTCATTCAGCAAGAATATTTTGCTTTTTTGGGTGTATTCCGTCCGATTTTGAGGGGTACGGCGGTATGCAGGCCGGGGGAGTAATCCCCCACGAGAATTAAAAAGGGGTGTCGTATGAAAAAATTTTGCTCTCCGGTGATTTTTGTGGTGATTTTTGCGTTATGTGCCTGTTCCAACCCGTTGCTGGAGTGGATAGAGACCGAAAACCAGGCCGGAACCAGCCTCTATACAATATCTTCCGGCATAGGAATAACCGACTTTACCTTTGGTATTACTGATGAAGAGGTTATCATACGGCCTAGGCCGCCCGGCATAAATACCATTACTCCCATTACGGTAATTTTGCCCGCCGGTACGCCCATAAACGATCTAAGCCCGTCCATAGGGTATATCGGAAAATACATACTCCCCGCCTCGGGGATATCGCAGAATTTTACTTCCCCGGTACCATATACGGTTTACGGGGACAACGGTTCCTCGCGGCCCTACGAAGTAAGCGTCATCGTAAAAGTATCCAATGTGGGTGAAATTATATGGTTTGACCTTGAACTGCCGAACGGCTCCATGGCCGAAGGGGAGGTCAACCAGAGCGCGGGTACCATTACTATCCATGTGCCCAACAGCGGGACACCCACTACTTTGAAAGCAAAAATAGTCCAAACCGGTGACTTTCTCACCGACCCATATACCAGCATCCATAGTGGGGTAACGGTAGACTTTACCGATGATTTCGCCAGTGTGTCTTCGTATTCGAAAACATACAAGGTCACGGCGGAAGACGCCACAATAAAGTCCTACACCGTGACGGTCATTAAAGATTTATCGGCTGATACCGGGATTTTTGATTTCCAGGTTTACAAAGACGCAGCTTTCGCGGTGCCCATCCCCAATGCCCATGTGGTTATCGGACAGCATCCCCGGTCCGATGGAAAGATCCCCATCGTCATCCAGGTACCCTTCGGGACCGATGAAGAGCATATGTACGCGAAGATTGACCTGGGTCACCCGGGCGGCATAAGCCCCGGCTCCGGCTTAATTACTTTTACCAATCAGGAAAGGTTCTATACCGTAACGGCGGAAGATGGTACAACGCAGGATTATGTGGCGGTGGTAAGCGAAGGTCCCCAGTATTATTATGTTAGCGCAGGCGGCGATGACACCTGGCCCGATTATTATAACGGCGGTTCCAAAGACCGCCCCTTTGGGACCCTGGCCTATGCGGTACAAAGAGCCGCAAAAGACGGAATAGAAAAAGTCCTTATCATGGACGACCTGATCGCCCCGACCGGGGGCGGTTCCGCTTCCAGTACTTTTGACATTGATCTGAGCTCAATAAGCCCAGGTCCCAATAAAGAAATAATCATCAACAGCAGCGATCCCCTTGTAACACGAACGCTCCAGGCCAGTACGGGCAAGCGGGTCCTGAACATTACCGGCGGCGCAAAACTGACCTTTAAGAACATCGATGTTACCGGGGGCGATGTCGGCGCCAAACTCGCCGGGGACCCCGCCGGGAACGGCGGTGGCATCGCTGTCAGCGGGAACAGCACGGTCAATTTTTCGGGGAACATCACCGGGAACAGGGCTCGCTCCGGAGGCGGCGTATATGTGGAAGATACGGGTTCCGACGAGAGCGCATTCATCCTTGAAGGGGGCGGTACAATAGCAAACAATACCGCCACTGGCAATACATCAGGCGACCCCAACTTGGATGCCATGGAAGGCGGCGGCGGGGTCTATCTCAAAGGCAACGCCGATTTCTGGCTTTACCCCAATGGGACCATTTCCGGCAATACCGCCACGAACGCCACCACCCCTGGTACTCTCGGCCCCGACGGAAGCGGGGGCGCGGGGGGCGGCGTTCTGGTAAATACAACCAATAGTACTGACTACGGCTTGGTTATGAGCGGCGGTCAGATTACCGGCAACAGGTCCACCAGTAGCACCTATCCCCACGGAGGCGGCGGGGTCTATGTGGCCAGGGGAGCCTTCGAAATGTCGGGGGGCGAGATTACCGGCAATACCGCAAAACGGCAGGGCGGCGGGGTCTTTGTCCACTGGGGAGACGCCCGGTTTACTGCTTGGGGCACTTCCAAGATAACCGGTAACGAGGGGGTCGGCAGTTCCAAGGCGATATGTAACCGGGGGACAACGGCATTGCTGGGCGATGTTACGGCGGACCGTGTGTATGTCTGGGATTACGGTGAAAGCCCGGCGCAGAGCTTTACCCTGGCGGACAACGTCAATATTACGACGGGAATGGCCTTTGCCCGTTCGTCGGATAAAGGAACGGGCAATAAAAATTTTATAACCCTTGTGGATGACGGTACGCATAATTTTGTACCGGGAACGAACACAATTCTCATCGACCTGGAAAGCCATTTGGAACAGGGTACCCTTTCGGCGTCTCTTGACGGCGATTGGCCTGGACAAAAGATACTTGAGGGCAACAATGGCACCTTGACCACGATGCTCAACCATTTCACTCTCAATACCTTTACAGGGAACCCGTCGGTTTATTCACTGTACAACAACTATAAAATCGTGGTCAGTGGTACCGATGGGACTTTTGAACACAAATGACCCCGGTTGAAAGTAAAAAAGGAGGCGCTATGAAAAAACATCCCCGGCAAAAGCTTCCGGCGGCGGTAACGGCGCTGTTGTTTACGGCGCTGCTGTTTGCACCGCCGCTCTTTGCCCAGACGCGGGAAGAATGGGTCGAAACAGGGCGGTTTGGCACGGAGGAGCCGCAAGAAGACCCGGCGCAGGCTCCGGAAAAGGGCCTTGATACCGACTGGCTCTATCTGGGCCTTAGAACAGGGCCCTCGCTGCGGTTTTATACCCCCTCGGGCGATACTCCCTTTACCGGAGGCGACACCCTGTCCGTTGCCCTGGACATAGCGCTGCAGGCAAACCTGCGCTTTCTTTCGTTCCTGAGCGTCCAGGCAGAGGCGGTTTTTACCTGGGACAAAGCGTCTCTGTGGGCCTACTCGGGCACCGTCACCAACTATAACCGCTATACCGAAGATTTTACCGCCCTTTCTTTCCAGTTTCCCCTTGTGGTAAAATTCGATTTTTACCCCCGCGAATTCAGGTTTTCGCCGTTTGCCGGCGCGTATTATCTTTTTCCGCTGGGAAAGCTCGACGTTTCGGCCTCGCGGAGTAACGGCAGAAGGTCTCTGACATACCAGCTTTCTCCGTCTATAGGGTTTTTGGGCGGTTTAAGCGGGGCGATGAAATTCGGATCCGGCATGCTTATTGCCGACCTCCGTTATGCCGCCGACCTGGGAGAATTTGAAGCCCAGGGCGAAAAGATCTTTAGGCGCAGTATGATTTCGTTTACCGTAGGATATGAGCTGGGATTTTTTACCAAGCGAAAAGGAGGAAGACCATGACCGGAAAGCGTAAATTCCTCCTCCCGGCGGGTACCGGGTTTTTGTTTGTTTCGATTCTGGGTATCCTGGGCGTATCTCCCGCTTTCGCCCAAACACCGGCAGACGGAGGCATGGACAGCCGGGGAAGGGCGTTTGTCGCGGTGCTTTCCCTGGCGGGAGAAGAAACAGAGATGATCCGCCGTTTCCATAACGAGATCGTGGAGTCGGTAACAAACCTTCAAAAGTACAGCCCCCGGGCCGTTTCGGTTCCCTTCGGCGCAAGAATCCCGACGGATATGCCGCCTGTCCCCAGCCTGGCAAACGGAGCCCGTTACGCCCTTACCGGAGGCGTGTATCCGGGGGAACCGGCCGGGGAATACTACCTGCAGCTGTGGCTGTGGGATATGACCGGTTCCACGATGATCTATACCGACGATCTGGTATACGACGATATTGACGAGGCCATGGAAAGCGTGCCGGGCCTTGTGGAATGGCTTTTTTCCCATATCCATGAACTAAGCGTTGAAACCCCGGCGGCAGACGCTTGGCCGGATCCCCTCTTTATGATCGGGGTCAGGGCCGGTCTTTCCCAGCGCTGGTATATTAAACCGGAAGAGCGGTCCCCGGGCGCTTCGGCGGTAAACCTTGAAGGAGGCGTTTCCGGCGCGCTCAGGCTCAATTCCCTGTTCTCCGCCCAGCTTGAATTCCTTCTTACCAGGGATGTTATGGTCTACCGGGGTCTTGAAGACAGCCCTGCGGGACCAGTTTTAAAAAATAAAAAATATACAAACTTTTCCCTGGGAACCCCTGTTCTTTTGAAGATGAATTTCAGGGTCGGCAAAATCCGGTTTTCTCCCCTGGCAGGGGCCTATGCGGTTATTCCGCTTGGAAAGACTTCTTACCGGGACGAAAACGGAAACGAAAGCAAGGTTTCCTGGTCTGTTTCCAATCCCCTGGGATTTACCGCCGGATTTGAGGGGGCTGCGCCCGCCGGATCGGGGATGGTTGTCGTGGGCCTGCGTTATGTAACGGATTTTGGCTTAACATCGATTGACGGCGGAAGAGAATACCGCCGCAACGCGGTTTCCCTGTATCTAAGTTACGAATTTGGATTTCTTGAGGGAAAAAGACTTTTTAAAAAAAGCGCCGGGTCCTAAAAAAGCCCGAAAAACAGGAGGTTCTTTATGAAACGGATAAGCGCGGTGCTGGTTTTTGGTTTGCTGGCTGTTTCTTTCTGCTTTGCCCAGGTCCAGGTGGGAAACGCCTCATACAACGCGTCAAAGGAAGGGTTCACGATAAGCCACTCCAGCCTGTCTTTTAATACCCACGTCAAGGTTACCAATCTGCGGAACAACCGTTTTGTGGAAGCCCTGGTGGATTACCGGATCCCGATAAGCACCGAACGGATCGCCGATATTTCAAGGGAGGCGGGGGACGCCCTGGACATAAGCAAAAACGGCATGACCCTTGTACAAATTGAAGTGCTGCCCCCCCGCACGGCGGAATCCGCGCCGGCGGCCGTTCAGCAGCCTGCCCCGCAGTCCGCCGCGCCGTCCTCTACCATAACCCAGGTGCTGCCGCTTCAAACCATTACCGACCTGCAGTATGTTCCGGTTCCGGCCGCCGCCGCTGCTGTGCCCTGCTGCAGCGCGTTCCTTATCCTCGTAATCCTCTTGCTGTTGATTCTGGTCATCGCGATCCAGGTGGTAATCCTGGTCCTGCTGCGCCGCCGCCTGCCCCTGTGGCCCTGGTGTTATCCGCTTTGGATACGCCGCCGTCAGCGCTACCTTAAAAAAACCAAGCGGCATCTGCGCTAGGAAAGCGGATTTACTTACTGGACTTGTTCGATAACCGGTTGTCGAGCAAGTCCTATTCCGGCGGTCGATGCGGGCCAAGCGCGGCGTAAAGCGCGGTTTCTCTTGCCATATGATACTATATATGATACTATTTAGTGTATAAGAGGGCAATTGTGGCACATGAGGATAAAATAATTAAAAAGATGAAAAACCAGCCTCATGGTATCCGCATGGATGAAGCCGACAAGGTTTTAACCGCAAATGGTTATCGCCGTGACAGGCAACATGGCTCTCACCGGCAATACATAAATGAAGGCGGCGATGTTATTACGATAAAAGTGTCAAATCCGCTTAAAAAATCTTACGTTATTGCCATATTGGAGCGTATAGGAGCGACCTAAAGGTCGATCCTCGACAAGCTGCTACGCAGCTTGCGAATTTATCTGCCGGCACAGTTTGTCGGTAAACCCGACAAGCTGATAGGAGAAAGGTAATGAAAAAGATCGTAAAAGAAGTAAAACCCTATTTGAAGTTACCGTACAATATCATTATTCGGCATACTGTTGACGAAAGCGGGAGCTATTATTTTGCCACGGTTCTTGAGCTTGACGGCTGTATGAGTGACGGAACCACTTATCAGGAAGCGTTTGAGAATATTCAGGAAGCTATGGCAGGATGGATCGAAACCCGGCTTGCAAATAATTTTCCGGTTCCCTCCCCGGTGGGGGATAAAACATACAGCGGAAAATTTGTTGTCCGGCTTCCCAAAACGCTTCATGCCCGACTTGCCATTGAAGCGGATAAAGAGGGGGTTTCTCTTAACCAATACGCCCTATACAAATTAAGCGTATGAATTTACCGCGCAAAAAGCACGAACTTTTTGTCAGAAATTCTGTTCTTTGTTCGTGGTAAATTCTCTTTAAGGCGAAAAATATCTGTTTGAACCGGGGCTGCGGATAACCCTAGCGGTCGAGCAGTTTTTTTAGTACCGCTTCGTTATGCCGCCAGTCCTTGCCGGTTTTAACCCGCAGATCAAGTTCAACTCTCCAGTTTAGAATGGAATTAAGGATTTTGCGCGAGGCCTCGCCTATAGCCCTGATTACTTCGCCGCCTTTACCAACAATCATTCCCTTTTGCGATTCCCGCTCGCAGACAATAAACGCCCGTATCCAGAGCCGCTGCCTGTCGCTGCCCTTTACCGCGCGGAATTCCCTGTCGGCAACTTCGACATAAATGGCGTGAGGCAGTTCCTGACGCAGACGCTTAATCGCTTCGCCCCGGATAATTTCCGCCGCGCGAAAATCCAGTTCCTGATCCGTGTAATATTCCGCCGGATAAAGCGGCTCCCCCGCCGGGGCCATGGCGTAAAGCGCGGCGAGCAGGGGCTGGAGCCCTTCACCCTTAAGGGCCGAGACAGAAAAAATCCGTTCCGGGGGAAGAGGGATTTTTTCCCGCAAAAAGGCGGCGGCGCAAGCGCTGTCCGCGCGCCGGTCGTCGATTTTATT
Source organism: Treponema sp. (assembly GCA_031267675.1). Lineage (GTDB taxonomy): Bacteria > Spirochaetota > Spirochaetia > Treponematales > Breznakiellaceae > JAIRYT01. Next base: position 39,577 of record JAIRYT010000003.1, on the reverse strand, counting down.
GAGCGCCGCGACAAGGGTTTCGGCCCGGGGGGCAAGGGCGGCGGCAATTGCCGCTTCTTCGCCGCCGGGGGCGCGGGAAACATCGAGCACATACAGGGCAAGGTCCGCGTCCCGCAGGGAACGGTCCGACACTTCAAGAAGTTTTTTGTTGAATTTTTTTTCCGAGGTATGGCGGCCCGGCGTATCGATAAATACAAGCTGCCCGCGTTCATCGTTCACAATACCCCGGATGGCGTTGCGGGTTGTCTGGGGCACGGCGCTGACAATAGCAACCTTTTGCCCGCAAAACGCGTTTACCAGCGTGGACTTGCCCGCCGAAGGCCGGCCGACCACCGTAACAAAGGCGGCTTTTGTCAGGAGTTTACTCATATATCCAGGCCTATTCTTTTTATGATTTCCCGCGAGAGTTTTTCAAAATCCCCCTTTGCGGAAAATACCGCGTTGGCGTGGGAGCCTATTGCGCCGTCCGCCGGGGTTAAATCAAATACGGGTTTTCTGTGTTCCTGTGCTATGGGAACCAGACTGCGGTAATGTTTTATAACCGAAATACAGTTGGGATCATCCTCCGGTTCAATATCTTCGCCGGGGGTTTCCCCCAGGACGGCTTCCCTATACACCCCGGGTATTCTTCGCGCCCACTTGTCATAAGCCCTGACAGGGCCAGGGCGGACACCGTATTGCCGGCAAAGATAACCGATAGGCCGCATCGTTCCCCCGGGCAGCAGCAACTCAGGATGATCCTTTCTGTCTTTACTGTCCCGCCAGTTCTCGAGCCGTTTTGACCACAGCGCTTTCCAGTCTTTTAGGGCAGGCCCCAGGTTTTTGAGCCCCTGCAGGGAAAAAAGATCCGCCCCCACGGGGATCACCACATAATCGGCGGCAATCAGGACGGAACGGTTAATGGCGCCCAAATTGGGGCCTATGTCAACAAGTACGATTTCGGCCTGTACCCCGGCGGCGGCGATCTGCGCTGCTTGCCAAAAGGCGCTTAGAATTCGAAGGGGCCGGTAGAGGTTTGCCGTATTCATACTGCCGGGCCATTCATTGGAAAGCTGATCTTCAAAACTTGACAGGGCGGCATCACCGGGCAGCAGATACAAATTTTCTTCTATGTCCTGCAGTTTTGGCTCCGGTATATCGCCGGCTTCGGTCAGGGGTTTTACACACTGGTAAATCGTATTGCCGCCCGGCTCATTCCAGATTTTGTCTATGGCCTCTTCTGTTAAAAAGGCCGCCGTTAAATTGGCCTGGGGATCAATATCCGCCGCCACTACTTTTTTTTGCAGACGAGAAAACATCCAGGCAAGATGATACACCAGCGACGTTTTTCCTACGCCGCTTTTACTGTTAAAAAACGCCACTACCGGTACGCTCATACCCGCGCCCTTAGCGTACAAAGAACAATGCTTTGGCCGGTCTCAAATTCCGGCGGCGGATTCCCGTTACGTTCCATTGCTTCCCTGGCAATCTGGATGCCGACCCCGTATTTTTGAACGAAACCAAAGGTCTTAAACATGTCCGCCACATTGGGGTTACGATAATCCGTTATTCCGGGTCTGCCGAAATTTTCGCCGGTCACGTTGCCAAAGGGCCCGCCGGGGCTGTTTACCTCTACCCGGTCGTTAAACCAGTATACCCGTACCGGAGCGTTTGTTCCTTCATAAGACCTGTGCATTACCGCATTATACAGTATTTGCTGAAACGCTGCGTGCGGATAGTCCATAGTGGCAATCTGCGGCCCCCGGCTCATATCGACAGCGGTATGATTATGGGCCTTTAACTTTTCTTCTGTCCGGCGGATACTATCAAGAAGCGAACCTTTAATTTCTTCTTCGTCAATAACCGGATCGGACAATTCCGTACCGTCAATCCGCAAAAACTGTATATAGGCGCCGGGAATATAGTCCTGGGGATTTTTCCCCAGCGCCAAAATTCCCAGAATAGTCGGCGTGGCATCTTCGGGAAGGACGATCATCCTGCAGGATGCCAGGCGTTCCTTATACGAGCGGTTATTGGCCTCCAAAACATCCCGCGAAAAAACGGCGGGTAAATATTCGTTTTCAAAGAATATCCGGGACAGATCGTCAAGCTTTGCCCTGGACACAGGATAAATATCAAAAGGCAGATCCTTGTGCCGCCGCCTTTCGGTAAGGATGCGCTCTTCCTGGGCATTCGCAACGGCGCGGCGCGGGCCGCTGCGTATCCATATCTGGCCCTTAAATCTAACCGGGGGCATATCGGAAGGCATGATAGTAACCACAGCCATTTCCCCGCCCTTTAAAACATGTTTCTCTACCGTGAACACCGGCAGGGGCAGAATATTTCCATCGGTTTTCATGTCCGAAAGCTGCCGCAGCAATTCATCGGTTATGGGCAAATGGGAGGGTTCCCCATCATCTTCTGCTCCGATAAATAAAAACCCCGGCAGATCATGATTGGGCAGATCGTTGGCAAAAGCGCAGACCGCCTGCCGGGCCGCATCCTTGTCGTTTCTAAAAGATCGCTTTCGTTCGACCCTGTCGGATTCGACATCGTCAAGCAGGGCGGCCAGGGCTTCGCCGGTACTGTGTACCACACCCTTCACTTAACCACCATAACCTTGCGGATTTCGTCTATGTCCGGCGCGACGACGCGGATAAAGTACATGCCGCGCGCTACGGACCTGCCGCCGTTGTTGGTGCCGTCCCAGGAAACCCGGTAATCACCCGCGCCCTGGCTTTCGCGTTTTAGCACTTTGACAAGGTTTCCATCGAGGGTAAACACCTGTATCGTAACGCGGCCCGATCCTTTGAGCGTATAGTCCAAAAATACATGCTCGCGGCGGTTGGAGTTGATTACATTGTTCAGGATCGTAACGCCGCCCCGCTGGCGGGTAATGTTGTGCATGCCAAAGCTAAACGGCTTGACGCGGTTATACCAGTCGGCGGGAATCGGCTCCCCGGCGGCAATGTCAAGGCGGGCGGCATAAAGATCGACCGGAGATCCAGAAAGGTGAAAAAAGAAATCCATCGTGGCGTTCTCGGCAAGGCTGGGGAATTCATGGTTATAGAGATCGATTCCCGCTGACACTCCACTATTAGAGGTATAACCGGAATTAAAGCGGGGGACAAGATTAACAAAAGCGGGCAGGGGAGGCGTTGGTTCCGGACCAGGCAGCCATAGATTGGTTTCGCCGTACGCGCGCCGGAGAAAGGAAGGTACGCCGGAGGCAAAGACCAGGGAAAGGCCGCTGCTGCTGGTAGCATCCCGCGCCTGAAGCGTTATAATATCCCGTTCAAGAAAACGCTTTCCGGTAAAATCCCAAATAACGTCGGTCTGGGTAAAGGCGGCGCTGTCGTGCGAATCATACCCGTAGCCGTAACCGGGAAGCCCGGTCGCAAAATCGGTAAACGCAGGATCGGCGACCGCGCTGCTCCGCGCCCACAGGGGCCAGACAAAGTACCGGGTGTCGGCAATTTTTTGGGGCGGCACGGAGATAAGCACATCGGTAACGCGGTGGTTTAACGCGCTTGCCCTTATAACATTCGGAATTGGCACTGAACCGGCACTTGAATAGTTTTGGTTTTGCACAAACACATAACTTGCATAGGTATAATCAACCGGATACTTGGGCGGGGGGAAGCGATACGAGTAAGAAATTGCCGAACTGTTACGAAGGTCAACGGCATCAGCGGCAAAATCTCTCACATCGGCTTGAAGGGTGAAATCCGGCGGTGTCGGGGCAAGACCTGATACATTAAAGGGCGTATCGATTTGAACAATAAATTCTGAACCCTGCGCAGGCGGAACAACCCCGGCAATTGTTTTACCGGTAACAGTATCGACAATAGCCGGTAACAGGGTTTTTACCGGTTCGGACATTTGGAAATATATCTCATTTCTGCCGGAATCCGGAACGGTAAGGGCATAGCTAATGCGGGGAGAAACCGTATCCCAGACCCCGGTAAGGTCCGGATATTCTTCAATGGTAGTCTTGTCCGTATCCCCCGGATCGCCGATTAGAATACCGCAGGTTGCCAGATCCCTGAGTTTAACATTTGAGACAATTCTCCAGTGGAGGATCGTATTGCCGTCCGAGTAGGGTTTTTCCTCAAGAAAGACATACAAACAATCCATTTTTGTTGCCTTTGCGGGAGTGATAGGGCCGGGATCCGTTCTTGGAAGATCGGCCCGCTCATAGCCTTTAACGGTATAGTAGTTGCCGCCGGTATCCCAGACTTCAGCGGCAAAACCCTCCAATGCGTCATGGTTCGGAAAATTGGGATCGGTGGGCGGGTAATAGTCCAAGAGTTCAAAGGCTGACTGGAGCCGCAGCCTGTCTATCCTGCCGTTTCCATCGGAGTCCTCGGTAAAGCCGTAATAAAATTTATTACCCACATACCAGTTGACACAGTAATAAGAGCCATAATTGCTAGGATCGGTAGGGAGCCCAAGAGATGGATTTGGTGTTTCAACATCATAATACGGCCAGGAATCTACACGCCAGTCGGTCGACGCGGATGGAGGCGGTACGGGAATACGCTTTGACGAGAAGCTGTAATAAAGGGAAAGCCAGTTGATTTCCATTTCACCGCCCGGAGCAAGATCAAAGTACCAAAAATATGGTTGCACCAAAGGGCCTATATCAGAAAGATTCATCGGGGGCGTGTCATAGGGCGCTGATCCATAGGGCGGCGTCAATCCCGCATCTACCAGCCGGGTTATTTTCATCATGTCACCCTGCCCAAAATTCCCGCTTTGTACTTTGAAGGAAGCGGGATAAGGGGCGGTAGAAGGGAATACCGATAATTTACTGACCACGCCATGTCTATGGGGTAAATTCGAAAATCGCAATTCAGCGTTTTTTTCATAACAAACCAATTCATAAAATGTCGTATTGCCGACAATCGCATGGGTATTCCCCAACAGGCTATAATCGCCGAGTTCCACGGCACCCTGCCGGGGGTTAAAGCTTCCATGTGCATCACCGGAAGCAGGCGGGTTTGTCGCATCAATCGGCGTCAACAAAGCGTCGTGAAAAGCCTGAATCCAGTTTCCAAAGACCTGGATGTGATAGTCCGAAGTTGGGGCTGGGCCCGCAACGAATAGTCCACCAGGGTTAATGACCACATCGCCCTTAATCCGTAAATTCGAAAAAGCCACGGTTCCGCCGGAATTGATAACCAGATTGCCGATATCCGCCGCCGGTCTCAACGGTGTTCCCGTATTCAACACTCGAAGCTGGCCGCCGAGACCGGTCATAGTGAGGGTGGAATAAACCGCCGGCGCGGCGGCAGTGAACAATGAACGGTTTAATTCTACATTCCCACTGGCGGTAATAAAACTTGCACCCGCGCCTTTGTGGGTAACGGTATGCGCGGTAGTATTTTCATTAAAGAAATTACCGGTAAGAAGTTCCGCGCCGGGATAAAGCGAAAGCGCGCCGTTGTACCCGGAAAAACCACCCAGCACAGCCCCGGCTCCCATGCGCCAGCTTCCGGCGGAGGTGTCGAGTTTCCCCCGATAAACAACAAGTTTCCTGCCGTCACTTTGATTCGTACTAACGGCGCTCAGCGTTACCCCCGTGTTGTTGTCGGTGTGATAAATAAACACATTGGGCAATTCCAGGGTATCGGGGTCAAAGGTTTGAGTGGCGTTTCCCCGGAAGACAAGCCAGCCGTTGTTAGGAGGAGCGGTTTTAAATGTAACGGTGCTCGTGGAGGCCGCCGGACCAAATGAAACATATGTGAGGGGATCGGTCCAATTCAGCTTGCCTGGTGAAGTTTCGATGTAATTGCCCTTGAATATCATGGCGTAATTTGTATCTGCTATGGGCCAAGCCTCTGCTTCGGGATCAGTGGGCCCGGCAATAGACCCTGCGGTGATGATTCCTTCATTGGAGGTATTGCCGTTGACGGTCATGGCGACGGGCGGGTTTACATTTGTGGATGCTGACACGGTGAATGTTGTGGCTGTGATGTCAAGCGGTACCGATGACGAAGTAGTCACATTATAACCGGTAACGGCAAAGGTTCCAAACGGATAATTTCCCACGGAATATAAAGTGCCTGCTATTGTTACCGCACTCGTCAGACTGCCAATGGTATCGCCAAATGTTATGTCAGAACCGAGACCGGTACCTACCACTAATGAAAGATCGGGGAGGCCGGTACCTATGAGCGGCCCCGAAAGGGTTATATCCCCTCCGGTCGCCGTTGCGGTAAAGGTGGCATTGCCGGTAATAAGTACAGCGGTGTTAAAGCTGATGCTTAAAGCGGAGATACGATTACCTATTGAATTCGGGCCGGTTCCGTTCTGGGTAAATGAACCGGTGACACTGATGACGTTGGTAGTGTTCTTGATAAAGCTCCTGCTGTTTGTTATAACAACATCACCGCCAACGGTCATACTGTTATAAGCCCTTAGATCCGTACCGGTAAAAGAGAAATCCCCGGTATAATTCTGTATGCTACTGAATAGCGTTGAGCCATCACCCCCTGTCCCCCCAGCGCCGGTCTGCTTATAGCTTTTCGCGGTAACAGCCCCGGAAAAAGTTACACCATAAGAAGGACTCGTGTCAGGATTAATACTGCGGACTTCTATATCGCCAAGCCTTACCCCCCCGCCCACAGGGCCAGTCACAGATATTGTATTTCCCGATGCGCCGCTGACATCCAGCAGCAGATTGTTGACACCCGGGCTGCTAACGCCGTCCACTGCTCCCCCCAGTTCAATGCCCATGGCGGTGATGGAGGCGTTGGCGTCAAGAAGAGTTAGTTTTTTTCCATTTGTTGAAAATTCATTGCCGGTACCGGTCAGGGTAACCTTTGCGGAATCGGATGCGCTGTCGGCAAGCTGGACGCCGCCTGATCCGGGTGTCAAGGCAAGCGCGCCTGAGGATTCGTAAACGCCCCGGATTTCGATAAAGCCGGCTGGTGTGCCGCCTATTGTCGCGGTAACCGCTCTGGTATTGGCGGGTGCGCTGTTCCCTACATCAACAATATAAATATTGAAATTATCTTCGGTTGATAAACTAACGAAAGTACCCAAAGCTGCGGTGGAATCCACATGAAACGCGCCCGTTAAAGACGCGGGAACCGAAGGTCCGTACACCACATGGTTTGGTGTCCGGGGATGGGTGGCTTTTCCTTCTGCAGCAGTGGCATTATCAAAACCCGATGGGTAGGTGTCAACCCATACGTGAAGCTGACCGGGGGTTGTGGTTCCGCTGGTGTTCCAAGTTACCGTATAGGCCCATATGTGAATATCTTCAGTATTCGAACCATTGTTTACGGAAAAAGAGCCGGTGTCAATGGTTACTTCACCCGAAGAAGAAAGGGACGGTCCGGCTGTCAAACTCAAATAATCTATACCTTCCACTTGCGAACTGGAATTGAAAGTAATATTTGTATTATCAGCGGATTGCAGACTCACCGTTCCGCCAGTGGAAGTGCTCGCGCCGGTGACGGCAATTCTCCCGCTTACGGTAATGGCGTTCCCGGCAGTAACGGCAAAAGATTCACCGGGTTTAAAAGTTATATTTCCTATGATAAGGGCATTGGTATTATTAAAAAAAATTGAATCGGGATCATCGAGAGCGATGGTCGCCAGGGTTCCCACATTGTTACCCCCATCCAGAACATAGGCGGCTCCGCTTCCGCCCAGATTTAGGGTATCCGCCGTTATCGCTCCGCCGGAACCGCCTACCGTCCCGCTTGCATTGACAAGGCTTACATTCCCCGCTCCGGCGTTGACCGTTCCCAGCGTATAGCCCGCGGTGTTGCTGAATGTTATGTCTGTGTTGCTTGTCCCCGTACTCGCGTTAAAGATTCCGGTTATCGCGTTCGTAAAGTTGTCAAGGTCTATCCCGCCTGTGGAAGTGGTTATGTCTACTGACGTGCCGGAAGTTATAGCGCCGCCGTGCGTTACCGCTCCCCCGGCGCTCACCGTTAGAGAGGCGGCGTTTATCGGCCCCAGGGCTATACCGTCACTGTCCGTAAAACTTATCGAAGCGGGGTTAGGTGTTGTCGTTACAAGGGTGTCTACATCATTCGTGCCGGTCAGCGTAAAAGTTGAAGCGCCGCTTAGGGTCAGGGTATCCGCCGTTATCGCTCCACCGGAACCGCCTACCGTCCCGCTTGCATTGACAAGGCTTACATTCCCCGCTCCGGCGTTGACCGTGCCAAGGGTATAGCCTGCGGTGTTGCTGAATGTTATGTCATCATTGCTCGTAGTCGCGTTAAAGGTTCCGCTTATCTCGTTTAAAGTGTTATTGAGGTTTATCGTCCCGTTGGCGTTTATCGTTAAACTGCCCCCGCTGATAGTGCCGCCGTTCTGACTAACTGCGCCCCCCGAACTAATAGTACCTCCGGCAACAGCGATGGTCCCGCCACTCTGGCTTACGCTTCCGGCGGAAAGCGTGTTACCTCCCAGAGCCAGGGTTCCTGTCCCTACAATCAAACTGCCTGTAACGGTGTTGCCGCTGCCGGGTGTAAAGGTTCCGCCGTTTACGGTCACCATGGGGAAAGTATGGGAAGCGGGGGATGTATAACTTCCCCCGGAAACTATCAATTCCGTAGTCACCGTAAACGGGCCGCTATAGGCGCCGCTTGCGTTTATCGTAACGGTGTCAAACGAGCCGCTTGCCGGACTTATCGTACCGCCCCCGGTAAACGTTGCGGCAAGGCCGGCCCCCGATATGATACTATCCCAACCGCCGCCAACCGTCACCGAAGTAGTGCCTGAGACGGTAATAGTTCCATTGCTCACAGATCCTGTTATACTGTTTCCTGTTGTTGTGTCCAGGGTTAAATTGCCGCCGGACGCATCAAGGCTCCCGCCGGAAATGAGATCCCCGCCTACCGTATACGTACCGGAAACGAATATGTCTCCAAAAGTCTGCCCATTTGAGGTAATGGTTCCCGCCCCGGCGAATGTTATATCAGGGGCGCCCGTTACGGCCGTTACATCCCAGTTCCCGCCCACGCTTATCGCGCCCGCCCCGGCTATGGTTCCCGCTCCCGTTACGTCGCCGGAAACCGTAATGGAAAATCCGCCCAGTGACAGAGTCCCGGCGCTTACGATCAATGAACCCAGGGGGTTAGCAGGTGTCGCTAGCAATGTCACCGACCCCGAAGTTGTGGCTACATCGCTGGTAGCATTTTCACCGGGATAATCCACCCCTGTAGTAGAATCGGTAGTATTGGTCCAATTATTTGAATTGCTCCACGTTGTACCATCACCAGACCCTGTCCATACATAGGTGTCCCCCCACGCAAAAGCGGCGCAAAAAACGAGGATTCCAACCAGCAAAGGCCGTTTATTTTTCAATGTGTGTCTCATAGTATTCAATTACCCGCGCTCACCATAATTATACCCCATTTGGGCAAAAAACCCATAGTCTGCAATCTGCCTGTTATAAGTATCGGCGTGTGGAGTGAATTTTGTGTCCGGCGTTAAAAATCCGTTTGATCGTCCGGTAATGGCTCGTCCGGTAATGGCTCGTCCATAACAAGGTCGCTTCCCGCGTCGTCATCGACAAATTTGACCGCTTCGCGGTAAAGATAAATGGCCCTGCCCGCGGCGGCGCTGTTGGCGTTTTCGCCGGAGCCGGTAATAAGCGATCCCGTTTGCTTGTCAAAGGATCCCGCGCTAAAAACGCCGCCGCCGTTCTGGACGGCCTTGTTGCCGGCGACCAAACCGCCCCGGACGCTAATAACGCTTGTTTCGTCACTGGCGATGCCGCCGCCGTGCTCCCCGGCGGTATTTTCGCGTACCTCGCCGCCGCTCAACACAAATACCGACTGGTTCATTATGCCAATGCCGCCGCCTGAAAGGGCCGACTGGTTATTCTGTACGGCGCCGTTCAGCATGGTTCCGCGGGCGTTTTGGATCATAATGCCGCCGCCGAACATTTCGGCCTGGTTGGAAACGATCATTCCCCCTTCAAGGGTAAATAAACATAAATCAAACACGGCAATGCCGCCGCCCGCGGGAGCGGAATTATTGCTTATCTCGCCGCTGTCCATTCCAAAGCGCTCGCCCGCGCAGGCAATGCCGCCGCCTGCCGACTCGGAACTGTTACCGGTAATTACCGCGCCCGAAACAAACAGTCTGCCGCCGGGAGCGACCGCCGCGCCGCCGCCGCCGCTTACCGAGTGGTTGTTCCGCACGACAGTGCCCGGCCCAAGGGTGACAATGGCGCCGGCTCCGATAACAAGGCCGCCGCCCAGCGCCCTGCTTGAGCCGCCCGATATTTCTATATTTTCAAAACGGATGTTTGTTTCGCCCCGGATTTGGACAACCCGCCTAAAAGCGCCCTCGCCGCTTAGTACGGCGCGTTCTTCTTCGGGGCAGTTCGCTTTTCCGGTAATGGTAATAACGCTGTCCCTGCCGCCGCCCTGGAGCGCGAAAACCCGCTCTTCGTTGCTTGTTTGCTCGCTCTGCATATCAAGAACGCCGACAACGATAATTTTTTTAACCTTCGCCCCCGGGGCTCTGACCATTGCCGTAAAAAGCGAGCGGAACGGGGTTGCTTCCGAAAGGCCGTTATTCCGGTCGCTGCCGCCCGCTGTTACATAAAAAACCGGGTCCGGCTCGGCTTCAACGGCTGCTGCATATCCGGCGCATCCGGCACACACAATGCACAAAATACACACAATGCACGCGTATACCGGCAAAAAAAGGCGAAGCATTTTCATGGGCCTATCCTATCACAAAACAGGGGGGCGATCCAGCACTCGACAATTTGTCCGAATTTCTTTACATTAGTATGGGGTCGGGATTATAACGGACGGAGGACGACAATGAAATTATACAGCCGGGGCCAGGTGTTCTTTTTTACGTTTATGGGCATTGTGCTGGCCGGCGCGGTCACCGCGTTTCTTTTTGGGCCGTTCCTGTTAAAACCGTCCGCTCCGTCCGAAAACTATTCTGCCGCCGCCGGGAATGATTCGCCGGCGCTTCAACAGTCGGGTAATGCGGACGGCATAAATCCCAATTCCCTGCATACTGCGGACCTTGCCCCCTACAGCGCCGATGAACGCGAAAATATTACCGTCTATGAACAATTTAACGACGCGGTGGTAAACATTACGACCGAGATCGTGGGAATCAACTGGTTTCTTGAACCGGTGCCCCAAAACGGAGGGAGCGGCTCCGGTTCGATTATTGACACGCGGGGATTTATCCTTACCAATTACCACGTTATCGAAAACGCCTACAAGGTATACATTAACCTTTCGGACGGCTCCCAGCACGAGGGAACGGTTGTGGGTTCCGACCCGGAAAACGACCTGGCGGTTCTTAAATTTACCCCGCCCCGGGGCGGCAATCTGCGGACAATTCCCTTTGGCGATTCGGCGGCGCTGCGGGTAGGCCAGCGGGTGCTCGCCATCGGCAATCCCTTTGCGCTGGAACGCACCCTTACGGTGGGAATTGTTTCGGGGCTCGGGCGGCCCATCCAGATTTCGCGGCAAAACATTGTCCGCGACATGATCCAGACCGACGCCTCGATTAATCCGGGGAATTCCGGCGGGCCGCTGCTCGACTCGCAGGGCAGAATGATCGGCATTAATACCATGATTTATTCGCCGTCTGGCGGATCGGTGGGAATAGGTTTCGCTGTTCCGGTAAATACCGCCAAACGCGTTGTCGCCGAACTTATTGAACACGGCAGGGTGCGGCGCGGCTGGATCGACGCCTCGGTGGTACAGCTCTTTCCCGCGCTGGTACAGTACGCAAAACTCCCCGTCGGCGAAGGGCTGCTCGTGTCGCGGACCAGGCGGAACGGCCTTGCCGAAAAGGCGGGGCTGCGCCAGGGGTCCGAACCGGTGCGTTACGGTTCCAGCGTAATCTACCTGGGCGGCGACATTCTTACCAGTGTTGACGGAATGAAGGTTGTTTCGCTGGCCGATTTATATTCCGCGCTCGAAGACAACCGGCCCGGCGAACAGATCGAGGTGGAACTGCTGCGGGGCGGTCGTACCATAAAGCTTGCCGTTACCCTGGCGGACCGCGAAGAGGTGCTTAACCAGTAGTGGGCCAGTACGACAGCTGGGAATACCTGACCGCGTTTATAAAAACACACCGCGACACCTTTGCCCGGGAACTGGCAAAGCCGCCCTACGCGGTAAAGACAAAGCCCCACAGCGAGCGCCCCAATCTGGTGATGTTTAAATATTCACAGTTTGAATCTGATTTTTCAAATCCGGTCGTTCGCTGCTGCCGCGGTTCGGTTTATTACATTGACGGCGAAACGGTAAAACCCTATCTTATGCCGTTTTTTAAATTTTCCAATTTTGGCGAAAAGGGCGAGGATCCTGTCGACTGGAAGGGAAACCTTTATGTGCGGGACAAGCTTGACGGATCGCTCATCAAGCTGCTTAAAGAGCCCCGGGGCGGCGATCTCTGGACTACGAACGGCAGTTTTGATCTTGACGCGGAAATACCCGAAAGTTACGCCTGTCAAACCAACGAAACCCTGAGCGGTCCCTTTACGTTCCGCCTGCTGCTCAATTACGCCCTGCGTGATCATGAAAAAGAAATCGCGGCCCTGCCTGGGGGCTGGACTTTTATGTTTGAACTTACCTCGCCGTACAACCGGATCATCGTGCCCTATCATGAAACCCGCCTTACGCTTCTTGGCTGCCGCGACGAACAGGGAAAGGAGCATACGCCCGAATGGGCGGCAAGGGAATTCGCCCTTGCCTTTAAAACGCCCGAAATCTATCCGTTAAAGGGGATTGACGAAGTTATCGCGTACTGCCGCTCCGTTGACGTGCGTGATCGCGAGGGCGTAGTGGTACAGGACAAAAACTTTAACCGCGTCAAAATAAAAACCGAACACTACTTGAGCCTTTTTCATATAAAAGGCGAAGATCATTTTAGCGATTCGGGAATTTTTGAGGCGGTAAAAAAGGGAATTATCGATGACGCGCTGGCTGCCTGGCCCGAGATCCGCCCCGTAACCGAAAAAATTACCGCCGAATGGACCGGCTTTATAAACGCGGTACACGCGCTCTGCGAAAAGGCAAAAGCCGTGTATGTACAAAAAGCGGCCGGGCGTGATCCTCGGCAGGCAAAAAAAGAATACGCGATGTTTGTTCTGGATACATACGGGGCGTTTTCAACATTCCTTTTTGAGGCGGTTAAAGACACGCCCGGCCTTGAAAGCATCTTTAATAAAATTGAATACACCGAGTTAAAAAGTTTCTGGCTGCCGGCCGCGCGGTCAATTGACGGGTGAATCTTTATGAAAAAGCGTCCGGGCGGAAATTCCAGATATGTATACCTTTACCCGGACGGCGGCAGGGAAAAATGGGCCTTTATCGCGGTAAAGGACGGCATCATTGTCCACGAAGAATCGGGCGTCTTTGGGCTGCGCGCCTCTACTACAAACGACGACACCGAATCGGAAGGAATTTTACGCGCGGCGCAGTATGCCGCATCGCATCCGGCCAATTATATACTTGTTACCGATTCGCAGGCAATGATCGCCAAAATAAACGGAACGGCGGCCAACGCCACCGGAAACCCCAACATCGCCGGCATTAAAAATCTTTTAAGGGAAATTAACGATTCTCCCGCGCCGGGGAGTTTTTCGCTGCGCTGGGAACGGCGCGTTTCCAATCAGTTTATGAAGCGCGCCGACGCGCTCTGTAAATGACCGTTATTAATGACCGTTATTAATTATCAATAGACAACGCCAAACGTAACGCCAAAAAAGCCGCCTTTTTCGCCGTCAAATATCCACAGGCCGCCGGAGGCCGAAAGATAAAATGTCGAGGGGAGCAGGGTGCATTCAAGGGCCGCGGCAAAGGGGCCCTGCCCTTCCTTGCCGTAGTCCCAGCGCGCCGAAACGCCGGCGGCGGCAATTCCCTGTCTAAGCAAAAGGCCGCCGGATACCTCTGCGCGCGGGGCGAATTCCTCCGGATACCCCTTTTCGCCAATCCAGAGCGCGCCGGGGGCAAGGACCAGATCCAGCGGCGGTTTTTCCATTATGCGAAGCGAAAGCGGTACGCGCAGGACGGCGCCGGCGGGCATAAAAAAGGCCGTGTAAGGGCCTTTTTTTGCCCAGCCGTATCCCAGCGAAACAGCGGCGGCAAAGGGAAGCGCGCCCCGCTCCAGGAGCATATATTTTGCCTGGGCGGCCCATCCCATAACGGTGGTATGTTCATCGTCAAAACGCGGGGCGGCGTTAAACGCCGCCGACGCTTCAAAGCGGTCAAAAATTCCGTAGCGGGCGGAAACAGCAAGCGGCAGGGTTTTCCACGCGTCCTGGAAGGGTACCTTGCCGGCAAGCATTTCGCCGGACACCTGGTACGATGTTGCGGCGAGTACTTCGGGCATTGTCGAAAACACAAGTCCGGGGAACGCCGAGCCGGAGGCAAGCGGTTCTGTTTCAAGGGTGGAGTCAAGCGTAAGGGCGAATGTCCGCGAGGCAGCTGTTTCATTTTCTGTGAACGAATTTTGACCTGCGGGATTGTCCGCCCACGCGCTTAAGCGCAGCGAATATTCACCGTCGGCGGCGCTTCCGCTGTTTGTGCGGCCGTCCCAGATCGCGGTATTCGCCGCCGAAACAAAGGGACCAAGCGCCGCCGAATAGACAATTCTTCCGCTGCGCCTTTCGACTACGTCCAGCCTTCCCCTTCCCCAGGCGGAAACTTCAAAATAAATTTCGGCCCGGCCCAGCGCGCCGCGGGCGGACGGGTTAAAACGGTTTTTACGCAAAGCCGCGCCGGCAAGCGAAAAGGGAACCGGTTTAAGAAGAAACAAAACCGTCTGTTCGGAAGCGTCTTCTACATACACGCTTTGACGCTGCCGCTCCCAGCCAAACGCTTCTACGGCTACATTCCGCCAGCCCGCGTCTACCGTTACCCGGTCTTCGGCGGCCGGCCTGCCGTCAACGGTAATCACCGGCTGAAAGGGAAGGTTTCCTTCCCTTTCGACTTCGATTAACAGGGCGCCGTGGGCGGGTTCCAGCACGACGGTTACTTCGACACGGCCGCCGCGGTCAAGCGTAACCGTAAAGACCCGGTCGCGAAAGGCTTCTTTGGCAACCCGCACCAGGTATTTTCCCGCGCGTATCGAATCCTGCGAATAGGGCGTTTTTCCCCGTTCAATTCCGTCAATAAAGACCTTTGCGCCGGAAGGTTCGCTTTCGATCAAAAGACCCCGTCCGGCAAGGTCTTCGTAGCGCTCGCGTCCAAAGAGCCGGACGGCGCATACCAGCAGCAAAAATACCAGCGGTTTTTTCAGGGTGCGCGGACCTCCAGCGATATAAGCAGTAACCGTAATGATTCGGCCAATTTTTCTGAACGACCGTCTTTATAGCGAATTTCAAGGCCTTCGGGGATTTCACGGTAGCGGGCGGCGAGCGATTCGTAATTACGCTGGCTTTGTTCAAGATACTCCAGATTACGAAGCTTTTTCGCCTCTGCGGGGCCGGAACCAAAAACGCCTTCGCCGCTTCGGTCTTTTTTGCTGTTCCGGTTTCCGCTTTCAAAGCGGTCCAGTATGGTTATAAAACGATCCTCAAGTTCTTTTGCGCCCGTGGAAAAACAAAATCCGGCGGGGCTGTTTTTTTCGATATAGCGGTCCAGCACCCGGTAGATGTTTTCCTGCTTTACCAGTTCCGCGTACGCGGGGTCGCAAAAGAACGGGCTTAGCGCAAAATCTTTGCCGCGCAGTATTCCGTAGTACTGGACCTGGTAGGGCATGTAATAATCAAGATACCAGGGATCGTAAAGAAACCCGGCAAGATATTCCCTGAACAGGGCTTCTTCAAAACGCGAGCCTTCAAGTTTGCTGTACGCGGCGTTTCCCTTCATCCAGCGGCGCAGATCTTTATAGTAGGCGTAAAAGTCTTCGTTGTAGCGTTCAAGGGCGGGTTTGTTCCGGTACTTGTGATCGGCCTGGACATTGGCGCCGAACGAATACCGCAGGGCGCACTCCGCGTATACGGCGAGTCCCTCGTTGATCATTTCAAAAAGCAAAAGCTGCCGGGGCGAAAAAAAGACCGCGTATTCGTTGAGCAAAAACGCTTCCGTGTCGCGGTAGTGGTGATCGGCGTGTATCGCCTCGTGATAAATAATAAGGGCGAGTTCCTGCAGGCTTTCTTCGGCAAGGCGTTCGGCGTTGACAATAATACACGCGCCGTCCCACTGGCCCAGCGTTGAATCGTCAAGTTCTTCCGCGCGTATCCAGATATCCCCCTGGTAACGCGCGTCCGAAACGCTCCGCGACCAGCGCGCCAGCGGATTATCGGGGAGTTTTTTTTCGATAAGGGCAAGGCTTTGTTTAATCCGCTCAATGCCCGCCGCGTCAATTCCCCCGGCATAGCGGACCTCCGCGCGCACGCCGCCGGTAAAAACAAGAAGGAGCGCCAGAAGCGCGGCGGGTTTTGGTTTTGTCTGTTTTGTTTTCATAGCGAAAGCAGGTGGTCTGCTTTAAGTTTTCGCAGTTCCGTCAGGACCATAACGGCGGTGCAGATAACCGCAAAACCGTCCGCCGCCGGAGATGCGGCCACAACGCCCCATAAGCCCCACAGCTTTCCAAACAGCAGAATGCAGGGAATAAGGGCGATGCATTGACGAAGCATGGAAAGAAAGATAGACAGCGCGGGCCGGCCGGTTACCACAAAAAAGTTGGTCGACACAATTTGAAACCCGTTAAGCGGCATAAAAATCACCATCATCCGCATTGCCCGCGGCGCAAAGCTTAAGAGCGCGGCGCTTCCGTTGGGGGCAAAAATACGCACCAAAAAATGGGGAAAGAGCTCGCACACGGCAAACCCCACAAGGCAGATTGCCGTCGCCGCTCCCGCGGCCAAAAGATAGGCCTTCCTGACGCGGTCAAATTTTTTCGCCCCGTAGTTAAAACCCAGTACCGGCTGCGCTCCCTGGTTTATGCCGAACACCGGCATAAAGATCATCATGGCAATGGAGATGTTAATGTTAATCCCCGAAAGGGCGACATCTCCGCCGCCTTCGCCCAGCACGGACGCGCCGTACCAGCCGACGCTCTTGTTAAAAAGCAGCTGGACCACCGACATGACAAACTGCAGTAAAAACTGGCTTGAGCCAAAAGCCATAATATCGGTCATAATGCCCGCGCTCAGCTTGAACGCCGAAAGCCGCAGCCGCAGTACCGCCTTTTTGCCAAAGTTAAACCACAGTATCCACACCGCCGAAGCAAGCTGGCTGATAATGGTCGCCCAGGCGGCGCCTTCTACACCCCAGCCGAATCCGATGATAAAAACGGGGTCCAGGATCATGTTCATTCCCGCGCCAAGAAGCATGCTGATCATGGTAACAAGGGGAAAGCCCTGCGCCCTGGTACAATGGGAAAATCCAAAACTTACCATGGCAAAGGTAAATCCGTAAAGGATTATTCTAAAATAGCGGCGGGCGTAGCCCAGGGCCTGCGATCCTTCCTCCGCGCCCATAAGGGAAAGAATTTGATCGGTAAAAAGAAGCCCCGCCGTCATAAGCACAAGGCCGACCAAAACAAGAAAAACCAGACAGTGGTTAAGGGCGTTTTCCGCATCCTGTTTTCGGCCCTGGCCAAGGCGCATGGAAATAAGATTGGCGGAACCGACCCCGAAAAGCATGGCAAACGCCATATTGATCGTCATAAGCGGCAGCACCAGCGAAAGTCCGCCCAGGGCGTTTTCGTTGACGCCGCGGCCGACCCAAATGCGGTCCACCACATTGTACAACGCGTTGACCACCATGCCGGTCACGGCGGGTACCGAAAAACGTAAAAGCAGCGCGCCTACTGGTTCAACCCCCAGCCGGAGCGCGGCGTCTGATCGTGCGGGCATAGTAACAGTATAGCAAAAAAAAGCGCCGGTAAAAAGCTGTCGCGGGGCTGTTTTTTAAAAAACGGCTAAAGCGCGGTGAATACCGGAACCCTCAATCCGCTTATGGACAACAATGACCGACATACCAAACAAACGGAACCGTCCGGCAAAAACCGGCCCCGCGAACGGCTTCTTGCCAGGGGCTGCCAGGCGCTTTCCGACCAGGAACTGCTTTCTATTTTGCTTAATACCGGCATACGGGGCAAAAATGTGTTTTCGCTTGCGGCGGAAATCCTTGAAATGCTGGACCGGAACAAGGGGATTCCCCCGATCAAAGATCTGCTCCGTATCGGAGGCCTGGGGCAGACCAAAGCGTGCGCCATTGTGGCGCTGCTTGAATTTGGCAGACGACGCTGGGAACGCGCGGCGCGGGTACACAAGCCGGGGGACGTGTACAATCTGGTGCGGCATTTTGCCGACCGCAAACAGGAGCGCTTTATCGCGGTTTCGCTCAACGGCGCCCACGAAGTAATTGCCGTGCGGGTGGTTACCATAGGGCTGGTAAACCGCACCATGGTTCACCCCCGCGAGGTTTTCTCTGACCCGTTACAGGACAGGGCGAGCGCCGTCTGTGTGGCGCATAACCACCCCTCGGGAAAGCTTGAGCCTTCTTCCGAGGACAATAATATTACCCTGGCGTTACGCAGGGCGGCGCGTATTTTGGGGATCAATTTTCTTGATCATGTGATTTTTTCGGAAACAGGTTACTTTAGCTACGCCAAAGAAGGCCTTTTTAAAACGCTTTCCAAAACCCCGAGGATTACCCTTTAGACCGTCATGAATTTGCCGTAAACGAAATGAAATTCACCACGAACGAAACTAACCCCGCGAACGCGAACTCTAGCCGCCGAACTGTTGACTTTCCGTTCTTTCTGTGACATACTACTCCCATGCTGGCAAGTTTCGGCAGAATCAATATGAAAACCAATGCGACCGGGCAATACAGCTTTGTTTTCTCCCCAGGCGTTTTTGCTGTTGGTGTCTTTGCTTTTGTTGTTTTGGGCTGCGAGATGCTTAACGCCCCCCTTAAAGACGACATAGACTATAACCTTTCCGTTGTCCCTGTTACCGGCGAGAGCGAACTGGTCGCGGCTATAAACGCCGTTCCTTCCGGCGGGAGCGGCGTCTTTACCGTGATGTGCGACATCACCATTTCCAATACCATAAACATAAATTCCAATAAAACCATTACCCTGGAAGCCTATGCCGGCACGGACCGGACCATGCGCCTCCTCTGGGGAGGTCCCTCTGGCAACCATCTTTTTAACCTGCAAAACGGCAGCCTTACTCTGGGGACGGGCCGCGACAAGGGAACCATGGTTCTGGACGGCGGCGGTATTTCCGGCAGCCTGGTCAGGGTGGGGGGTACCGGCTACGGAAATCTTATCCTGAACAAGGGCGCCGAACTGCGGAAGGCGAACAATGGCGTAGGGATGGATGCAAGCTCTGGCTCCGCGACTTTTATCATGAACGGCGGAACCATCAGCCGGAATGGGTGCGGGGTAGCTGTGAGTTCATCAACCTCCAGCTCCGCGACTTTTATCATGAATGGCGGAACCATCAGCTGGAATATAGGCGGGGGGGGGGGGGTAGCTATGACTTCATCCTCTAGCTTCACGACTTTTGTTATGAACGGCGGAACCATCAGCGAAAATGGTGACACTAATGGCGGCGGGGTAAATGTTAGCACCAGTGGCAGCCATTTTATCATGACCGGGGGAACCATCAGTGGAAATACAGGAAGCTCTGACGGCGGCGGTGTGTGGGTTGGCGGAGGAGGAATCTTTACCATGACCGGGGGAACCATCAGCGGGAACACCAGCCCCGGCGGCGGCGGCGGCGGCGTGTACATGGGCGGTAGTGGCAGTTTTGACATGAGCGGGGGAACCATCGGCGGGAACACCAGCAGCTATCTTGGCGGCGGCGTGTGCGTTGACGGCAATTTTACCATGAGCGGGGGAACCATCAGCGGGAACACCGGCCCCAGCGGCGGCGGCGGCGTGTACGTTGACGGCGGCAGTTTTACCATGAGCGGGGGAACCATCAGCGGGAACACGGCATCCCTTGGCGGCGGTGTGAGCATTAACAGCGGAATCTTTACCAAGACCGGCGGGACCATTTTTGGTAATACCGGAACCGGTAACGCGAATGTCGCCCAAAACGGTACCTGCGGTCACGCGGTGTATTATGCACCTGCCGAGGAGTATTACTGCGACACTACGCTGAACGGCGGTGACAATATCAGCACTACGGGCGTACTTCCCGGTAGTCCCGGAACAACCCTGAATAACTGGATACGGAAATCGTAACGCTGTTTTACGGCGTTAGTATCTGAACACAGGTATTGGCAGTTATTCAAAGAAGGAAGAAGATTCTACCGCAAAGATGCCGTCCGTTTTCGGACAGCCTAAGCTTCGAAGAAGGTAAAGAAGTTCAAGAAAGAAAAAAGGACCTTCATACATCCGTACCGTAACTTATTCGAGATCTGTTAGGGTAAAAAAAGTAGTACTAAAACAAAAACAGGAAGCGCGGGAACGCCTGTGAAAGAAGAATTCAAAAACAGCCAGAGAAGCCGCTGATCGATTATACCCTGGTGAACAGTGGAAAAAGATTGACCGTCATGAAATTCACCTCAAAGTCGAACAGGTCGAAAAAGTAAAATAAGGAATGAAAGCCTTCCGCGTACACCGTTTTATCCCCCAAAACTTTTTCGACTTTTTCGACCTGGCGGTTAAAAATTCTTCGCTCGTTACCCCGCGCAGCAGCTTGGCGGCGATTGACCTTTAGACCGTCAAAATGAAATTCACCTCAAAGTCGAACAGGTCGAAAAAGTAAAATAAGGAATGAAAGCCTTCCACCTACGCCGTTTTACCCCTTCCCCAAAACTTTTTCGACTTTTTCTTGGCGGTTAAAAATTCTTCGTTCGTTACCCCGCGCAGCGGGTTGGCGGCGATTAACCTTTAGGTTAGCAGCCGCAGGCTTGTGTTGACGCATCTGAGGACTGCGGGGGTTCGCGCCCCCGCCGGGTGTTATATGCTACAGGGCTTCTGCGGTTGGTTGACGGAAACGTGCTCCCCCTTGAATAAAGCGGCATAAAAACAGTATATTTATACAATACATGAATCGCGCGTCACGGCTCAAGGCTGTTTGCAGGCTTATTAAAAATAACCGTATTGAATCGCAGGACAGGCTGTTAAAGCTGCTGGAAGGAGAGAATTTTCCCGTGACCCAGGCGACGCTGTCCCGCGACCTTAAACTCCTCAAGGTAAGTAAATCCGCAGACGGCCAAAACGCCTATGTGTACACGCTTCCCAGCGACAATGAACGCCGCGAGAGCGAAAAAATTTATATACAGGATTTTTTGCGCGGATATATTTCAATCGACTGGGCGGGAAACCTGGCGGTAATCAAAACATATTCCGGCTACGCGTCGGTGGTTGCGACCGCGCTGGATAATCTGGGGCTGGAAGAAGTAATGGGGACAATCTCGGGCGATAACGCCGTCTTTGTCGGTCTTCGCCAGGGGGTCAGCGGCGCGGATCTGGTCATGCGCCTTCAAAAAAGCATTCCCGATTTGGAAGCGTAGCCTGACAATTCGGGGTTTTTGTGATATACTTTGCCGACTGCAGCAAGGTTCCTGCAGGGCATTTTACCGGAGGATCCATGAACTATAACGATGTGGACAAATCTGTTGTCTGGGGGGAATTAAAAAGGCTGGCTGACGGTAAAAACCGGACAGGACTTGCCGCCGATGTCGCAGGCTGTTCCGTTCCCATGGCCGCCGGCCTTGTGTACAACTGGGCGGCAAAGGCCGCGGGGCCCGATGTTGTTTCAGCGCTCGCCGCCCTTGCCGGGGAACAGGAACTTGCCGCCAAGTACCAGGCCCTGCTTGACGGCGAAGTGATTAATACCGGCGAAAACCGAAAGGTTCTTCACCATCTGCTGCGCGGTCAATGCGGCAAAGCGGTTATTCATGACGGCAAAGATCTGGGGGCCTTTTACCAGGCGGAACTGGATCGATTCTGCGATTTTGCCGCCAGGGTTCAATCCGGCGGCATCAAAAGCAGCGCGGGCAAAAATTTTCGCACGGTGGTACAGATCGGCATAGGCGGTTCCGACCTGGGGCCGCGGGCGGTGTATCTGGCGCTGGACAACTGGGCGCAAAAAAACGGCGTAAAAAAACTCGACGCCCGTTTTATTTCCAACGTCGATCCCGATGACGCTTCGGCGGTGGTAAACAGTGTAAAACTTGACGAGACCATGTTTGTGCTGGTGTCAAAAAGCGGCACAACACAGGAAACGCTGGCCAACGAACTTTTTGTAAAAGATAAACTGCAAAAAGCGGGGCTTGATCCCAAAAAACATCTGGTTGCCGTTACCAGCGAAACAAGCCCCCTGGCCCATAATCCCTCCTATCTGGATTCGTTTTATATCGATGATTTTATCGGCGGCAGATATTCGTCAAGTTCGGCGGTGGGCGGCGTGATCCTCTCTTTGGCGTTCGGCGGCGGGGTATTTAAGGAGTTTCTTTCCGGAGCCCACGAAGCGGACCTCTGCGCGCGGGAACCGGATCCGTTAAAAAACGCGGCCCTGCTCGACGCGCTTTTGGGAGTGTGGGAATGTACATTTTTGGGGTATCCCGCTACGGCGGTTCTTCCCTACAGTCAGGCGCTTTCGCGTTTTCCCGCCCACCTTCAGCAGCTTGACATGGAGTCAAACGGAAAAAGCGTAAACCGGCGCGGCGAAAAAATCGCCTACAAGACGGGGCCGGTGTTGTTTGGCGAAAGCGGCACAAACGGTCAGCATTCGTTTTACCAGCTGCTCCATCAGGGAACCGGCGTTATTCCGCTGCAGTTTATCGGTTTTCGCGAAAGCCAGCGGGCCGACGATATTGAAGTCGACGCTTCAACAAGCCAGACAAAACTGAACGCCAATTTGGCCGCCCAGATTGTCGCGTTTGCCAAAGGCAAAGACGACGACAATCCCAATAAATTTTTTGCCGGCGGCCGCCCGTCAAGCCTTATTTACGGCAGGGCGCTTACACCCAAAACACTTGGCGCGCTGCTCGCCCATTTTGAAAACAAGGTAATGTTCCAGGGTTTTGCCTGGAACCTGAACAGCTTTGATCAGGAAGGCGTACAGCTTGGAAAGCTGCTTGCCAAAAAAGTGCTTTCCGGTAATTCAGACGATAACGCGCTTGACGCATACAGTAAATTGTTGGGGGTAACATGAGGCAAAAAGAAGCGGTAGACGCGGGAAGTGAATGGCGCGGCGCGGACTTTCGCGCGTTTTCGGGCTCGGTGGCGGATCGTATCGGGAACGGCTGGATGTTGATTACCGCGGGAGACGTAAAAAGCGATCCGGGCGACTGGAACACCATGACCGCTTCCTGGGGCGCGATGGGAATAATCTGGAATTTTGATGTGGCAATATGCCTGGTAAGACCAAGCCGCCATACCTACAGGTTTATCAATAAAGCCGATTCTTACTCGCTGTCGTTTTTTAAGGGCCAAAGGGAAAAGCTTGAAATCTGCGGATCGCGATCCGGCCGCGATACCGACAAGGCCGAGGCCGCGGGTCTTACCCCTGTCATGTTTGAGGACGGCATTGTCGGCTTTAAAGAAGCGGAAGAAGTAATTGGCTGCCGCAAACTCTATACCCACGATATTGATCCGTCCAAATTTCTTGACCCGGACATCGAGAAAAACTACCCCGGCGGAACTGATTACCACCGGCTTTTTATCGGCAGGGTGCTTGCGCTGTATGTAAAAAGCCGCTGAGTGTTTAACCCAATCCCAGCAGCTTGTCGAGGATCGACCTTTAGGTCGCTCCTAAGGCGTTTGCCGTATCCTCGTCGGTAATTAAAACGTTAAAAAATCCGGCTTTGGCGGCGATACGGATGCCTTCCAGTTTTTCCGGCCCCGAGGCCATAAGGCAGACCAGGGGAATTTTGCTTAACTGTTTTAAGGTAATCGCCACGGTCCGTTCCGCCAGATCGTTCTCCAGTTCTTTGCCTTTTTTGTTAAAAAACCGTCCGCACATTTCCCCGATATATTCACCTTTGTTTAAGAACGCGATATCCCGCCGCGTCAGGAGATCGGACTGCAAAAGAAGGGAATCTTCGGTGCTTAGCGCGCCGATGCCGATTATGGCCAGATCGATTTTGTCAAACATCGATATTACCTGAGAGACAACGGGGTTTTTCTTTATGTTTACGACATCGGTTTTATCGGCCAAAACCGCCGGACTATGCAAAATATGAGAAGACGCCCCCATGCGCTTGGAAACATTCCAGACCGCCATATCCGAATGGATGTTATAATTTGTGGAATTGATGCCCCCCATAAGGGAAACAATTTTTGTGGGATAGGGGGCTTTTTCAAGAAAATCCGCCATCGAAACAACGGAACGGCCTCCGGCAAGGCCAAGAATGGTGTTTTTCTTTATTTTATTGCCAAGCCACTGGGCGCACATTTTTCCCATGGTTCTTCGCGTCAATCCCACGGTAGAGGAGGTTGAAGTTACCAGAACTTCTCTTAGTTTGAGTTTCAAGCATGTTTTTTTTGCCAGATCAAGAAGATCCCTGGTTTTTGCTTCCGGGCGGCGGATCGTTATTTCCACAATCCCCAATTCACGGATTTTTTGAAACATCCTGCTCAAGGTAGGGCTGGACAGTCCTAACTGGTGGGCAATGACCTTTCGGCTTAGACCCTGTTCATAGTACATTTCCGCTATTTCGACAAGCGCAGTTTCACTGTAACCCATTGGACTTCCCAAGCGTAATCATAAAGCAAGCGGGGGTGATACGTCAAGGAGTGAAATTTATTTCATGAAAAAAATGTTGACAAATTTCAAATCCGCGGGTAGCATACTAAATCGACGGGCATATCTAAAGAATGGCCGCAGGGAGGTTTGTATCGGCAGCCGGGAACAACTGTTTTTTGTCATTTTTATTCTTTTGGCGCTTCAAATGCTTTTTGGGTATGTGCAGGTGCGCCGTTACCAACGCGCGGTAAAAAAGCACCTTGGCAGGGGAATTTTGGGTATTGGCCAGAGGCGGGGCCGCTTAAAACCCGGGGAGCTGCTTATCCTTGTGTACGACAGGAAACAGGACAGGGTTGTTACCGTCCAGAGCATGAGCGGGTACACCGTCTTTGCCCGTTTTGTCGAGCTTTCCCAATATACGGGGCTTTGCCTTGACGAAATACGAAAGCGCGGCATTGAACGGGACGCGGTGGAAATGCGGAGCTACCGGAAACGGCATCCCTATAATCCGGCGGTTTTAAGTAAAAAGAAGGGCGCCCTGATACAGGCGGTAGAGGCAATTGATTTACGGCTCCGCCGCGAGGCGGAAGAAGAAGAGGATAATTTTGTAGCGGGGACGAGTGCCACCTGATCAAAAAACAGGCGTAGTGTCTTTGGCGTTACGCGGCCTTAAAGGAGGGGGCAAGTGGATCGGGACGGCAAAAAATAGTTATGGAGGTACATTGTGGAAAATGTATTAAACGCTCTTTCCAAAGGGGCCGAATGGTTTATTAACCTGTTTAACCTCGGCGGTCAGAATTTTATGGGATTGGTAACGGGTATTATTCCCACGCTGATCGTACTTATCACCTTTGTCAATGCCTTGATAAGCATTATCGGGCAGGATCGGGTGGACGGGTTTGCCAAGAAATGCAGTAAATTCTGGCTCCTCCGTTATACGGTATTGCCGGTTCTTTCAATGTTCATCCTGTGCAACCCCATGGCGTATACATTCGGCAGATTTTTGGAAGAAAAATATAAACCGGCGTTCTATGACGCGGCGGTTTCTTTTTGTCATCCAATTACGGGGCTTTTTCCCCATGCCAACGCGGGGGAACTCTTTGTATATCTGGGAATAGCAAACGGCATCACCGCCCTGGGTTATTCCCTTGGCCCTTTGGCGGTACGCTTCTTTATTGTCGGCGTAATCGTCATCCTGATACGCGGTCTTGTTACCGAACGTATTACCGCTATCTTTATGAAAAAGCAGGGGGTCTAAGATGTATAAAGCGATTAAAATTTCCGCGGGGCGCGGCGGCTGGGGAGGCCCGCTGGTAATTCAGCCCACCGAAGAAAAAAACATGATCGTTTCGGTAACGGGCGGCGGTATTGATCCGCTTACCAAAAAAATCGCCGAAATGACCGGAGCCGAAGCGGCAGACGGCTTTACCAGGGGCGTGGCCGAAAATAAAATCGCCGTAGTAATTATCGACTGCGGAGGAACGGCCCGCTGCGGCGTGTATCCCAAAAAACGCATACCGACGATAAATCTTATGCAGACCGGGCCAAGCGGTCCGCTGGCAAAATTTATTACCGGGGATATCTATGTTTCCGGCGTTAAAGAGGGAGACCTTTCCTATGCCGACGGAAGCGAGCAGGTAACCGTGGCTACAAGCAGCGTGAGCGAAACCTCCAGCAGCGACAGCGGCAGTCAACAGGGAATTTTTGTCCGCCTTGGCAAGGGTGTAGGCGTTTTTGTCGGCAAGTTCTTTCAGGCCGGACGTGAAACCATTGACATGGTAATCAGGCATATTCTGCCCTTTATGGCCTTTATTTCGGTTATCATCGGTATTGTCAACGGTACCGGGCTGGGAAGCGTTATCGCCAAAGGCGTCGCGCCGCTGGCGGGTTCGCTTCCCGGAATGCTCGTGCTGTCAGTTATCTGCGCCATTCCCTTTGTCTCGCCGATTATAGGGCCCGGAGCGGTTATCGCGCAGATAGTCGGCGTACTGGTGGGCGAGCAGATTGCCGCCGGAGCGATTAAGCCCTCTATGGCGCTTCCCGCGCTCTTCGCCATTGACGCTCAGGTCGGCTGTGACTTTGTTCCGGTAGGTCTCGCCCTTGGAGAGGCGGAACCCGATACGGTAAGCGCAGGTGTTCCCGCAGTATTGTTCTCCCGTCTGATAACCGGCCCGATCGCGGTAGTTATCGCGTATCTGTTTAGCTTTGGCCTGTATTGATCGGCGGGGCTGGTATGGATTTTAAATCAACGGTTACGGCGATAGGCGAACTTGTCGCCGAATTCCGGGCGGAAGGCGTTATAATTGTGTTTAACAACAACGCCCCGCCGGAATTGGCGGAAATGTCCGTACTGCATACCATTGTTTCGCTGGACAGGGATGTAAAGCCCGATGATGTGGTAATTCTGGGGAATAAGGACTATGTGGTTACCGCCGTGGGGGAAGAGGCTAATTATACCCTGCGTAAAATGGGACACTGCACCTTTAAATTTTCAGGCCTCAATACGCCGGAAAGTCCCGGTCATATTGAACTTAAAGGAAACATGCCCGACATCAAAGCCGGAGATCCCTTTGAAATCCTGTTCACCTGACAGGGAAAGAATTTTGACGGGCGGCTTGTTGGGTTTCCGGCAAGCTGCCCGTTAGCAGACAAATTAAATGTGCCGGTACAGGCACGGTAAAACGGTAAAAGAGGAAGGATTATGATTGGAATGAATTACAAGCTGGAAGCGCTTGAAAAGAAAGGAAGCCCTATTTATGCGGGCATTGTAGGGGCCGGCCAAATGGGCAGGGGAATGGTCGGCCAAATGATGTTAATGAAGGGGATGCGGCCCGCCGTGGTGGTGGATGTGAACCTTGATAACGCAAAGGACGCCTACAACCACGCCGGTTTACGCGAAGGAAAAGATTACCATGTTGCCAAAACCATTGAAGAAGGCGACGCGCTTTTGGCCGCCGGAAAATTTGCGGTTACCACCAATAATGAATTGGCGTCCAAGTGCGCCCGTATTGACTGCGCCGTAGACGCCACCGGGGTTCCCGAAGTGGGAGCCAAGGTAGCCATTGACGCGATAAATAACGGCAAACATATTGTTATGCTTAATGTCGAGACCGATGTCTGCATTGGCCATATACTTTACAAGCTGGCAAATAACGCCGGGGTTGTGTATACCGGGTCCGCGGGGGACGAACCGGGGGCGGTTATTGAAATGTTTGATTTTGCCCGCGCGTTGGGTTTTGATGTCCGTGTTGTGGGAAAAGGAAAAAACAACGCCGTCGATTATGACTGCAACCCCGACACCGTCACCGCCGAAGCGGCAAAAAAGGGCGCCAGCGCCAAAATGATCTGCGCGTTTAAAGACGGCACAAAAACCATGGTAGAAATGACCGCCATGGCCAATGCCACCGGGTTTCTTCCCGATATACCGGGAGCCCACGGCGCGTCCGGCGGGGTAAAGGATCTGCCCGCGCTGCTTAGTCTTAAAAGCGAAGGGGGTATTCTTGATAATTACGGCGTTATTGAATACATTAACGGCGTCGCTCCCGGCGTATTTGTAATTATATCCACCACACAGCCGGATATCCTTCATGAATTAAATTATTTGAGCATGGGGGCGGGTCCCAATTTTGTGCTGTACCGGCCCTACCATTTGACAAGCCTGGAAACCCCCCTGTCTGTCGCCAAGGCGGTTATCGATCATGAACCTACCATTGTGCCCCGCATGGGTCTTGTGGCCGAAACAGGCGCCATAGCCAAGATTGATCTTAAGGCCGGGGATACGCTGGACGGAATCGGCGGCTTTACCATCCGGGGAAGTTTTATTTCCGCAAAGGAAGCAAAAGCAAAAAATATTCTGCCTATGGGACTGGTGAACAAAAAAACAAAGATGCTGCGCGGCGTAAAAAAAGGCGAACCGCTTACCTATGCCGATGTTGAACTGGACGAAAGCACCCTGATCGTCCAGCTGCGAAAGCTTCAGGACGCCCTGTTTGTATAGGAGGAACCAGGTGGTATTTCACGCGCCTCCGGTATCAAAGGGTGTCGCCATAGGCAGGGCCTTTGTTTTTATTCCCTTTACCCCCAGGATTACGGTAAGTTATATCGAACCGGATGCTGTTGTTTCCGGCGCGGACCGGTATCTTGCGGTAGCGGCCCGGGCGGATGAGGAATTGACCCAGCTGGTTCAATATCTCACAGGTCAGGGCGAGCCGGAAAAAGCGGCTATCTTTGAAGCCCACATTGAAATTCTTCACGATACCGAACTGGCCGATGAAATACTGGGGCTTATCAAAGCGGAATATTACGCGCCGGAATATGCGGTAGAAACCGTATATGAAAAATTCATCGGTATCCTGAGCGACGCCGATGATGAAGTTCTTCATGAACGGGGCATGGATTTTAAGGATATTAAAAACCGTATTTTACGGATACTAATGGGAGTAGAGCATAAAACCCTTTCGGAAATAAACGGCCCCGCCGTCGTTTTTGCCCATGATTTATTGCCCTCGAATACCGCCGTCATGGACAGGGAAAAGGTCTTGGCCATTGTTACCGAGATCGGCGGGCCCACCTGCCATTCGGCCATTATCGCCCGAAGTTACGGAATACCGGCCCTCTTGGGGATCGCTAATGTAATGGAGGCGGTTAACGATAATGACATGGTAATTGTGGATGCGGTTGACGGGGAGC
This sequence comes from Treponema sp., assembly GCA_031267675.1. Taxonomy (GTDB): domain Bacteria; phylum Spirochaetota; class Spirochaetia; order Treponematales; family Breznakiellaceae; genus JAIRYT01. The sequence continues at coordinate 10,281 of JAIRYT010000003.1, read as the reverse complement.
TTATCATTGGCCCCTCGGAAAAAGAGCTTGAACAGTTTGGAATAAAACAAAAAGCGTATCGCGACCGTCTGGCAGAGATTGAAAAATATCGATCGGTTCCGCCCCTTACCAAAGACGGAGTCAGGATTGACGTATGCTTAAACATTGGTTCCACCAACGATGATGAATTAGAGGCGGCTGTTTTTGCCGACGGGGTAGGGCTGTTTAGATCGGAATTTCTTTTTATGACCGGCAAGGAACAACCCTGCGAAGAAAGACAGTTTAAGGCGTATAAAAAAGCGGCGGAAACGTTTGGGGAACGGCAGGTTATTTTACGAACGCTGGATATTGGGGGCGATAAAACCCTAAACTACATGGCGCTGCCGGTAGAACAAAATCCCTTTCTTGGCTGCCGGGCGTTGCGGCTTTGTTTTAAAAACCCGGACCTTTTTAAGACACAACTGCGGGCGATTTTACGGGCCTCGATCTATGGAAACCTTGCGATAATGTTTCCCATGGTGGAAAACTTTGAAGATCTCCGCAGGGCAAAGGCTGTTTTGCAGGAATGCAGAGAAGAACTCAAGGTCGAAGGGATTCCTTTTAACGAAGCAATCAAGGTGGGAATTATGATCGAGATTCCCGCCGTGGCGCTTATTGCGGACCTTATCGTTTCCGAGGTTGATTTTGCCAGTATCGGCACCAATGATCTGTGCCAGTATTTGCTGGCGGTTGATCGGCAAAACCCCGATTTAGCGGACTATTATCAAAGCTTTCATCCGGGGCTTCTGCGGCTTATTGATTATACCGCCAAATCCTTTAAAAAGGCCGGTAAACCCCTAAGCGTCTGCGGAGAGCTGGGGGGCGATCCGCTGGCGGCGCTGGTATTTATTGGCATGGGTATACGAAAATTGAGTATGTCGGCGTCCTGTATTGCTGCGGTAAAGCGGATAATAACCAATCTTGACACTGCCGGCGCGAAAGAAGCCGCGGTCAAAGCGCTGGCTCTGTCTACCGCCGCCGAGGTAGAAGCTTCGCTTAAAGACCATGTTCGAACAAAAATAAGGAGATAGTCTTGTATACAAAGCAAACAACGATTGTTAATAGAACGGGGCTTCACGCGCGGCCCGGACTGGAATTTGTCAATGCCGCAAAAAAATTCACCTCGGTCATAACGGTTGCCAAACTTGACGGCGAAGGCAACACGGTAAAATCCTGTTCGGCAAAGTCCATCGTTCACGTGGTAACCATGATACTGAACAAGGGCGCATCCGTTGAACTTTCCGCCGAAGGCCCGGACGAAGCCGGGGCTGTTGATACGCTTGTATCGCTAATTGAAGAAGGGTTTGGCGATCTGTAAAAACGATTGTCCGTTATCCGCACACCGCTTTCATAAACGCTACCACGCTGTCCCAGTACGACGGGGTAAGCCGCAGGGGACTGTCGCCGCTTCCGTTAAGACTGCGCCATGTTTCGGGAATATTTCTGCGTTCCGCTTCGGGGAAACCGCTTAGTATCGCGCTGGCCATTTCTTCCTTTGTCCGCGCAAGCGCGGCAAAGGCGGCGGCTTCGGCGCGGGGAAGCACGGTAATGGTTTGGGCGGCAATGCCGCCGCGCAAAAACCCCGCGTCTTCGGAAAACGGCGTCGGCAGCAGCATCGTCCGTTCCACGTGGGAACGCTCCGCCGCATCCAGCGCGTGAGCGCGTAAAATTCGCATACGTCTGCCAAGCGCGGCGGCGCTCCGTGAATCTTCCATTTTTCCCAGCAGCCGTTCCGCCGTGGTAGAAATAATCAGCGTGTCGCCCGCGCCGCAGGCGTCAAACGTAAATATTCTGGCGTTCCCAAGGCCCAATTCCCTAAGGCCGAGCGCCAGGGAATACGAGCCCTGTTCGGTAAGTTCTTCACCGGCGGACAGTTCTTCCTTGTCGGTAAAAATAAAAGTCGCGTCCCGGGCGTTCTGCGCAACAAGCGACCGCGCCGCTTCAACAAGCATAAATACCGCCGCTCCGTTGTCGTTGGCCCCCTGGCTTTCCGGCGTCCGGTCATAGTGGGCGGTCAGTATCGTCCGCGCCTCGCCGGGAAGGTCGACAATAATATGCCGCCGTCCCGCCACAGACGCTTCGCGGAAGGAAAGCCGCGCCTCGTTTAAAACATCCGTAAGCACGGCGCGGCGATCGGCGCGTACATTGATAAAATCAGCAAAACGGGTATACGGAAACGTTTTATAAACCGTATGCATTATCTTCCCGCCGCCACGCGAAACAGCGATTTTACCAGGCTCCAAAACGAATGTTTTTGTCCGTACCGCTCGGTATAATCGTTAACGGCGTCCTTAATGGAATAATGAATACCGTATTTTTTCTTGAGCAAATCCCAGTGTTTAACCATCCACACATACAGATCGCTTTCTGTTCTGTTTTGAAAAAGGCCGATCAGTTTTTCTTCTTTTATGATGCCGATAATGGGAGAGTACACCGTATCGAACCATGAAACAAGCGCTTTGGAAAATTCAATTTCTTCTTCGCGCTGTAAATTAAGGTAATATTTATGAACCAGAATATGAGTGTAAATAACGTCATAACAGCCGGGATTGGAAAAATCCAGCTTGTCGCATCCGGTAAGCGATTTAAAATTTGTTTTTTCATAAAAAACCTGTTTTTCGTACCTTAGCAGCTCCTGTTTAAGTTCGTCGATGGTCATTCTGGGATCAATCTTTACCGCCGTGTTTAAACTGGTTACTTCCGCGTCAACCGCTTCAACGCCCATTGTTTTTGCAACCGAGACGCGGTGGTTTCCGTCCCGGACAAAATAAACGCCGCCCGCTTCGTACAGCTGTATCGGCGGCAAATTGATGTCGGTAAGCCGCGCCTCGTCAATGCTCTGCCAGCGGGAACGCAGATGGTCGGAACGGGGCAAAAAGTATTTATTAAAGTCGCGGTAACGGCCTTCGCTTCCTACAATAAGCTTGATCGGCACCGCCTCTATTCCCTGATAGCTTTCGCTTTGGGGTTTTAAAATTGCGCGGACGTCGTTTAACGAAAGCAGTTTGTTGCGATCCGGATTTACAAAATGCATAATCCGCGAAAACATTTCTTTTGTCCGTGCGCGGGAAAAATCATTTGCCGCTTCCTGCCGTACAACATTATCCATCGTTTTTTACCTCCCGGTTAAACGGACCTATTGCCATGTGTCCGTACGCGTTTATTACAACGGTGTTTTTATACACGCTGCTTCGTACATCGCCCAGATCATAAAGATGAATGTGGCCGTGTATAAGATAGCGCGGTTTAAAAACATTCATAAACCATAAAAAACATTTAAAACCCAAATGACACGGGTCGGACTTGTCGTGAATTCCCCTGGGCGCCGCGTGGGTCAGCAGAATGTCGATAAACCGCCCGTGAATAATACGGTTTAACATCATGCGGGGAATCAATTTGCAAATTTCAAAAAACATCTGCGTTTCCGTGTACTGGTTTATTCCGCTGTTGTAGCGCATGGACCCGTCCAGCCCGCCGACAAGCAGTTGTCCTTCTTTCCACATACGCGCGCCAATGTAGGTAAGCCCCGATGTTCCCGAATCCCAGGGCCTGTTTTTGTGCGGGCGTTTATACCGTTCGTACGATTCCAGATGATGGTTTCCAAAAATAAAGAGCAGGGGCAGATTTAAACTGGAAACAATAAAATCCAGATACTCCAGCGGCAAATCGCCGGCGCAAAGTACAAGGTCCGCTTTTCCATAGCGGTTTTTTATGGCCGCCGAATACACCAGCGGATCAATTTGATCCGATACGCAAAGAATATTACAGTTGATACTACGGTTAACCGGCGCGTTCATGTCGCAGCCGCGCTTTGGCGCAGCAGTAAAAGCAGTTTTTCCTTATTACACAATTCCACCGGGCGGTTTTCGGCATATTGCAGGGCGGAACCGCTAAAACCCGAACTGGTCATGACCATGCCCCGGACCATGTTTTGGGCCTTCGCGTCGTCCAGCAGGGAGCGAATCTTGTCGTCTCCAAGCACTTCGGGCGAGCGGTAAATACGGATAAGCCGGGGCTGTTTGCGGGTATTCCGCCATTTTTGGCTTTCATTTTCGATGGCGATAAATTCCATTCCTTCGGGAATTGTTTTTGACGACTTTACCTGAAGCGCAAGCGCGCCGCCTATCATACGTTTGCAGATTTCCAAGAATTCCTGGTTCCCCGCGCTCAAAAAATCTTTTACCATGTCGTCGTTGACCATATCCCGGTACTGGGCGAGTTTTGCCTCAACATTCTTAAAGCCCGGTTTGGCGGCGTGAATCGCGTTCCACTGGACAACGGCTTTTTCCATGTCGCGGTTTTTTTCGTAACACATGGACAAAAGATAGCGGGCAAACAGCGACTCCGGCGCTTTTTCGTCCGTGATTGATTTTACCGCCCGCTCCAGATCGATGACCGCCTTGCCGCCTGAGTTAAGCGCCATGTAGCAGCTGCCCCGTTCAAGCATCGCCCGCAGGCGGTATGCGGGGTCCCGCGCCGCCTTTTCCAGCGTCGCGGCCGCCGCCTGATAATCCTTTGCGTCTTTTTGAATCTTTCCCAGATAATAATAGGCCTGGGCGTTGTCGGCGTTATATTTAAGCGAACGCTCCAGCGCGTCTTTTGCCTCGACGCTGTTTTTGCTCTTATAAAGCATAACGCCAAGTTCAAACTGAATCTTCGCGTCGCGCGGCGAAAGCTCCGCCGCTTTACGCAGATAATTCCGGGCCATGTCGCCGCGGTTGTGATTGTTAAAAAGTTTTCCGGCCTGGTAATAATATTCAGCCGAAGCGGGTTTAAGCCGGATAAGAAGCACATATTCCTTGAGCGCCTCTTCTATCTGGTTATTTTTTAAAAAAAGCCCCGCCAGTTCGCGGCGAAAATCCTCTTCGGGAGTAAACGCGCCCAGCGCTCCCGACAGGCTAAGCGCCTTAAGCTCGTTAAAGGCAAGGTCGTCCTTTTTTTCCGCCAGGTACGCTTTGCCCAAAAAGTAACGGACATCGGCATTTTTTGGTTCTTTGGACAAAATCGCCCTGGCCGCCTTGATTGCTGTCTGGGTTTTGCCCCGTTTGATAAGCTCGCTAATATCGCCGGCCTGCTTGGGAAGAAGGAGAGATTTGACGATAAAGAAGACAAGGAAACCTATGCCGACTGCGAGAAATATACTTGCAACTATGCCAAAGGTCATGACTTTTCCGCCGATTTGTAGTATCTTTGTATGGAAAGATAAACGTTTTTGACAATCCTGTCAAATCGGCGGCGGTTCAGTTAGGGTTCGGCGATTGGTGATTCAGCGTTATGGAGGGAAATATGAACCACAGAGTTATTCTCCTGCTGGCGGTGCTGGTTGCAGCGGTGTCGGTGTCGCTTTTCGCCCAGTCAAACGGCGGCGATTTTGAACAGGGAAGGGCGCTCTTTATCGAAAACAAGAGCCAGGAAGCGCTTGTTTTTTTTGAACGGGCGTTTACCGCCGATCCGGTTCATGTAGACGCGGCCCTGTATCTGGGTATGACCTACGAGCAGCTTGGCAGGGTCGACGAGGCAATTGCCGTATACCGTAAAATTCTTCCCAACGGGGGGAGCGGCAGCGCCCGCATCGCCTACAATCTGGGCAACGCGTATTTTCGCAAAGGAACGGTAAACTTTGCCGAGCAGTACTACACCCAGGCGATACGTTTTGACGCTTCTTATGCTTCGGCATATCTTAACCGCGCCAACGCGCGCATAAAAACCGGATCGCTTAAAGAAGCGATAAGTGATTACGAACGTTTTCTTTTGCTTGAGCCTGCTTCGCCAAAGCGGCCGCAAATTGAAAAACTTATCGGCCTTGTCAAAGATAACTTTGCCGCCGAAGAAATGCGCCGGCTTATGGCAGAGGAAGCGGCCCGCGCCGAAGCGGAAAACCGCCGCCGGCTTATGGACGAAGTGGCGGCGTCCCTGCAAAGCGCCGGGGATGTGGAAGGAATTTCCGCAGACGCGGAAGCTCTTTCCGGGTATGACGGAACTTTTGAGCTGGAATAAATAAGGATTATAACTCATGTTATGCAGACCGGGAAATTTGACCACGAATGTTGGTGTGGTTCGTGGTAAATTCTCTTTTGATTTCCACAACTTGCATAAGGTAACTAACTAAAGGGGATTATATATGCTAGACAGCGACCAGAAAAAAATTTTTATAATCGGCGGATGCGCGCTCGTGCTTATCGCGGGCGTACTTTTCTTTTTGTTTTTGCGGAATCCCTCTGATCCTCAAAGGGACAATACGCTGCTCCTTGCCCGCGAATATATTGACCGGGGCGAATACCAGCGGGCGATGGATCTGGTTGACGGTATTTTAATAAAAAACCCCAATGACGAAGACGCCCGCAGGCTTCGTGACGAGGCGCTTGAAGGCAAGCGCCTTGCCGAACTGCGCCGTTCCGACGGCAGCCCGCTGACCGCGGAAGACATCGCCCGCCTGCTTGCCGAATTCAGGGGCGGCGCCGGTACGCTCTCGCTTTCCGATGTTGAACGCATACTTGCCATGCGTGACGCAGCGGCAAACCGGGGCGGCGCGCCGCTTGCGCCGGCCGACGCCGCCGAAACGGCGGACGCGTCCGGCGCGGAGGCCGAGGCCAGGGCCGCCGCCGACGCCGCCGAAGCGCGTAAACGCGCCGAGGCGGAGGAACTGGCAAAAGCGTCGGCGGCCGTACAGGCGCAAATGCGCGAAGTAAACGAACTGGTTTCGCGGGGCCGCGCCGCAATCGAGCGCAGCGATTTTGCCGCCGCGTCACAGGCCTTTGACGAAGCAGCCGCAAAAATGCCCAAAGGCGAAACGCGTTTTGAGGCGCAAAAACTGGCCGATATTTCGGACGCGTGGTACGGGGGTTTTGCCAAAAACCCCGGCAGCGCCCAGGGGAACGAGGCGGCGCGCAACGCCGTACAGGCCGCCCAGCAGGCGGCGCAGAAAGATCCCGTGCTGGCGCTGCCCCATTTTACCCTGGGCAGAATAAACCGCGACCGGGGGAGCTTTCCCAACGCGGTAAGCGAATTCCGCGAAGCGTCAAAACTTGATCCCAACAATTATCTGTATTCCTATGAACTTGGCCGCAGCCAGTTTCGCACCGCCGCGTACGAAGACGCGCGCCATTCGTTTGAAGCGTCGACAAAATTAAACGCCAAATTTGAACCGGCATGGTATAACCTGGGGGGAACCTTTGGCGCGCTCCGCCGTCCCAACGACGCGCTTGCCGCCTACCAAAAAGCCGTCGCGTTAAAGGGCGATTATTCGGCGGCCCACCGCGAAATCGGCAGAATATATTCCGCCCAAAATAATTATCCAAAAGCGGTCGAAAGTTTTGCCAGGGCGCTCCAGGGGAATCCCAAAGATACCGCCTCGCTGCGCGATTTGGGATACGCGCAAAACCAGAACGGCCAAAACCAGGCGGCGGAAGCCTCCTTTACCCAGGCGCTTGCAGCCGATCCCTCTGACGCGCAGACAAACGACAATATGGCGCTGGTAAAAATCGCCTTAAACAAATTTAACGAAGCGGTCGAATATGCAAAAAAGGCGACACAGGCCGCGCCCGCCAATGAACGGTATCTGTATACGCTGGGCCTTGCCTGCGAAAAGGCCGGCGACATTGACGCCGCCATCAGCGCCTATAAATCATCGGCAGAAAAAAACGCCCGCTATGTACGGCCCCGCGTTAATCTTTCGCTTATTTATCTGGAAAACGGCTTTAACAGCGAAGCGCTTACCTGTCTTTTGGAAGCCGTGCGGGCGGAACCCAATTCGTTCGAGGTAAACAATAATTTGGGAAATGTCTATGCCCGCATGGACGACTGGCCGCAGGCGATTCAGTATTATGAAGCGGCGCTCAGGGTCCAGGGGGGCAATGTAACCGTGCGCATGAACCTTGCCCGCGCGTATGCGGGAGCGCAGAATATGGACCGCGCCAGGGATAGTTATCTGGAAGTGGTGCGGCTTTCGCCAAACAATTATGACGCGCTTTTTGAACTGGGAAAAACATGCGTCAGCATGGGCGACCGTGAATCGGCCAAAAAATATTTGGCGTCCCTTTTGGAAAAAAGCCCTTCATATTCCGGCAGAGCGGAGGCGGAAAAAATTCTTAACGGATTATGACCTATTCTTCAAAATCGGTACAGGCTATTGTCTTTGGGGCAATTCTCGTTTTTCTGTTTATTCTTGTATGCCGTCTTTTTGCGCCGTTCTTTACCATGCTGCTTTGGTCGGTGCTGTTTTATATTTTACTTAGCCCTGTTCATCAAAAGCTTACCGGCGGCCTTGACCGCAACAAACTACGGGGAAAGATACTGCGCAATTTTTGGGCGGGGTTGTTTTCGCTTACAACGGTTTTTATTATCCTTATTCCGCTGACATTTATCGGGTTTCAGTTTTTTAGGCAGGTTACCGAAATGACCCACCTGGTGCGGCAATATTTAATGGCCCATCCGGAAAGCGGCATAATTGACCGGTTTTTGGAGGACCTTTCGGACATTGCCGGAGACCTTAGTTCGGGGCTTGTCGTAATCGACAGCCAGGCGCTCAGGGAGCGCCTTCTTGAATACATTGGCAGCAGCCTGCAGAATATTCTTCTTTTTTCCAGCACGATTGCCAGAAACGTAGGTTCGTTTTTTACCGGGCTTGTCTTTATGGTGTTTAGCCTTTTTTTCTTTTACATGGACGGCAGTTATCTTTCCCGCCTTTTTTTGCATGTCATTCCGATCAAGCGGGAGTATATAATCGCGCTGGTAAGCAAATTCAAGGAAATCGTCAGAAACCTGGTCCTGGGTTATATTATGGTCGCCCTTGTTCAGGCGCTCATGGCGTTTTTTGTGTATTCGATTTTTCGCGTTCAGGGGGCGCTGGTATTTGCCGTGCTTACTTTTTTGTGCGCGTTTATTCCCATGGTCGGCGCGGGAATTGTCTGGTTCCCCATAGGTCTTACGCGCATTATTAACGGCGACGTGTCAAACGGAATCCTCTTTCTTGTTGCCTCGGGAATTCTAATTTCAACGCTGGACAATGTTTTGCGCCCGTTTTTTTTACGGGATCGCATCCAGCTGCATCCGCTGATCATTTTTTTGGCAATACTTGGCGGCATCAGCGCCTTTGGTTTTAACGGCATAATACTCGGTCCCATGGTGGTAATACTCTTTCTTACCGTGCTGGATCTTTTCCTTACCGAACACCGGATAGAACAGGACTAAATATGGATAAAATGAACGCAATTATTACGGTAGTCGGTTCCGACAAGGTGGGAATCATCGCCAAAGTCAGCGCTTTTTTGGCGTCGTGCGATATCAATATCGAAGACATCAGCCAGACAATCCTTTCGGGGAGTTTTGTAATGATGATGATGGTCGATCTTTCGAAAAGCACGATGCCGCTGGACAAGGTAAAAAGCGCCCTTGCCGTTCTGGGCGGGACAATGGACGTTTCGATCAGCCTTATGCACGAAAAGGTCTTTAGCGCCATGCACCGGATATAGGGCCAGGCGTAAACAAATGCTTTTTACCCCTTACGAAATCAAAGAAACCGTTGACATGTTCCTGCGCTACAAGCTCGATATACGCGCGATTACGCTGGGAATCTCGCTGTTCGACTGCGCCGCCGCCACAGGAAGCGAAACACGAAAGCGCATACGGAAAAAACTCCTTCGTATGGCGGGCCCCCTTGTCGCAACCGGAAAACAAATCGAAATTGAATACGGAATTCCCATTACCAACAAGCGTGTTTCGGTAACGCCGATAGCGTTAATCGCCGCGGACGACGAAAGCGATTATACGCCGTATGCCGCGCTGCTTGACGAAATTGCCGGGGAACTTGGCATTGATTTTGTCGGCGGATTTTCCGCGCTGGTGCAAAAAGGTTTTTCGCGTATAGACGAGCGGCTTATTGATTCGATTCCCGCCGCGCTTGCCGCCACCAGGCGTGTCTGCGCTTCGGTAAATGTGGCGACGACAAAGAGCGGCATCAACATGGACGCGGTGCGCCGCATGGGCAGGGTAATTAAAGAAGCCGCTGAAAAAACGGCGGACCGCGACGGCATCGCCTGCGCGAAACTTGTCACGTTTTGTAACGCGCCCGAAGACAATCCGTTTATGGCCGGCGCGTTTCACGGTCCGGGCGAAGGCGAAAGCTGCCTTAACGTGGGTGTTTCGGGTCCGGGGGTTATAAAAGCGGCGCTCGAACGGTCAAAAGACGCAAGCTTTGACGAAATTGCCGAGATCATTAAAAAAACCGCGTTTAAAATTACCCGCATGGGAGAACTTGTCGGCATG
>JAIRYT010000030.1 GCA_031267675.1 Treponema sp. | reverse complement strand
TACTGGAATACTGAAATCCCCCGCCTACCAGAAACTGGGAAAACGCCGACTGGATACCGCCCACCGCGATAAGCAAAAACGCCAACACATAAACTTTTTTCATTTATAATCCTCCCTAGGAAATAAATAAAGAATTAAGGACGCCCAGAGCATCCCGATGTCGTAAAATTCTAGCACGGCCAAATTAAAAAGTCAAGCAAAAAGTACCGGCATTTCCCATGGAAATAATACAAATTAACAGGAAAAGAATTGTCGCTCCCGGAGTTATTTATCCGCCATCAGGCGATCCCGGATTTATTTATTTAACTCCTTACGCAAGGCTTTGGAAATTGAAAGGGAATTTACCACGACCACGCCAACATCACGAAAAGAAAATGAAGTTCGTGCTGTTAGAGAAGTTGATGGTGAAAAAAGAGAATTTACCACTAACATGACCCCACGAACCATCGCAAACCGTAAACCACACCAACCTGGAATTGACAAAACGTTCGCGTTCCGTGTGGTTGCGGGTTACGTTTCTTAGGGTTACCACTCGCGCGGGGAATTTTTTCCTTCCGGTTTAATTATGGTAAAGGTGTCTCCGGAGGGTTCAATAACGTAAAAACCTTTTTTAAGCGCGTAGGTTTTTTCGCTCTCGCTAAAAACCACGCCCGCAATGCCGCCAAGATATATCCGTTTATCGGAATGCAGGTCCGCGTAGACGCGCAGTTTTTCCATACGTTCAATGTGGTCGTTGATACGGTCAATGGTCGGCTTTGTTTTTATTTCGACGGCCATCACCCTGTCGCCGTTTTCAAGCAGGGCGTCGATTTCCATAAATATGCCGTGCTTCCTGTCCTTGATCTCCGTGCGGTTTGCCCGGGTAAAGGTAAACCCGAGTTGTTCGAATTTTGCTACCAGATTCGGCAGAACCATATGTTCAACCATATCGCCGAAGCGGTTGGTTAGTTCCCCCACCCTCCTGTCGGTTTCCTTCATCTGTTTGCCGGTTTCCTGTATCTGCGCCCAGGTTTCTTTCGCCAGCTTGTCGGTTTCCTTCAGCTGCTTGTCGGTTTCCTTCAGCTGCGCCCAGGCTTCTTTCGCCAGCTTGTCGGTTTTCTCAAGCATCGCCCAAACCCTGTCGGAGCTGGCTTTCCAGTCCATTACCGGTACTTGTTCCATTATGCAACTCCTGTATCCAAAATATAGCGCTTTAGCATCGTATTGAAAAGCCGGTTGAAAAGCCGGGAAACTAAACACCCGCCAGTATTTCCATAAGGCGGTCTTTTCCTATGCTCCGTAAAAAGCCGGCAAGGCGCGGCCCCTGATCTTTTCCAATAAGCGTCTGGTAGGCTGCGCGGAACAGGGCCTTGCCTTCAAGCCGTGCTTCTTCGGCGATCCGGTAGATTGCTTCGGCGCAGCTTTTATCATCGGTAAACTGCTCCATGCGGGATGCTACCTTGTCGCGGAGCAGGACGATTGCGGCCCTTTCGGCGGCGCTTAGGCCGGCCGGCGGCGGCGCGTTTGCGCCGCGCAGGCAAAAGCGGAATTCTTCGGGGGCGCATTCTTCCACCCAAAATTTGGCGCAGCGGCAGCGCGCGAGAAAACCGGGCATCTGTTCCGTAACAAGGGAAGGATCATCCGCGCGCAGCTTTGCCGCGGTTTTATCAATGTCGCCGCCTGAAATCTGAATAAGGTTACACAGATGGCGAAAGGGAACGCGGTAGGGCATAAGATCGGGCAGTTTTGTTTTTCCCCCGCCGCCGGTTGTTACCTGTGAAAGCTCGTAGATTCGTTTTTCTTTTTGAAAGACTGCTTCGTTTTTTGCCTTTTCCACCCCCCAGGCAATACGCTCGGTTTTATCAAAGTCCTCGTAAATTTTGATTACGTCAAGATCAAACGAAATGGTAAATTCGGTATTGGGCCGGGTTCCGGCAAAAAGGTAGCGGGCAATTTCCGGCGTGTAGACGCGAAGCAGTTCCTCCAGGTTTACGACATTGCCCGACGAGCTGGACATCTTGCCCGGCGATCCTTTTATTCCGATAAAGTCATACCTAAACGTAACCGGCGGGGCCCAGCCGTATACATCCGCGCACACACAACTGCCCGTATCAAAGGAGCCGCCGTGGCTGTGATGGTCTTTCCCGGCAGGCTCAAAATCAACCTGTTCATATTTCCACCTCATGGGCCAGTCAACCCGCCACACAAGCTTGACACCCTTTGCCTGGCGCAGATCCGCCTGAGTCCTGTGACCGCAGGCGCAGTGGTATGAAACAAGCCACCCGCCGTCCCATGCCTCAACTTCTGTTTCGTCGCGGTTGCAGGCGTCGCAAAAGACGCTTACCGGCCACCATTCACCCTGAATCTTGTGTTCGTCGTCGCGGAATTTATCAAGAATAATTTTAAGCTCGGCGCGGTGTTCCAGGGCCTGTTTAATTTCGGCGGCGTATTTTGACGCGCGGTAATTTTGCGCCTGGTATAAAAACTCCGGCTGTATTCCCACAATGGGAAGCACGGCCTCGACGTCAACTTCGTTGTGGCGGGCATAGCTTTCGTCGCGGCCGGCGGGATCGGGAACCATTGTAATGGGAAAGCGAAGATATTCCCTGAGCGTGTCCTGGTTGGGCATATTTGCGGGAACCTTGCGGAATACGTCATAGTCGTCCCATGAATAAATAAAACGCGCCTTTTTTCCCATGTCGCGCAGGGCGCGGACCACCAAATCGACCGAAATAATTTCGCGAAAATTGCCAATGTGAACCGTACCCGAAGGCGTTATTCCCGAAGCGCAGGTATACCGGTCTTTTTCGCCTTTTTCGCGGATTATTTTTGCGGCCGTTTCATCGGCCCAGTGAGTAAAGGAATGTTGTGCTGCCATTGGGCAACGGTATCATAAATTGCTTTTTACGCCAATATCCCTACAGATTGACCTTTGGCCCAATCTGACGTTACCTTATAAGGTGTGGTAGATGTAAAAACGATCTTCCGGCGTTATCTCTTTTCCAACACGCTGAGTTCGCGCGAGCGGCACTTTAACCTGTTCCTGCTGGTAGGCCTGTGCGCCTGCGTGCTTGCCGCGGCTTCCCGCATTGTCCTTCAGCGCGACTGGTTTGTTTTGACCGCGATAGCGGGAATGATGCTCTGCATAGGTATTCTCTTTGCCGTTGTAAACGCGTTCAGAATCTTTGAGCCGGCGGTGTGGTTTTTTCTTGTTATTCTTTGCGACGTGCTCTTTCCCCTTTGTTTTTTTCTGCTGGGCGGCGCCCGGGGGGGAATGGCCTCCTACTTTGTGCTTGGCATTGTGATAATATTTCTTTTTTCCGACGGCAGGAATCTGGTAATTCTGCTTTCCAGCCATCTTGTACTTTTGGGCGTCTGTTATTATATCGACTTTCATTTTCCCCGCATCTTTGCCCTGACCGGCAAACTTAAATACCTGGACCAAATTCAGTCGTTCGTTATTCCCGGGTTATACATCGGCATCGTCATTAAACTGCAGGAAGTCCTGTACCGGCGGATGACCAAAGATCTCAAGCGGCAGGACGAACTGCTGCACACGGTAAATCTTGTCGCGGCAGAACTGTTAAAATCAGACCCCGCGGATTTTGAAAGCGATCTTTGGAATTGCATGGGAATGATGGCGCAGGTTGTTAATGTCGACGCTGTCTATGTCTGGAAAAATTTTATTAAAAACGGCAGCCTTCATTCCCGCTTTTTGGTTGAATGGAATGAAACCTCTGCGCCCGGACAGGACAGGGCGGTTGATTTAACCGAAAGCGGCGAAAACATACCCGGCTGGAACGACCGGCTTATCAAGGGTGAATGTTTCCAGGGGTTCGCCAGGAATCAGGGTGAATATGTACGCCAAAAACTGGAAGAACAAAATATTGTTTCCATGTTGATAATACCGGTGTTTTTGCAGGATTATTTTTGGGGCTTTGTCGGATTCGACGACAAGAAAAGCGAACGTGTATTTGTCGATGACGAAATCGCCATTTTAAAATCGGCCGGCCTGCTTGTCGCCAACGCCATGCAGCGCAATTTTATGACCGAATCCCTTATCCGGGCCCGTAAAGAGGCGCTGTCCAGTACAAAGGCAAAGAGCAACTTTCTTGCAAACATGAGCCACGAAATGCGTACACCCATGAACGCGATTATCGGAATGACAAACATTGCCTCGCTTTCCGGCGACATCAAAAAAAAGGAATACTGCCTTTCAAAAATTACCGACGCCTCCAATCATCTGCTGGGCGTGATCAATGATATTCTTGATATGTCAAAAATAGAAGCCGATAAATTTGAACTTTCGCTGATTGAATTTAATTTTGAAAAAATGCTGCGCAAAGCGGTAAATGTTATCAATTTTCGCATAGAAGAAAAACATCAGCGCTTTATGGTAAAACTGGACGGCGATATCCCCTTTTGTTTTTTAGGCGACGACCAGCGGCTTACCCAGGTTATCACGAATCTTCTTTCCAACGCGGTCAAATTTACCCCGAAAGACGGTGAAATTCGCCTGGAGGCAAAATTACTCAAAGAAAGCGAAGACGGCTTTTGCGTCATCCAGATTGAAGTAGCCGACACGGGGATCGGAATCAGCGCCGAACAAAACGAGCGGCTCTTTGAATCATTTGAGCAGGCAGACAGCAATACTTCGCGCAAATTTGGCGGTACCGGACTGGGGCTCGCAATCTGTAAAAAAATTGTAGAGCTTATGGGCGGCAGAATATGGGTCGAATCCGAAACAGGAAAGGGTTCGCGCTTCTTTTTTACGGTACACATGAAAAAGGGCGCGGAAGCACTGCCCCGGACCAGCCGGAATATCCGCATCCTTGCGGCAGACAGCCAAAATGACGTGCTTGAATATTTTTCTGATATTGCAAAACGCATCAATGTTTTCTGCGATACCGCTTCGGGTAAAGAGGAGGCAATAACGCTTATTGAAAAAAATAACGGCTACGATATTTACTTTATCGACTGGCACATGCCCGGCATAGACGGCCTTTTGCATTACCTTAAATCAACGACCCCGCAGGCGGACGGTCATCCTTCGGTGGTTGTCATGATTTCCGCCAGTGAATGGGCGTCCATAGAAAACGAAGCAAGGGAAGCCGGCGCGGACAAATTCCTTTCCAGGCCGGTATTCCCTTCTTCTGTCAGCGAAATGATCGACAGCTGCCTGGAGTCATCCGGCGCGAAAGAAAAGAAAACCGACACGGGCATAGTGCAAAAATTCCCCGGAAGGCGGATTCTTTTGGCAGAGGATATCGAAATTAACCGCGAAATTGTAATTGCCCTTTTGGAACCGTTCCAGCTTGACATTGACTGCGCCGAAAACGGAAAGACGGCGGTCGACATGTTTACACAGAACCCCGCAAAATATGATATGATTTTTATGGATGTGCAGATGCCCGAAATGGACGGATACACGGCGACACGCGCTATCCGGGCGCTGGACGCGCCGGCGGCAAAAACCGTTCCAATTATCGCCATGACGGCCAACGTGTTTACCGAAGATGTAGAAAAATGCCTTGCCGCGGGAATGAACGGACACATGGGAAAGCCGCTTGACTTTGACGAGGTGTTAAAAAAACTTGCCCAGTATCTTTTATAAATGATACCGAACGGCGCATTAAAACACAAGGATTTTAACCATGGATATTTACGAAGAAAAATGCAAAATTCGTTTTGCCGACATTGACTGCAGCGATACGCTTACCGCAGGCGCTGTTTTTGAATACTTTCAGGAGGCGGCAATACACCACGCGGAAATTCTGGGCGTAGGCCGCGACGCAATGAATAAAAGAGGGGCGGTGTGGGTGTTGTCGCGGCTTTCAGTGTTTATAAACAGGCGCCCCCGTTTTGGCGAAGAAGTTATGGTGCGCTCCTGGCCCCGGGGGCCAAACCGGCTGTTTGCGATCCGCGACTACGACATACGCGGCGAGTCGCAGGAACCGATGGTACGAGGCCGCAGCGCCTGGCTTATTATTGATTTGGACAGACGCCGTCCGCTGCGGCCCCAGGAGCTGACGCAGGCGCTTCCCCGTAACGAGGGGATCGACGCGCTGCCGGGACCCGCCGGGGGGAACGAAGCGCCGCCGCAGCTGGCCGGCGTGTTTGGTAAAGACGCGCTCGTCATGACACGGACCGTCCGTTATTCGGACATTGATTACAACGGGCACATGAACAACACGCGGTATATCCAGTGGATTCAGGACGGAATGGAAAGCGGTGTTTTGGAAAACGCCCGTCAAATGCGAATTGACATTAACTATCTATCCGAAGCGCGTTTTAACGAAAAAATCGTGCTCTTTGTGGGGAATTGTGAAAATGTCTGCGCCGACGCCGGCGGCTCCCCTTCGCGTACAAGCGCGTCATTCGCCATTGAAGGCCGCCGCGCCGAAGGCGAGGCGGTTTTTCGTGCGGAACTGCGCTGCGGGCTATAACGCCGGCAAATAAATTCGCAGCCCGCGCAATGGGTCGGGGATCGACCTTTAGGTCGCTCCTTATGCGACCCGGCTTTTACGCTGAATGCGAAACAGAAGGCCCGCGCCCCACACGGTAGTACGGTTGCGGCCGTTTTCTTTTGACTGGTACAGGGCTTCATCGGCATGGCTGATTATTTCTTCCGCGCCGGCGTTTGTACCGCGATCAAAACTTATAACGCCAATGCTTATTGTTACCTGCGGCAGCGGAGGCTCCCAGGGAACCTTCATTGCCTCAATGGAAGTCCGTATCCGTTCGGCCACCATCCAGGCGGTTTGACGCGGCGTCTTTGGCAGCAGCACGGTAAATTCTTCACCGCCGAAACGCGAAGGAACATCCCCCGTACGCACCGCCTGTTTAATCATGTGCGCGATGCTTTCCAGTACGCGGTCGCCGGCAAGGTGCCCGTAGCTGTCGTTAAAATTTTTAAATTTGTCAACGTCCATTACCATAAGCGAGGCGCCTTCTTCTTCGCGCTTTGTACGGGCAAGTTCTTCCGAAAGGCGCGTCATAAAATAGCCGTGGTTAAACAAGCCTGTTTTTACATCGCGCACCGAATACTCATAGTGAAGATGGTTTTGAATCGCCTGCGCCACAAAGCCCATAAGCTGTTCCAAAAAGTAAAGCTCTTCGTTATTGTAGCCTTCTTCGAGCATCTTTCGGCCGATCATGACAATGCCGTAAAGACCCGAAGGCCCCATAATGGGAATAAGGATCTCCGGATCTATTTTTTCAAGCGGCGCAAGATCGACGGATTTTACGCTGTCTTTTAACTGGTACGAAAACATTTCAAACGCGATTGGTTTTGGAAACTTGCGAAAGAACGGAATAAACGGTTCAATGCTCCCCACGGTAACGCCAATATCGCAAAGCTTGTAGTTACGATAGCTTTTTAACGTTATCTCTTCTTTATTTTGAAAGGGTTTCCATAAAAAAGAAATAAATGAAGGCAAAAACTGGTCCGATATTTTCCACACGGTGGCTTCAAGAATTTCATCGATCGTGGTACGGTTAAAGATATCTACCGCGCCGGCAAGCAGATTTTTACAGCTTTTGATTTCTTTGTTAAGTTGATCGATATGGGAAAATACGCCGATTTCCTGGAGCAGGGCATAATGCTGAATTATCTTTGGATTGGAACGAAAATCCTGACCGGTGTCCTGTTTCATGTTATTGAATAATGATCGGCAATAAAGCCGCGCCAGGAAGCGCGGTTTTCCCGGTTCTCCCACTCGATAATTTTTTTAATGGAAAAGTTTCCCGGCCTGTCGCCGTTTATGCGGACTACGCCAAAACGCCCGCCGCCTATATAACTGACTGTTTCGCCCGATTCAAGATATTCCGTCTCGGACAGTTTTTTAAGAACACAGTCAAAGTGAACGGTTTCTCCGGTTTGTTTGTCGGTCATTGCCGCATGAAGATCGTCAATGGCGCCGCCGCAAAACGCGCAGATCGGAACCGGCATCAGCTCGGTGTTAAGGACGGGGGCGGTCCAGCGCAGCCGGTGGTCCTGAACGCGGCGGTCGCTGCTTACCCGCTCGGGCCGGTAAGCGCCAAATTCTTTTTTCTTTTTGTCGTCCCTGCGTTCAGGCCGGCGCTCGTCGGCTCTGTTATCGCGAAAACGGCGGTGTCTTCCTTTCATTTACCGGTTACCTTCCTGCGGAGAAAGCTCGTTACTCAGTACCAGGGCAATGCGCTGAATCGCCTCCGAAAGATAATCCTGGTCCTCGAGCCTGGCTCTGATCTGGTTAAGCCGTTCTTCATTTGAGAGAGATTCTTCCGCAAACGCTTCTTCAAGCATGCTTTCAGGCACTACGACTCCATAAAGGCCGCTTTAAGATGACGCATTAGTCCGGGCTTTAGAAAAACGACATCAAACCGTACCGGCCTTTCATTATATTCTCGATGGGAACACAAAAAATACTTAGCTGTTTCGATAATGCGTCTTTGTTTTTCCCTGGTAATACTATACTCCAGATTGTCAATTTCATATATGGGCCAGTTCTTGACCTCGATAAACACGAGCGTTTCCCCGTCCAGCGCGATAAGGTCGACCTCGCCCGATACCGAACGTACATTACGGGCGACCGTCAAAAAGCCCCTGCGCTCAAGTTCAAGGGAAGCAAGACGCTCTCCCTCGCGGCCCCTGCGATAGTTTTTGTCAGCCACGTTTTTTGGAAATTTCCTTGGGATCCAGGGCGTGCGCGATAAAAAGGCTTTTTTCTGTCAACAGATCGATAAGCTCCCCCTCATCCTGCTTAAACATTTTACCAAATTCGTCAATAAGGACACGAATTTTTGGACGCAGCGGCGCGTCGCCCTGCACCTCGATAACCCTGGCAATTGCGCCGTTATTAAGCAGAATAATGGAACCAATCGGATAAATTCCCATTGTTTTAATAAACGCCTTAAGCACATCGGGATCAAAGCGCCGCTGGTTGTCCGAAAGCAGGCTTTTCATTGCCTGATACCCCATCATGGAGTTACGGTACGGTTTTTCGCTGACCATCGCCTCAAAGGCGTCGGCCACCGAAATAATCCGCGCGCCCATGTCAATATCCGTTCCGCCGATCCGCCTTGGGTAACCTTCGCCGTCCCAGCGTTCATGATGCTGCACCGCCGCCGCGCCCACATCTTCGGGGTAAAGCAGCTCCTTGGTGATAATCTTGTACGTATACAGCGGGTGCGCCTGCATACGCTGAAGTTCGGCGTCGGAAAGGCCGCCCGACTTTGTCGTAATTTCTTTGGGAAGCCGGAGCATTCCTACATCGTGAAGCAGGGCCGCGGTAACCACCTGCATTACCTTGTGATGGGTAAACTTGAGCTCCATGGCGATAAGCGCGGAAAGAATCGCCGTATTTATCGAACTTTTTGCCAAAAGGCGTCCGGCTACCTCTCCCCCCAGGATAAAACCGATAAGATCACGCTCGTCACGCACCGCCTGAAGAAGGCGTCCGGTAAGATTGTCAACGGTCCGGGGCTCAACGGCAATGCCCGATTCAATATTGTTAAACACACTGTCAAGGCGTTCGATAAGGTCAATATAGCTGCGATACGCGCTTTTGTTTTCCTGTACTTCGGCCAGGGAAAGCGCGTTGCCGCTGTTCCTGGCCTGGACGCCGCCCGAAAATCCGGGATTCAACTCGACAGAAAGCGGCTCCTTTTCGTCATGCGCCGGCCCGGTCCGGACCGGCGCGCCGTCACTGGTAACCGAATTAAAACCCCAGTGCACCAGACGGTCAATATCCTTTTTTCTGATGGCGATACCCGCGGGAACAAGAAGACTGTTGCCTTCTATATAGACTGGTTCAGAGAAAACCATGCCCGGACTCAGCCCCTTAACTTCAAATGTTTTCATTATCTACTAATCCCATTTTTACCGTCTGCTAAATCCCTTTACTTTCATTGTTAATTAGTATACCCTCTTTTGCAAACACAAAAGCAAGTATCTTCGCGGCCGCCTCCCAGCACCAGGAGGGAATATAATCACCCGGCTCTACCGCGTCAAGCAGGGCCGCCAGGGCCGGATCTTCCACAATGGCGATTCCCGCTTCGGCGGCTGCCGCGATAATCCGTTCGGCCTGATATCCCCGCCCCGACGCGGTCAGCCGGGGGGCCTGTTCCGGGTCGTCATAGGCAAGCGCGGCGGCTTTTTGTCTTCGTACTGCCATGCTATACCACCTCGTCTACTGATGACAAGTCAGTCAGAATATCGGTAAACGGCTCATATTCCTTCACTTGTACGGAATGGGCGGGCCATGCAAGGGCCGCTTCCAGATCCGCCGCTATACTGCTCCGCGAAGGAGAAACCGCGATAAGACCGCGGCGTTTTCCAATCGAGACAAGATAACGCCGGGCTTTTTCCGGATCTTCCCTGATCCCGCATACCTCAATGTCAACAGTACAGCTTTCCGGCGGGGAATCCCCGTCCGCCGGCAGCAAAAAACGCAGCGCGATGGTAAAGCTCCGGCCGCCTTCTTCGATACACAGGGGAATTACCACCCAGCGCCTGCCGTCTTTGCAGGGAACGCGGTTGATAAAATCGAGGAGCGGATCAGACTGAAGGGCCGCAAGCGCCCGTTTTTTAAAAACCGGGCCGTCCTGCCGGCGGCGCTGTTTTTTGCCGTCGTTCCCTTGACTATTCTGCCCGGAACCCGAAGCGTCATTCGTCCCGCCGTGGTCGCCGGCCTGCCGTTCCTGGACGGGTTTGTCCTCGCGCGGGGTTTCGCCCCGAATCGCCCCGGCGTACTGTTCAAGCGCCTTTGCCGTAAGTTTAAGGTTTTTTGCGGCGGCGGCGGCAAGGGCCAGCGGCGCCGCTTCGCGCAGGCGCCGGCTTTTGTGGGCCAGCGCCTGGGTGCGGAATTGATGAAGCAGCGGCTTATTCAGGGGAAGCGAAAAAAAGCGCGCCGCGGATATCAGCCGCCGGGAAAGCGAATCTTTTGGCAGACTAAGGTCGGCGATGAGCCGCGCAAGCGTGCGCGGCGGCGTAAAAGGCGCTTTTTGCGCTTTTTGCGCTTTTTGCGCTTTGGGCGCTTTGGGCGCTTTTTGCGCTTTTTGCGCTTTTTGCGCCGCGCCTGTTTTTGCGGACGGTCCGCCGGACGAAAGCGCGGATACTCTCACAGCCGGCTACAGAACCCTGCGCTCATACCGGGGAATTCCACATTGCGCCGGCAATTTAGACTTCGGCGGCCGCGGCTTTGGCCGGCTCTTTGGCGCTTTTTCGTATGATAAGTTCCTTGATTTTGGCGGCCTTGCCGATCTTTTCGCGGATATAGTAAAGCTTGGCCCGCCGCACCCGGCCCGGTCGTACCAGTTCCACCCTGGCAATCCGGGGCGAATGAATCGGAAAGATGCGCTCAACTCCCACGCCATAGGAATTCTTGCGAACGGTAAAGGTTTTGCCGATGCGGGAATTTTTCATGGCGATGACAAGGCCTTCGTAAACCTGGATACGCTCTGTCTTTCCTTCTACAATCTTGAAATGAACCTTAACGGTGTCGCCCACCTTAAAATCGTCCAATTCACTCTTCATCTGGGATTCTTCAATTGCCCGAATCTCGTTCATTTTGTCCTTCCTTAACGAGCGCAACAGTCTCGGCATCGAAACGTCCCGCCAGACCAGCCGCAATCAAATCAGGCCGGTTGGCGAGGGTTTTCTCGATCCGTTTTTTAAGGCGCCAGCGCCGTATATATTCGTGATGTCCCGAAAGCAGAACCCCGGGCACTTCCAGTGTAGCAAAAATTTCGGGACGTGTATACTGGGGATACTCCAAAAGCCCTCCGGAAAAACTTTCTTCGGCAAGCGATTCGGGGGTAATTACGCCGTCAACCAGGCGGTACACCGTATCAATCACCGTAAGGGCCGCGACTTCGCCGGAAGAAAGCACATAGTCGCCCAGCGAAACTTCTTCATCTACGTAGAGGTCGATAATCCGCTGGTCAATACCTTCATAGCGTCCGCACAGAAGGATCAATTCTTTTTTACGCGAGAATTCCGCCGCCTTTTCCTGGGTAAACGGCTTGCCCGAAGGCGTCAGATATACCAGACAGCGGTCCTTTGCCGGCGAGGTTTCCGTAACCGATTGAATCGCCCGGCTTAGCGGTTCGGGAAGCATTAACATTCCCGGGCCGCCGCCGTAGGGCGCGTCATCGCAGCTGTGATGCCTGTCTGCGGCAAAGTCGCGAATATTTATCGCCTGATATTCAAGGATTCCCCGGCTTAGCGCTTTTGCGACTATGGAGATGGCAAAGTAGGCGTCGATAATTTCGGGGAACAGGGTAAGAACGCTAAATTTCATTAATCACATCATATCACATCATCCAAAATCCAGGGGGCCAGCAGCTCGGCTGTTCCCGCCTCAATATCCAAGCGTCCAAAAAATTCATTCCGAAAGGGAACAAGGCATTTTTTACCCGAACCGCGTACAATCTCGACCAGAAAACCGCCGCCACCTTCGATCACATCGCCGATTACGCCGGCCTGTTCACCGCCGGAAAATACGGCAAGTCCCTTTAAATCTTCGATGTAGAATTCGCCGCTTTCCAGGGGCGCCGCGCCGGCGCGATCCGCCAGAATTTCCGCCCCTTTAAGCGCCCTGGCCGCTTCGGGGCTGTCAACGCCCGCCAGTTTTATACTAAGCGGGGCGGAAAAAGCCGCTTCGACTTTATACACCGTTGTTGTTCCGCCAACACGGACGGCGGCGTTCTTCATGCCAAGCAAATGACCGGTAAAGCCCGAAAGTGAATGTATTTTTATGCGGCCGTCCAGGCCAAAGGGCGAACCGGCAAGGCCGATGACGAATTCATCTTTCATCTATTCCATTATCATTATCGTTATCGTTCATCCATGATGCACGATAGACATCATGCGTTCACGGTTTCGCCGGCTAGTCGAGGATCTCAAGAACCGTATGTTTACCGGTCCGCGCGGTCGCCGCCTGAAGTACGGTGCGCATCGCTTTGGCAATACGACCGTGTTTGCCGATTACCTTGCCAATATCGTCCGGCGCTACCCGCAGTTCCAGTATGGTCGACTTTTCGCCTTCAACAATATTCACGGAAACCGCTTCCGCGCTGTCTACCAGAAATTTAGCAATATATTCAATTAAATCTTTTTCCACCAGAATTCTCCTTTCGTTACCGCCAAAGGTTTTGCTGTGTAAGGCAGGCAGGTATTATTTTGCGCTTTCCATGGAAAAATTTTTCTTGTTGAGCAGACTTCGAACCGTATCGGTGGCGGTCGCTCCCTTTTCAAGCCAGGAACGAACCTTGCCGGCATCGAAAACGATCTGGTTATCCCCCGCTTCGATAGGATGATAATACCCAAGCTCCTCAATCGCCTTTCCATCACGGGGAGCCGTCCGTTCCATTACCACTATGCGGTAATAGGGCCGTTTTTTGGTCCCAAACTTTTTAAGTCTAATTCGCGCGCTCATTCAAATCCTCCTCAATACCGGCCGCGCCGGGGTCCGGTCCGCTGAAACAGCCCCCGCAGGTCCGAACCAGCCCCGGGGACGATTAGTATTGTACGGTTCATGCTAGTATAAAGCGGGAACTGTGTCAAGTCTTCGCATTGCGGCAATGAACCGCAAATGCGGCCCCAGACAGACTCGCAGCTGCTGGAAATTCGGCGTATAAACCGGTGTTTCTCGTCTAATCCTACCGTACCGGCACAGCAACCCTTTGTCCAAAAATTTTTGTTCGTAAACCATAGCTCCTTAGGGTTTCCCCCTTCCTCGATTTTCCGCACAGTGTCTTTTTTCGGTACTTTGGGACGATTGTACCGAGATGCCTCACGTTCCATGACTCGGCTAATTCCTGCGATGCCGCCGCAGGAGCAGATTGCGCTAAAACCCAATCTACGACAAGTGCCGCGCATGGTCCCCAACGTCCTGCCATTTTGTTATAACGCAGGATTACGATTTTTAATCCTGGCAGCCTGGCGGGGATTGACCGTTGGATCTCCCCCGGAACCGCCGCGGGCGGGTCGCTAAAAGATTCGCCGAGAAACTTGTTGATGATGCCGCGAATTCCGTGTTATGCTGAGACATGGTTTGCGCGAAACCGGCCTTAAACCGTTCCCCCGAAGCGCGTTTCCCCGCCCGGACCGCGAATTCCGGACCGGCGGAGGTGTTTTTTTGCCCGCAAAAAGGCGCGCGTTACCTGAACCCGCAGACCGCGTTGTGGCTGTCAACGGACCCCGCGATGGGGGAATATATACCGGGCGCGCCGGTAAACGACGAAGTACGCGAGCGGAACCGGAACCTGCCGGGCATGGGCGGGGTTTACAACTACGTCAACCTGCACACCTACCATTACGCGGGGAATAATCCGATAAAGCTGGTGGATCCGGATGGAAGCATAAGTGTTAAAGGTATATTGAAATTCCTCGCAACGGTATTTGATAAAGCCACTTCACCTGCGGCAACATATTTACTAACCCCGGCACCACTTGGCGAGGTACCACGGTCATTGTACAACCAACAATTTCCTACCCAAGCAGCGCGTGAAGAGGCGTTCTCAAACATTATTGGTTTAATAGGATTTGCACCTGGATACATTGGTAAGATAGCTACGGTCGCTGGTCTCGCAAGTAGCAGCGCTGAAATATTACCTAGTATAGTATTGTATGAATCCAGAAAGGCTTTTATAAGGGGTGCTGAACAAGAATTGTTGCGATTGGAAAAATTAATAAGCGGGTCAACAGATTCTCCTCTTAATGAGAGAAATTTTTTAATTGACCAAAGAAATTTATTACAATATGAACTGGAGGCAAATAAAATTTATGATTCGTATGATACAGAAAGAATAAAAAAAGATTTTCAGACTTATCCGGTTCCTTTCTCGTATGTAGACAAGAGATCTGAGAGGTCATATGTCGAGCCGATTGATTATGTAAAGCAGGGCCCAACTGAGCCATGAAAAAACTGAATAAAACCACCATAATCGTAATTGTCTTGTATTTTTGTGTCCAGGTTCCTCTGGCTATTCTCGTAATGCGAGGTCAAATCTTAAGCAGAATTCTTCGCAGAGAATACCCTGTTGATGAAACAAAAGAAGATCGGTTAAGAAATGGAAAATTTGATTTGTATGATTTTACAACAGGAACTATTCTTGGTTTTATTGAGATATTTGAAAAAAGTGGAGATAAAATATATGTGACGTATAAGGCAGATGCGGTTAAGGGACAACTTGAGACTTTGAGTAAAGAATACAGTTTTGATTCATTTGAGACAACAGAGTTTCTCCTAGAGAATAAAGTCAGCAAGAATGAAAGTTATTGGATAGGCACCTCCGGGGAGGTAACAATGCTCATAATAGAAATATTTAATACACGTTTTCATAAATCAATTCCACCGTCAGTATACAATGTTGATTACAGGTATTATATGTGCAGTGTTATCTCAAGCTCTAGAATGATTGATTTTATTAATAGCGACCGATCAAGTCTTCCCCTATACCTAGTTTTGACTAATAATATCAATGAAAGTCGTTCAAGCGGATTATTCGTAGACAAGGGGAAAATTAGAGCCGAAGTGTCAACTTATTCGAAAATCGGTAAAAAAACCGAAGGCGCGGGAAATTTTTAACAAGGGACTGCGGGAAAACTGATCCGAAACAGAGCGCGGAAGCCGGAAATTTACCAAAAAACAGCCGGATTTTTCGACACGCGGACATAACTATCCTACGTGAAAACGGTGAGAAATGGTTTTACAAATAACGCTTACGCCGCTTCCCGGTAGTAATGGTTGTGTAACCCGAAGAGCAGCGGTTTTTGTTTAATCGCTCCGGTCGCCGGCTGGTCCGGCGGGGTGTTCGGAATGCCGCCCAGCCCTTGGTGGGGCCGGTAATTGTTGTAATAGCCGATATACTCTTTTATAATACGGCGCAACTGCGTCCACGTAAATATAATAAAATGGTCAAGACATTCCTGCCGCAGCGACCTTACAAAACGTTCCGCGTAAGCGTTCAGGTTGGGAGAATACGGCACGGTGGGAATATCCTTAATTGAATACCAGTTGTAGGGGAACCATTTTAATTCTCCCGAATTGTCATGGATCAGGTGCGAATTCGGATAGCAGTAATCAAACTCTGAAAGCTGTAAACGTAAAAATTGTCTGGTCGGGTTTGTAGTGACGTTGTAGTGGACTATTTTTCGGGTTTTAAGGCAGATGATAAAAAAGAT
>JAIRYT010000088.1 GCA_031267675.1 Treponema sp. | reverse complement strand
TTGTCTACCGACGACCGCTCGTTCCGGTAGCAACAGGTGAACCGGTTGGTGTGTAAGTCGATACCGATAAAGTTCATGAAAACCCTCCTAAAACCCTGGATTGTCCGGCCGGGCCGCGGGTGGCGAACTCGAACACGTCCGTAAGTATCCGCGGGACGAACAAGAAGGGGCGGAAACTTGCCTCGACACTGTTGACCCAGTCGTTGATTCATATGACGGGAGCCGGTACGAAACTGGGGAGGTGGTATGAACGGTTGTGCGAGTACAAGAAGGCGGGACTGGTGAGGATGGGATTACGGCGGCGGGTATTAGCGGAGATCTATCAGATGATCAAGAAACGGGAATATGCCTTGGACCCGCGCAACCATGAAACCAAGATGGCAATACCGCTCCTTTCTTGAGAAAACCGGGGGAAATCCAAAAAAAATAGCTTGACTTTTATCATAGACGACTTTGTGGTGAAAAATCCGCGAGGTACAGTGTAAGGAGGACAAGGCGGGAGTGACGGAGAATCCTTTTTAACTGCTTTACGGCGGCTGGTGTGTCGCGCTCACCGGTTCGCAGGCTGCCCAGCGAATAAATTCGCACCTGCGCAGCAGGTGGCGGCGATTGACCTTTAGGTCAGCAGCCGCAGGCTGCCCAGCCGGCAAACTCGCAAGCTGCGCAGCAGCTTGGCGGCGATTGACCTTTAGGTCAATCGCGCCGATACTCTTGGATGTCGATGATGATACACGTAAAACGATGTCTGCCCCTCTTGCTTTTTTTGGCGGCGGGCGCGCTCTTTGCGCGCGGCCCTTTTGTAAAAAAACGCGACGAGGTCCGGGAACCGGTTCCGGTTCAGGAAGAACGCACAACAAAAATTGACCGCCGTAAAAAAGGGCCGGGTTTGGCCGCGCCCGGCACGCTGCTTTTGGGAGACGGCGCAGTCGAAGCCGGCGTGCTTGCCCGGTTTATACTAAGCGCCAATTCCCAAATCAGCCCCGGATACGCGGGCTCTCTGGCGCTCTTTTATGTAGAAGAAGCCAAAATTGAGGGAATTAATCACGATGTGGCGTTTGCCCAAATGTGCCTTGAAACGGGGTTTTTAAGCTTTGGCGGTCTGGTAACTCCCCAAATGAATAATTTTTGCGGGCTTGGCTCCATTGGCGAGGGAATCCCCGGCGAATCGTTCAGCGAGCCGCGGATTGGGGTGCGCGCGCACATTCAGCATTTAAAGGCGTACGCCACTACCGATCCGCTCAAGGGCGAACTGGTTGACCCGCGTTACCGCTGGGTACGCAGGGGCAGCGCGCCGACAACCGGCGGGCTTTCCGGAACCTGGGCGGCGGACACCCAGTACGCGCAAAAAATCGAAACCATACTTGCGCGGCTTTACGCGTTTAAGGAACAGCCGGCGATTGGACAGGCGGCGGACCAACAGACTCTTCAACCGTTGCCTCAATCTCCCCAATCACTTCAATCTCCGCAATCTCCTTCCCCGCAATCCCTGTTCCAGGCGCCGCAGATTCAGGAAGCGCTTCCTCCGGCAAAAGAAGCGGTTGAAACTCCGGCTGTAAATCCGCGCTAATCCATCCCCGCGAAAAACGCTGCGCCGCCCGGTACCGCGCCGGGTTTTCCACCGTATTATCGGCGGCTTCCGCGTTCAGCGGGATCATGTCGCTCAGGGGAAGGCCGTATACGGCAAAGCCGCCGATTACGGCGCGCGCGTAGACGGAGCCGCCTCCCCGGCCAAGCGCCCGTTCCGCTTTGACGCCTTCGATTTCTACTGATGAATGAATGAGCGCGTTTAGAATTGGCGCGCTTATATGCCGCACCCGGACGGGAAGCTTTACCGCCTGCGCGGGATCTTGTTCAAGCAGTACAAACGCGTCCCTGCCGCCGTTGCAGGCAAGCAGATACAATCCGTTTATCTGGAACGGCACTGTTCCTTCGATGAGCCAGGGCCGCGAAAAGCCAATGTGTTCAATGCCGCCGTCTTTACGCCAGGGCCGGGCGGAAGAGCCGGCGTAACGTTCCGCGAAAACGGCGGCCGCGTGATTTGCAAACAGCCGCTCTACCGGATCGTTCAGGTTAAATTCTTTTTCGATATCCTGGGCAAGCGTTCTGCCTGCGGGAATAAAAGCGCTTCCCGCGCGGCTTATCCTGATTGTTCCCCGCGAAAAATGCTGAACCGCCGCGCCGCCCTGAAAGCGTCCGCTTTCGTACGGAACCCCGTAACCCGGCGCGCCGTTCTCGCCGTTAAACCCGGCGCTTATTCCGTAGCGGTTTAATAAATCGCCGTAAACCAGATACGCCGCCACGGGATCTTCCAGCGCCGCCACCGCAAGTACAAAACCCGGAATACCCCAGCTGTTTGGCGTTTTATCGGCGCTTTCAAAATTTTGGCTCCACCCCGCGGGCGAAGCGGGAGGCCATTTGTGTATACGGTCGCTTCCCAAAACGCCGGACATGGGCAGGCCGCGAAGCAGGGTTTCGACATAGGCTTCGGTAAAAATAAGGTTCAGCGTATCACGCAGCGAATCGTCATCGTCCATCACGCCAGCTTCCGCCGGAACAGAAAGATCGGGAAGCGCCTCGTACCGAAAAGAAAGCCCCGCCGGTTTTTCCATGGCGGACGGGTTTTTATAATAATCGCCGTACGGGTCAACTTCGCCTGCCGTCTGCATGCCGGAACAGGCCGCAAAAAGAACGGCCGCCGCCGCTATATACGCTGTTTTCTTCATCCTTTGAGCCCCTTTAGTTTTGACAGAATTACCAGGCTGTTTGCGTCGCCCATTGCCTTGAGCCGTTCAAAATCTTCTTTTGTTTCCGTATCGGATCCGGAAAGAACAAGATCGTTTCCGCGCCGCTTGTACCACAGATAATGTTTGCTCCGAATCTGCAGATTGCGCGTCCGCAGGCTTTCAAGTTCGCGCTCAAGCATTTCGGACAGCGTAACGTGGTTATCGTCTCCTGCAAGCCAGTAGATGTTGTCATCGGCAAAAAACAGCACCACCCGCCTAAATCCTTCTTTTTGGGAAGCGTCGTTGCGGAACCCGTCGATAACCAGCTGCTGCCGGGCAAGGGCAAGATCGTAGCCCATTTGGCGCAGCGATTTGCGCACCTCGGTAATTTCGCCCCGCACCTGTTTTTCCGCCGAGGTGTTTTTTCCGGCGCTTTGCAGCTCGTGCCGCCAGCGCCGCAGTTCTTCTTCATACTGGTGAAAAACCCGGGTTCTGCTTAAAAACTGGGTCGTCTCCGAAAGCAGTTTCCAGGTGTCCAAAAAACGATCCGAAAACAGATCTTTTAAACGGGCGGGTTTAGCGCCTGCCGCCTCTTTTTTTGTATTCATTCCAATCTCACCTTAATATAATCTTAATTGACCAAGATTGCAAAGGCGTATATATTTAAGGTATATGGGCATCATGACCAGCCAGAGGATTTCCGCCTATTATGAACGCTATAAAACCATAAATGTAACCTATTCCAAAGAAATTATGCAGGTAACCGGCCTTTTGACCCAGCAGGTTTTTCTTAAAAGCGGTCATGATTTTTGGCCCTGCGTTATCTATTCAAGTTCGTTCGAGGGGGCAAAGGTCGCCTCCAATATTCAGACGGGAATAATCGAAAAACTGCAAAAGGCAAACAATTCGGTAAGTCTGCGTTTTTGTTTTAAAAAACCCGAAGTTGAAACGCCGGTGGCGTTTTCGGTGGCGGCGCGGGCAAACGGATACAGTCCCTACAGCGGTTCCAAAGACATAGCCCTGTTTAATCTGGTGTTTACCCAGCGGCCGCCCGACGACCTTATCGAAATTATGGGAAAGCTGCTTGACGCCAATGTCGCTTCGGCCAAACGAAAAGACGAGCGTATTCTGCTTACCGCCGAGGTAATCCGCAAAATGAATCTGTGCGCCAAAGAAACCTCTGTCTTTATTCAGGGCGTGCCGCGACGCTGTATACTGCGCGACATTTCTTTTTCCGGCGCAAAATTGATAATGATGGGAGTGGCAAAATTCCTGGTAAACCGCGAAGCGGGCCTGCGCGTTGATTTTGACGACCCAAGGGAAAGTTTTATGCTGAGGGGGAGTTTTATCCGTTCCGAAGCGGTCGAAGGCCGCAAGGAACTTATCGCGCTGGCCGCGGAATTTACCGAAGTCCCCATGGGCTACAAAATCAGGCTTAACGATTACCTGGGCAGCGTCCTGGTGCGCCAGGAAAGGCAGCAGATTCCGGCAGAGGCAAAAGAAAAGGAACCGTCCCCGGCAGACGAAAAAGAACCGGCACAGGCTCCCCCAGGCGAAAAAGAGGAAGCAAAAATTCCTCCGGTGCAGGCAACATGAAACAGGGAAGGCTCGTTTTTATTACGATAAACGAAGAACAGTCCAAAAGCCTGGGCGGAATTGACACGGCGATACCGTTGCCGATAGAACTGGGCCCTGACGAAACAGAATTAAACCGGCGCGAATTAACCACAGAAATGTTTTTGTCGGGAATGCTCCGCTGTCTGTCCCTGGACAGCGAAGGGGAACACAGCGAATATTACCGCGCGATTATCAACGCCGTAAAACCGGCTATTCTGCACGAATTAAACGCGGCGGCTATTTTAAAGTCGCGCAACGGCGACAATAAAAGCGCGCTGGAAATTTTTTTGCTGCTCGAAGGACTTGTGCCGGATCATCCGCTTGTCCTTTTAAACAAAGCGCTGGTTGTCCAGGCGATTTTTTCGGAATCGGACGGGGATACCGGCCCTTTTGACGCGTGGGAAAAAGCGCTTGCCGTAACCGAAGACTGCCGGGGTTCGGTGGAACAGGACATTTTGTTTTATGCCGGACTGTTCTTTAACCGGAGCGGTAATTACCGCCGCGCGGTCTACTGCCTTGAATCGTTTCTTGACGCGGCCGGTATGCCGGAAGACGATAATGACGAAGAAACAAACAAAAAGAAAGCCGCCGCCGCGCTTTTACAGGAAATTAAAAACAACAATCTTGAAGACGACGACTTTCGCGACGCGCGCGATCTCCTGATGAAAAAAGACAGCGGCAGGGAAGAAGAAGCCCTGCCTAAAATACGGAATTTTCTTGCGCGCTATCCGCAGTCGGGCAAAGGCTGGTTTTTGCTTGGATGGGGACTGCGACGCCTCGGCCGCTGGGAAGACGGCGCGTCCTGTTTTGAAAAGGCCGTCGAACACGGCTGCGACAACAGCGACGCCCGCAACGAACTTGCCATTTGCCGCATGGAACTGGGGGACTATGACGAAGCCGAACGCAGCCTTAAAAAGGCGTTTTTAAGCGATCCGGACAATCCCAAAATAATCTGCAATCTTGGCGTTCTTGCCCTAAAAAAAGGAAACAAGGAAGAAGCGGAAGGCTTTTTTCGTACAGCGCTGGAACTTAATCCGGAGGTAACAGATCATGAAAATAAATCGTGACTTACGGTGGGCGTTGGTTCTTTCGGGCGGCGGAGCGCGGGGGCTTGTTCATGTAGGAGCGCTCTGCGCCCTGCACGAAGCGGGATACCCGCCGCCGGCGCTGGTGGTCGGCGCTTCCATGGGCGCAATCATCGGCGGTCTTTACGCGGCGGGAATGAGCGAGCGCGAATTAAAAAGCTATGTGCTGGACAAGCTGGATATTGCCGCCGTTCTGGAAAGCCCCGTTTTTCGGATCGAAGGCCCCATTGGCAAGCTTTTTCAAACCGGGCAGATTTTGGGAAACATCGCCTCTAAAAGCGGGATCGATTCCGGCAAAAAAATCCTAAAAATATTCGAAGAACTGTCGGGCGAAAAAAACTTTGAAGACTGTTCCATCAAGTTTCTTTGCAACGCGGTAGATTTATGTACCGGCAGGGAAGTCGTGTTTCATTCCGGATCCGTTGCCAAGGCGATGCGCGCGTCAATGTCGTTTCCCTTTCTTTTTGAACCCCTTGTCGACGGCGATTTTTGTTATATTGACGGCGGCGTGGCCGATAATCTTCCGGTGCGTTTTGCCCGCGAGTACAGCGCCTCTTTGGGAATCAGCCGCGTGCTTGCCGTTGACACGCGCCGGTGGCGGGTGCTCCCGCCCCATTCGTTCAAGAACGGCACACAGGTAGTAATGCGCTGTTTTGACGCCCTTATCCATGTAAGCGAAACCGAAGAAAGCGCCGGCCGCGCCGATCTGCTTATTCACGCGGTTGACAAATCGTCGCCTTTTGATTTTTCGCGAAAGAAAGAACTTGTCGCGCTGGGCGAAGCGGCGGTGCGGCAAAGCGCCGCGGAACTGGGGGCGTTTTTTGGTTCCGGCGTTAAAGCCGCGTTTGCGCGAAGGGGGCTCTCTTCGTGCGGAATTCACATCGATGCGTTCTGGGGAGGACAATGTGCCTAATCTAAACAAAAGTATAGACGCGCTGGTTGCGTCGTACGCCCGGCAGGGTCTTGTTAATACCGCCGGAGAAGAAAACCTTCCTTCGCAGCGCAGTATTGAAACAATACTGCGCGAACTCTGCGAACTTATGCTGCCGGGTTTTGGCGAAATGGAAGCGCTGGATCATGACAAGCTCGCAATGATTACCGCCGAGCGGGTAAACCGCACGGCCCGCTGCCTGGAGCGCGAAGTAGAAAAAACCTTTGCCTTTGTCCAGCGGATTGAAGGGGGCAAAAGCCCCTGCAAAACCTGCCGCGCCGCCGCGGAATTGCTTGTCGGCGTATTTTTTGAAGAACTCCCCCTTTTGCGCGAAATACTGGCGGACGATGTAGAAGCGGCCTTTCAGGGCGATCCGGCGGCAAAAAGCCACGAAGAAGTAATTTTATCGTATCCCGGACTCCACGCGATTATGGTGCACCGGCTTGCCAATTATTTGTGGGAACACAATGTTCCTTTGATTCCCCGCATGATGAGCGAAATTGTTCACAAGCAGACCGGCATCGACATTCACCCGGGGGCAAAAATCGGCACGTCATTTTTTATCGATCACGGCACCGGCGTGGTAATCGGCGAGACTACGGTAATCGGCAACCATGTAAAAATCTATCAGGGGGTAACCCTGGGAGCGCTTTCGGTAAAAAAAACAAACGCCGGCACAAAACGGCATCCTACCATTGAAGATGACGTTACCATTTATTCCGGCGCGACCATACTTGGCGGCGATACGGTGATTGGCCGGGGAGCGGTTATCGGCGGCAATGTATGGATTACCCGGCCGGTGGCCGCCGGGGAACGGGTTTATATTTCCAGTTGAATGTGATACGCTCCCGTGTAATGGGAGAGGGAGGAAACGATTTAAAAGGCATCGCGTTTGATCTTGACGGAACCCTTTATCCCAATTACCGCTTTTACCTGCGCCTTGTTATTCCCCTTCTGCGCCATCCCCGTTTTTACCGGGCCTTTGCGCTGACGCGGCGGCGGCTTCACCGCGACGGTCAAAAAAATATCCGAAACGATTTTTACCGGCGGCAGGCGGCCCTTATGTCGGAAATCCTTGGCGCCCGGATAGATGAACAATACCTGGAAGAAAAAATCTACCGCCGCTGGGAAGACTGTTTTAAGCGCATAAATCTCTTTCCCCATGTCAGGGAAACGCTTGCCACTTTTAAAAAAGCGGGCCTGCGCCTTGGACTTCTTTCTGACTTTCCGCCCGAACGCAAACTTGTGTATCTGCATCTGGACGAAATTTTTGACGCGGCGCTTTGCAGCGAAAAAACCGGCTGCC
The DNA here is from genome assembly GCA_031267675.1 of Treponema sp. Taxonomy (GTDB): domain Bacteria; phylum Spirochaetota; class Spirochaetia; order Treponematales; family Breznakiellaceae; genus JAIRYT01. Next base: position 1,160 of record JAIRYT010000088.1, on the reverse strand, counting down.
TTAAACCCTGCCGCCTTCCCTTTGAAACCATGGCCGGCTCTTTGGGCCTGGAACCCCAAACCATCCTGTACACGGGGAACAGCCCCCGTTTTGACATGGCGGGCGCCAGAGCCGCCGGCATGAAGACGGCGCTGATCAAACGCGGGCCCCTAAGCACCGGACGCGCGGGTTTTGGCGGAACAGACTGCGCCGATTTTGTTTTTCGGGACTATCGCCAATTGGTCAAATATGTGCTAGGGTAGAAACAGTGGGCATTATTACCATTGGCAATATTTTAACCCTCGCTGTCGCGGCCGCCATTGTGGCGCTTACCCGCTACATGGATCGCGGCAACCGCTCGGTCGATCTGGCCCGCGAATACGGAAAGCGGCTTAAAGACGATATTGCCGCCTTTACCGAAGAAAAAGCCGCCGCCGTGCGTGATTACGGGGTCGAGCTTGAAGTTCAAAAAACATCCGCCAAAGAAGTGCTTAACCGCCTTGCCCTTACCGACGAATCGCTTGCCGAAAAGGCGGACGCGGTGGCAAAGATCGGGGAGCGGATTACCGCCTACGATAAATCAATGGAAGAACTGGTGCGGACCACCGCGCGCGTCCAGGAAAATTTAAACCGCCTGCGGGACGAAGCGTCCTTTGTGGAGCAGGTTGGAAAAAAGATCAGCGCCGCCGGGGCCAGGGCCGGTGAAATCGAAAAAAATGTCGGCGCGCTTGAACTGCGCTTTGAACGGGAAAATGCCGGCGCGTTACAAAAAACCGCGGAATCGCTGCTGTCATCGGTTCAATCCACCGTGAACGAACTGCAAGCCACCGCGGAAACCGTTGAACGCCAGGTAGAAGATCACCGCGCCGCCGTGGACCGCATTGAACATGAGCGCCGGGAGCAGCTTGCCCGCGATATAGAAATTATCAACAAAACACTGGGCGAAGCGGTCCAAAAAGCCGCGGAGCGCGCCGAAGATCACCGCGCCGCCGTGGACCGCGCCGAACATGAACGCCGGGAGCAGCTTGCCCGCGATGTAGAGGCTATCAACGAAACGGTAACCGAAGCGGTCCAAAAGGCCGCCGAGCGAGCCGAGGAACACCGCGCCGCCGTGGACCGCGCCGAACATGAACGCCGGGAACACCTTGCCCGCGATGAAGAGGCTATCAACGAAACGGTAA